>DATIUW010000176.1:0-31869 GCA_035466435.1 Polyangiales bacterium | reverse complement strand
GGAGCGCGACTTTTTCATCGCCAATCTCGACGCATTCGAGGGCCACTCCGGTAGCGCGACGTTCGACTCGAACGCAGAGCTCGCCGGCATCTTGATCGGTGGACGGGTACCCGACTACGTCGTCTCGCCCGAAGAGGACTGTGCGCGCGTCAATGTCTTCCAGGACTCCGAGGCGGGCGAGGTGGTGCACGACATCGCCACCATCGTGAGAGCCTTGTGCGACGAGGGATGGGAGCGGGACACGCTGTGCGAGACTGCCGCGTGTGTGGGCGATTCGTGCGGGACGCCATCGCCACCGGTCGACGGCGGAAGCGGCGTCGTACCCGCCGATCCGTCCGGCTGCAGCGCCACGTCGAGCAGCTCGCGTGCTTCCTCGCTCTGGGTAGGGCTCCTCGTATTGTTCGCGGCCAGACGTCTCAGGCGCCGAGCCGTTTGACTACGTCGAGCGCCTCGCGAACGTGCTTCTTGGCGTTGAGCTGCGAGCTGAAGACGTGCTGCACCACGCCGTTGCGGTCGATGACGTACGTCACGCGCCCTGGCAGAAGCCCCATGGTCTTGGGAACGCCGTAGGCCCTCTGAAGGGACTTGTCCTGGTCGCTGACCAGGAGAAACGGGAGCCGGTGGTGCTCGGCGAACCGTTTGTGGCTCTCATCGCTGTCTTGGCTCACGCCGATCACGACCGCCCCTGCGTCCACGAAGTCCTCGAAGCTGTCGCGGAAGGTGCACGCCTCGGCCGTACAGCCCGGCGTCTCGTCTTTGGGGTAGAAGTAGAGGACCACGGCCTTGTCGCCCCGAAACTGCGAAAGGGTGAGGGTCTCGCCATTTTGCGTGGTTTTCGTGAAATCTGGGGCGGTGTCGCCCACGCCGATGCTCGCCATGTCCTGCCTCCGCCGCGAGCCTAGCACTACGTTTTGGGTTGAAAAAAGTGAAACACGTTCTATTTTCCCCAAATGGACGACCGCTACTTCACCCCTCCCATCCCGAACGGTTGGTTCCAGATCGCCGCATCGGACGAGATCCAGCCCGGCGACGTCAAGCCGCTCAAGTACTTCGGCAAGGACCTCGTCATCTGGCGATCCGAGGACGGAACGCTGAGTGTGCTCGATGCTTTTTGCCCGCATCTCGGAGCGCACCTAGGACACGGCGGGAAGGTCAAAGGGAGCTCGATCGAATGTCCCTTCCATGCGTGGCAGTTCGGCACCGACGGGCGCTGCACCGCAGTGCCTTACGCCGAGCACGTCCCCCGCAAGGCCAAGGTCGCGACCTGGCACATCAAAGAGCTCGCCAACATGGTCTTGTGCTGGCACCACGCCGAAGGCGCACCGCCCACCTTCGACATCCCCGACGAGATCCCCGAATGGGGCACGAAGGACGGCGTTCGCAACGAGGAATGGACGGATTTCGTCCTTCGGGAATGGAAGATCCGAACGCGCAATCAGGAGATGGCGGAAAACGCCGTGGACTCTGCCCACTTCCACTATTTGCACGGAACCACCAACATGCCCAAGTCCGAGGCGACGATCGAAGGCCCCATCCTTCGCGTGTATTCGGGCGCCGGCATGGAGACGCCACGTGGCACGGTTGACGGATCGATCGAGAGCCTCAATTACGGATTTGGTCTTTCGATCGTCCGCTTCAACGGCATCGTGGAGACGCTCAACGTCGCCACGACGACGCCGATCGACGCCGACAACTGCCATCTCCGTTTTCATTTCAGCGTCAAGAAGACCGCCGGCGCGGAGATGGCTCGCGGAGTTGGCAAGGCGTTCGTCGCCGAAGTGACGCGCCAGCTCGAGCAAGACATTCCGATCTGGGAGAACAAAGTGCAGCACGAAAAGCCGCTGCTCTGTGATGGCGACGGACCCATCGCGATCTTTCGCCGCTGGTGCACGCAGTTTTATTCGTGGCCCGAAGGGCAAGAGGCCGCGCAGTAGTGACGACGTTCGACATCGAAGAAGTGGAAGGGGCTTTTCGGCACTTCTGGCACACGGGGATGATCCGTGAGGACTGGAACGCCTGGGCCGACCTCTTCACCGAGGACGTCGTCTACTACGAACGAGTTCTCGGCACGATGCGAGGACGCGAGACGGTTCGGGCGTGGATCGTTCCATTGATGGAGCGGTACGGCGAAATCTACGGGGTTTACGACTGGCATATGGCCGACCCGAGCGGACGCGTCGTCTTTCGCATGACCAACCGGCGCGATCACCCGAGCGGCGAGGGCGTCATGGACTTCCCGGGTATCACCATCCTCCAATACGCAGGGAACGACCAATGGTCGTCCGAAGAGGACTATTGGGCGGAAAAGACCGGCGTGCAGCAGTTCCAAGCCTACGAAAAGGCGCTCGAGGAATACGATCCCCATCACAGGGACGCCCGCACGCGCAAGCACTGGGGTAGTGGTCCCGACTGGACGATCGGAAAGACGTCGTATTGGGACTGGCCCGATCGCCAGCGTCCCTGAGCTCAGTACTCCGCGTCGAAGTCTATTTCGATGTCTTCACCGCTCGCAGGACGAGCTTGGCAGGCGAGCACCCAACCGCGTTCGATGTCGCTCGGCTCGAGCGCGTCGTGATTCGCCATGTTGACTTTGCCGCTCTTCAGCAGCGCCATGCAGCAACCGCAGTAGCCGTCCTCACATGACGATGGGGGCTTGTGACCCGCTTTGACCGCGGATTCGAGCAGGGTGAGTCCCGTTTGGTAGGGGACCTCGTGGACTCGTCCCTCCAACCGGATGGTGAATGAAGCCGGGGCCTCAGCGTCGGATTGTGCCGGGAGCACGGTTGCAGACGTGTCTTTGCGATCGGGATCGATTGGCGAGATGAAGCGTTCGAACTTGGTTCGCCCCGGATCGATCCCGGATGCCTTGAAGGCCTCCTCGACGGTGTCCATGTATCCCGTCGGGCCGCACACGAAGAACTCGGCATCCTCCCAGCCTCGGATGTGCCGCTGAACCTCGGCCACCGACATGAAACCACCGTCGCTATCCAAGTGATGGATGACCTCGAAGCGACCGGGGTACTCCGCCAGCCAGAGATCGATCTCGTCTTTGAAGATGATCGAATCCTCGTCGCGATTGGCGTAGACGAGCTTCACCTTCCGGTCCGTCGTGCGCAGCGCGGATTTGAGGATCGAGAGAACCGGCGTGATGCCGCTGCCGCCGCCGAACAAGAAGATCGGATGATCGCCCTCTTTCGATCGCAACACGAAGCGGCCCTCTGGCGGCTGCACCAAGATCGAGTCGCCTACCTGAAGGTTGTCGTTGAACCAGTTGGAGACTCGTCCGCCTTCGACCCGCTTCACAGTCACCTTGGGCCACGGGTCGGTCTCCGGCGCGCTCGAGAGCGAGTAGCAACGCCGCAGCCTCATGTCTTCCCAGGGAATTTCGAACGTCAGGAACTGGCCGGCTCGGTAGCGGAACTCCGCGCGCAACGACTGTGGAACATCGAGGACAAAAGACCTTGTGTCACGTGTTTCTTGTACAATTCCTGCTATTTGTAGTCTACGAAAGTCGGCAGGCATTGGCTGTAGCCTCCAAATAGAACGTGTTTCACTTTAGGACACCACGGAGATCCGGTCCAGCCGGCCCCATGACGGTGGCAGGACGTCTCTGAATCCCTTAGTCTGTTTGCTTCCCAGGGCTCGTCCCGTATGGCTCGTCCCTTCCCCCCCATGAACCTCAATACCCAGCTCCGTTCTCTTTCGCCAAGCCGGCCGATACCCGCTCGCCGCAGGCAGACCGTTGGAATCGATCTTGGTACCACCAACACGGTGGTCGCTCGAAATTTCGAAGCGCTGCGGATCGAGGGCAATGGATGTGTCATGCCCTCCGCAGTCGCGTTTCCCCCAAACGGCTCCGTGCTGGTGGGCCGGGAGGCGCGCCGTCGCAGGGCGCTCGATCCGAAGAACACCATCCTCTCGGCCAAGCGCATCATCGGTGCGCGCTGGCACTCGTCGTATACGGCGCAGTTCCGTGAGCATTATCCCTACGATCTCGTCGAGCATGGCGGCTCGCCGGCATTCCGGACCCGCGTAGGCGACGTTTCACCCGTCGACATCGGTGGAGCGGTGGTCCGTGGTCTATGCGACCTGACCCGTTGCTCCACCGAGGACGTTCATGCGGTGGTGACGGCCCCCGTCGGATTCGACAAGCAGCGGCGCGACGCCACGTCGTTTGCCGTCTCGAAGGCCGGCTTCGCATCGGTCCGAGTCGTCGAGGAGCCCATTGCGACCGCGCTCGCGTACCTGAACCGCAGCAGCTTGAAGTATGCATTCGTCTACGACCTCGGAGGCGGCACCTTCGATGCGGCCGTCGTCGATTGCAGTAGTTATCCGTTCCGAGTCATCGGGCACGGCGGTGATCCGTATCTCGGCGGCGACGACGTCGATCGCACCATCGCCTTGTATGTTGCAGATCGGACGCTGTCTCGCGATGGTTGGGACCTGACCAACGATGCGGTGACGTTTGATCGGTTGGTGCATGCTTCGGAGCTCGCCAAGTGCGAGCTCGGCGAAGCTGAGCAAGCGGCAATCGCCATTCCTGGGGTGGATCCGGCGGCGCCCGAGAGTTGCGGCGTGATTTCGATCACTCGCGATGAGGTGCGGCAGCTCACCTTGGACCTGGTGCGCCGTACCTTCGGCATCTGCGACGAGGTGCTGGCCCAAGCGGGCCTCAAAGCGCGGGATATGCAGGCAATTTTCTTGGCCGGCGGCAGCACCCTGCTTCCCGGGCTTCGCGCGTACGTCGAGTCGTATTTTGGGAAACGCCCCCGCTTCGACCTCGACCCGATGCAGGTCGTGAGCTTGGGCGCGAGCTTGGCCGCAGCACGGCCGGCGGTATCCGAGCTCCTCGACCCCACCGGTTGAGCCAGGTCGCGAGCGCCGTCAGCGGAGCAACTGATCGAAGATGATCAAGTTCTCCGCTTCGACCTCGTCGATCTCGCCGTCCGAGAAGATCATCGCTCGTGCTGCATCGAGAAACAGCTCCCGGTGCTCTTTCGGAATGTCCGTAGGGTCGACCTCGTCTGCTCGCGGGGGCACCTCGAGCCATTCTGCAACCTGCGCTCTCTCCGAGTCATCCAGGTCGAGGCGGTCCACCATCCTGACGATGAAGTCACGCTCGTTATCGCTGACTTCGAGGTCTGCCCAGGCGAAAGAGCACACGAATCGCATGAGCTGAAGCCTGTCTTCACGGTCGAGAACGTCGAGCATCGCAGCGACTCTACTCTGAGGCGTCACTTAGCACTAGTCCGAAGAGGGTGTTTCAGTGAGCCGCAAAAAACCGCGTGCGGCGCAACTGCCGAGCCTGGACCTATCGAGCAGCCCGAGAACCAGCACGGCCAGGACGAACACCAAGGCGGCCGCCCCGAAAATCTTCGGAAGGAACCCTCGATCCCCCCGCCGGATTCGCCTTTCTCCCTCACCTCGCACTGGAAAGAGCGTCCTACGAGACGCTCTTCGCTGCAAGACGCTACCGCTCACCGCATTTTGGGCTATGTTGCGGCTCCTGATGGCCACCAAAGTGACCATGCCGCAGCTCGGCGAGAGCATCGTCGAGGGTACGATCGGCAAATGGCTCGTCTCGGAGGGGGAATCGGTCGAAAAGGACCAGCCCATCGCAGAGATCCTCACCGACAAGGCGGACAGCGAGCTTCCTGCGCCGGTGGCAGGCGTAGTGACGAAGCTTCTAGCGTCCGAGGATGACATCGTCGCCGTCGGCGATCCGATCTGCGAGATCGACGAAAAAGCGGAGGCGAGCGCGACTGCGAAGAGCGAGAAGCGCGAGGATGAAGCCGCAGAGGACGAGGGCGCGGAAGAAGAAGAGGGTGCGGCTTCTCGGGACGAGGGTGCATCCGCTCCGACTTCTCCCTCGGTACGCAAGTTAGCGAGAGAGAAGGGCGTCGACCTATCGAACGTCCAGGGCACTGGCGAAGGCGGCCGCATCAAGCGAGACGACGTGATGGCGGCCATCGAGAGCTCGCGCGCCCCCGAACGCATGGCGACTCCACCGCCGCCGCCGCCCGAAGCGCGTGCGAAGACGCCACAGAAAAAACGAGAAGAGCCTTCGCCACGGCCCGCAACGCCACCGAGCCGCGGGACCGGCCCTGCCGGAGCGTTTCGTCTGCCGCCTTACGTACCGAAAGAAGGCGACGAGCTCGTCCCATTCACGCGACGTCGCCGCATCATCGCAGACCACATGGTGTACTCGAAGCGCACCGCGCCGGACGTGGTGACGTTTGCAGAGTGTGATCTCTACAGGACGTCCCTTCTGCGCGACCAGCACAAGGCGCAGTTCAAAAAGGATGGTCTAAGCCTCACTTTCTTGGCGTTTGCGACGGCCGCTACGGCTAGAGCGCTTCGCGAGTTTCCCGAGCTCAACTCGCGCGTCCTCGACGATGCCTTCGTGAAGCTGGCGGAGGTCAACATCGGCATTGCGGTCGACACCGACGAAGGCCTGGTGGTTCCCGTCATTCACAACGCCGACGAGCTGACCATTCGAGGCATCGCGCGTGCGGTGGACGACCTCGCTGAGCGGGCTCGAACGGGCAACCTCACGCCGAACGATCTCTCGGGCAAGACGTTCACCATCTCGAATCCCGGTCGACGGGGCAATCTGGTCGGTGGCGCCATCATCTCTCAACCGAACGTCGGCATTCTGCGCATGGGCACCATCAAGAAGCGCGTGGTGGTCATCGAGCACGAGGGCGAAGACTTGATGGCCATTCGTCCCGTGATGCACATGGCGCTCACCTACGATCACCGCGTCGTCGACGGCGTGCACGCCAACGGCTTCCTCTACCGCATCGCTGAAATCCTAGAATACGGCGACTTCGAGCTCTGATCGTGTGGGCTCGAAGCAGTGCGGTCGCGCTCTTGCTAGCGCTGGCATGCGCCTTGGGATGCGAGAAGGACGAGGACAGCGGAACGCCCGAACCAACGCCCCAGCCCAACATCGTACTGATCACCATCGACACGTTGCGGGCTGATCGCCTCGGTTGCTACGGCTTCGTGCAGGCACGCACGCCGAACATCGATCGCTTGGCTTCGGAAGGCGTGCTGGTAGAGCACGCGATCGCGGCGACACCCATGACGCTGCCATCCCACGCGAGCATTTTCACCGGGCTGCATCCACCTGCGCATAGGGTCCGCGCCAACGGGTCCTACAAGCTCTCGCCCCACGCCGAAACGCTGGCGGAGCTCATGAGCGCTGCGGGGTATCGCACCCAGGCGTTCGTATCTGCGGCTGTGCTGCACCACCGCTTCAATCTCAATCAGGGTTTCGACGGCTACGACGACCGACTTCGAGGAGAGAAAGATCCAGGCATGTTCCGAATTCAGGAACGGACCGGCCGACGCACGGTGGACCAGGTGGTTCGATGGCTGGACGATGGCATCGGCACTTCCAAGAGCAGGCGACCTTTCTTTCTTTGGGTTCATTTGTTCGATCCGCACCAGCCGTACGAGCCCCCAGAAGTTGACGCGAATGCGTCGCCGACTCCCTATGATGGAGAGATTGCCAGCGCGGATCGACAGGTGGGACGCCTGATCAGCAAGCTGGAGGATCGAGGGGTCCTCGACGACACCGTCGTCTTGCTCACTTCCGACCACGGGGAAAGTCTTGGCGAGCACGGCGAAGCAACGCATGCGATTTTCGTATACGAATCGACCGTTCGCGTCCCATTGATCCTTCGGTATCCGAGGAAGCTACCCGCGGGGGTTACGTATCGCGCGTCGGTAGCCGCCGTGGACCTGATGCCGACGCTCATCGGGCTGGCAGGCATGGAGCAGATCCCGACCCAGGGAAGCGATCTCAGCAAGGCCTTGGCTGGAACAGAGGACCCGCCAGTCACCTACCCGTATTCGGAGTCGCTCCATCCCGAGCTGGAGTTCGGCATGGCACCGCTCCAGGCGATGCGGTCGAAACGGTGGACCTACGTTCGTGCTCCCCGTCCCGAGCTGTACGACCGAGCGCGGGATCCGCACGAAACCCAGAATCTTCTCGCGTCCGCAAACGGCAAAGTGTCTGCAGCCGCCCAGGCGCGGGCAACCGAGCTCGATGCGCGCATCGCGGCGGTGGCGAAAGACAGCGAGCGCTTTGGCTTGACTGCGAGCGCGAGCCCCCTCGATGCCAAGACGGTCGAGATGTTGCAAGCGCTCGGTTACATGCGCGAATCGGACGTTCCCTCCGGCGTGGAGGACATGGATCCCAAGGACGGCATCGAGGTTTTCCACCAGATGGACCGAGGGCGGCAGCTCGCGCTCCGAGGCGATTACGAAGCAGCGAAGAAGGTGCTTCTTTCGTTGTTGAAGCGGGCGCCCAAGAACGCTTCTGCACGCAATCTCGTCGCGATGTGCGAGCTACGAACCGGAAACACGGCCGCCGCTGAGCGCCAGTATCGGAAATCGCTGCAGCAAGAGCCCGCACAGCCGCAGGTGCTCGTCCAACTCGGTCGGATTGCTTTGGCCGAGGAACGACGTGAAGAAGCGCGAAGTCACCTTCGCAACGCATTGAGCGTCGATCCATCGTATGTGGACGCCATGCTTCTGATGGCCTACCTGGATCTCCAAGAGGGTCGTATGGACGCCGCGAAGCGGTGGTACCAGGACGCCGTCGATGCCGATTCGGGCGATCCGGATGTGCACCTGCAATATGGTGATTTTTACTTTCGTCAGCGGGAATTTGGTGCAGCCAAGCGCTGGTACGAAAAGGCGTTAGCGCTGGACGAGGACAACTTCATCGGAGTGCTCCAGGCCGGCACGAGCGCGCTTCGCCTCGCCGACCTCGATACCGCAGCGCGCTACTTCCGGCGGGCGAGCGAGATCGACCCCGCGTCATGGAAGCCCTGGTACAATCTGGCTTGCGCCCAAAGGCACCAGGGCCGCGCTGACGCCGCTTTACGAAGCCTCATGGAGACCGTGCGACGAGGCCTTCCGGACCCGCGCCTGCTGAACCAAGACCCGTGCTTCGCCCCCCTGCGCGCCGATCCCCGATTCCAGCAACTCGCCGGAACCCGCTAGCGGCGCTAGCGGGGACACGCACACACGTGTCCCTTACTGGGCCTTCTTGTTCACGACGAAGCGGAGGTTCTTGAACTCTGTTTGGCCGAGGGTGTAGATGACTTCGCTGAGGGTGCGGTACGGGGTGCGCTTGTCTGCGATGATTTGGACGTCGCCCACGAACGGCTGGTTGGCGAATCGCTGGGCGGTGCGTTTCTTTCGGTCGCGGATTTCGCTCAAGGTCTTGTAGAGCGGGGTAATCAGGAAGCCGCTGCTTCCGCCTTGCTTGAGGCTCGGGTCTACGATGCCGTTGCGGAGCTCGAGCACCGGCTTGCCGTCGACTACCACGCCGCTTCGCGAGATCTGCACTGCGATGGCTTCGCTGAGCTCCACTTTCGAGGTGGAGTAAGGGATGCGGAGCTCGCTGCTCTCTTGAACCGCAGCGGCCGACGACGTCGCGAAGATCGCCATCATGTAGACCAGCAGAATCGTCAGCATGTCCATCATGGGATAGATGTTGAGCCCGAAATGCTCGGGCTCGGGCCGGCGGCGCAGCTTCGCGCGGATCACGCGATTGACGTGCGACATCGAGACCGGCTTCTCGGAGACGGGCGGCGCAAGCGAATCCCGGGGCGGCCGACTGCTCTCGTTTTCCATCATCGAATCCCCGCGGACAACAAGACGTCCGGAAAGAGCTCGTTCTGCTCGCCGCGCACGGCGTCCATCGCGCCGATCAGATGCTCGTAGGGAACCTCCGGATCGGCGCTCAACGTGACCCTTGTTTCATCCTCGAACTGTTCTTTGACGCGACGCACGCAGTTGGTCAGTCCCTGCCAATCCTGCTCCCCGTTCATTCCTGCCGGCACGGTGATGACCTTGCCAGGCGCCGTCGTCGTACAACCGCGGGCCAGCTTTCCTCCCGACCCGGAGACGATGACACCTTCCCGCGTGACCGTGACGTTGAGATTGAGCGCTTCCTCCTCGGCAGCCCGCTTGCCGATCCCACCCTTGCGGTATTCGGGCAGCGCGGCCTCGACCTGCGAGAAGAACGCGACGGTCGTGAGCGTCATCAGCAAGAACATGATGATGTTCACCACGATGTCCAAGAAGGGCACGATGTTGAGCTCGTCGCTCAGCTCGGATGGATCGGCATCCGGAATCATCGTCCGCTTACGGACGTAGGCTCGTTGCCGTGGTGTCAGCCTTGCGGGCATGGCCGGGCCCGATCAACCACCTTGACGGCGCAACGTGAGAAGATTTTCGAGCTGCATGGTGACCTTTTCCATCTCGTGCTTGTGGCGTTTGGTCAGGCCGTGGAGCACGAGGTGGGCGATCATGAAGATCACGGCGATGAGCAAGCCGAGGAACGTGTTCCACATGGCCTCCGCGATGCCCGCGGAGAGCAACGCGGTCTTTTGCGACGGGTCGTCGATGGTGCCGACGGCCTTGAACGCCCGAATCAGACCACTGATCGTTCCGAGCAGCCCGATCAGCGTAGCGATGTTCGCGAGCGTCCAAAGGGAGCCGGTCCGCTTCTCGAGCGCGGGGATGACCTCGCTCATCTTTTCTTCCATCGAAGCGATCACCGCTTCCTCACCACGATTGACTTGCGTCAGCCCGGACTTGACCACCTCGAGCAGCGGCACGGCCTTCGCCTCGCACTGACGAATGGCACGATCGATGTTCCCCGCCTGCACCAGCTTGCGAATCCGGTTCATGAACTCGGTCGCGTCGACGCTGTAGTTCATCCGGATGTACCAGGCGCGGTCGATGATCACGCCGACGCCAAAAGCCAATACACCAAGATTAATGAAGGAAAACGGAGCGCCTTCGAGCAGGGCCTCCCAGATTTCATGCATGCTTGCGGCTCCCTCCGGCTCGCCTGCGATCCCGGCGAGTTGTCCCCTTTTTGCCCCCCTTCAGTCATACTGAAATCCGAACCCAGCGGGCTGGAATCCATTGAAATCATTACGACTGTCGGAACGAACCCTCGATCGAAGGGCAAGCTACCCCACGCCCGCCGAAGTTGTCAACGCGACTACCGCTTTTTCGAAGCCCGGACCCAAGGCTTCCCGGGTTGGAGGTTTCTAACGGACGGGAGCAGGCACGATATTGACTTGCTGGATCCAACCGTTATCATCCCTAGGTAGTAAGCAAACCTTGGAATTGCTTACTGTTCTGGGGGGAACAGCGAGTTTTCGTGTCAAGACAGTGGTGGGGATCGCACCGTACTCACTCGGGGTCCGGATAACACTGTCAAAGTAAAGTTCGCAGGAGGCAGTAAAAAATGGCCAAGTTGGCATATCACTTCGAAGCAGGCGGATGGGCGATGTGGCTGATCCTCGTTTGTCTCGTGTTCGCAATCGGATTCACGATCGAGCGCGCGATGTATCTCTACAAAGCGTCGATCGACAAGGACGAGTTCATCGCGAAGATGCAGAAGTGCATCACTGCCGGGGACGTGGCAGGTGCGATCAAAGTTTGTTCCGCCGAGCACAACCCGCTCGCGCGCATCGTCAAGCAGGGCTTGCTCAAGGTGAACCGCCCCGACGAAGAGGTGCAGGCGGCCATGGATGAAGCTGCGCTCAAAGAGCTGCCGCTGATCGAGCGACGCACGCCGTACCTCGGTCTGCTCGCCAACGTGGGCATGCTTTGCGGCTTGTTCGGAACGGTCGTCGGTCTCATCACCGCGTTCGGCGAGGTAGCCAAGGCCGATGCGGCCAGCAAGGCAACCGGCCTCGCCAAGGGCATCGAGGAAGCGATGAACTGCACGGCGTTCGGTCTGATGACCGCCGTCTTTGCGCTTCTCATGCTCGGTGTTCTCAACGGCAAGACCCAGAAGATCATCGACGACATCAATGCGGCGACCGTCCAGGTGTTGAACCTGGTGGTGGGCAATCGCTCCAAGGTCGATCTTCAGAACATCCCCGCGGAATAAGGGCGGGAGGGATTCCACATGGCTGCAATTGAAACTGGCGGCGGCTCCGGAAAGAAGGCGGTCAATCAGGAGATCCCGCTGATTCCGTTCATCGACCTCCTGCTTTGCTGCGTCATGTTCCTCTTGGCGACCGCGGTGTGGAATCAGCTCGCCGCGATGAACGCCAATCAACAAGTCCCGGGACAGGCATCGACCGAAGATGCACCCCCGGAGGACGAGAAGGTGAAGCTCATTCTTCAGATTCGAAACTCAGGATACGTGCTGGGCTCTTCGGCTGGAGAGAGCATCGACATCGAAAAGCGCGCCGTGGCCGATCAGAAGGAGTTCGATACCGACGAGCTCCAAGCAAAGCTGGGCCAGTGGAAGCAAGCCTGGGAGAAGCGCGATGATCTCATCGTCGCGCCGGAGGACGGCGTTCGATACGAGGACGTCATTCGTGCGATGGACATCGCCTCGGCAGCGGGATTCATCAATCTGTCCATGGCCGATGGGGCCGCGTTCCTGTAGGGGGCAATCATGGCGATCAAACGGCCAGAGCCAGAGCTGCTACGTCACATCCCACTGAAGTTCGTCCGCGAACGCGTCTCGGGACACGGTCGCAAATCGGTCGATCACCAGATTCCGCTGATTCCGTTCATCGACTTCTTGATCGTGCTCGTGATCTTCCTGCTGATGTCGTTTTCCGCCTCGGGTGAGCTCATCGCCCAGCAACCGACCATCACCATGCCGGACGCAAAGAACACACAGCAGATCGAGATCTCGCCGGTCGTTGCGATCGACGAGCGCGTGATCACGCTCGACGGCACGCGCGTGGCCGATACGCAGACCCAAGGACAGTCCGCCCAGGTCGATCGGATCGAGCCGCTGATTCAGGGTCTGGAGTCCGAAAAGCGCAAGTGGGAGACGATTCACCCGTCCGAGCCTTTCGCAGGGCAGGTCATCGTGCAGGCCGATCGGAACATCGACTTTCGCGTCGTCAAGAAGGTCATGTTCTCGGCGGCGGCTGCGGGCTACGGCAACGTGAGCTTTGCAGTCAACCAGCGCGAGCAGTAAGCCTTTCGTCATGGAGCCGTCCGAGCTCACTCCTGCCGAGTTCGACGGCCGAGCCAAGAACCGATACCGCCCGAGGCTCCCCTGGGCGCGTATCGGTTTGGTCGTTTTGGCGGCCGCGTTGATTGCTGGCGCGTACTTCTGGCGCCAGAAGGTTCGCGCCGATGCATTGCGGGCCCGCATTCAGGAGCATCACGCCGAGTTGGTGGCGCCAGTGCTCGACGCGCTCGCGGCCACGAGGGTCGACCTCGAGGAAAAGGCCCTGTCTGCGAAGGAGGGCGCTGCAAGGCGCCTCGTGGACGCTCAGGTGCCCCTTTCAGCGCTCCACGACGAAGAAGTGGTCTATCTCCTGGTGCGCGCCCCCGACCTGCGTTCTCCGGAGACCCTGCGCGCTGCCATCGACTCCGAAGGAGAAAATGCGATCGGCGCCTGCCTCGGCCTGGAGCTGACGCCAGTGTCTGCGCTTGCCGACGTGCCCGAAGTCTTGACGGCCAAGTGGCTTTCGCGCGCAGACGAAACCAACGACATGCGACGGCTTTCGGTACGAGAGGAACAGCTCCGCCGGGCGATCGACCGCGAGCTTCCTGCGCTACGGGAGCGTCTGCCCGTGGATTATTTCTTGCTGTTGGTGGTGCAGGGGCAAAGCCGCCTGACCGATCCCATCGACGTCTTTTTGTGGGATCTGGAGCAGGACAAGTTGGTGTTGCGCTCCCGCACCGAGAATCGGGGGCGCCTGATATCGGTTCGCAGCCGGATAGGGCCGAGCTCCGAAGCCGCCAAGGCCGAAGGCGACCCCATCGTCATCGCCGACTGCTCACTTGCTGCACACATCAAGGCACAGCTCGGGGAGCCGACCATGGACTTGGCAACTTCGGATTGAGCGTACCGGTCTCGGTCAGCTCGATTCGTTCGAGCCATCGTGCTGCCTCGGCGTGCGCGGCGCGGCTCAAACGCCCGTGCTCTGCCCATGCTGCGGCGGATTCGGTGTACTGTCCCAAGGCGAACGTGGTGACCCCCAGCATGCGAGTCAGCTCCCGTTCCAACCGAGCCGTAGGCAGCCCGAGGCGCCGCGCCTCTCGTATCAACGGAAGCGCCAATACGAAGCGATCGAGCCCCATGAGCTGGCGGGCCTGCAGGTACTGCCCGAGACCATCGCGCCGGACCTCGGTGAGCTCGTGCGCCAGATGAACGACGACGGGGCTCGACGCACGATCGATCAGCATCTGAAAGATCAAATCCCGCTGCGCTTCATTTCCCTCGAGCCCGAGCCTCTTCACTTCGCTTTGTCGTGCTCGATCGTCGGTCCGTGGCATGGTTAGCAGCTCGTCATAGAGCCGGGCGGCCTCGTCGAGATTGCCGATCGCCCAGCTCGCATCGGCGTAGACCTCCAGCGCCGCCGCGACCAGCGGCTTGGGCGCCGAAGCCGCAGTCCGCAGGGTATCCAGCTCGGCGAGCGCTTCTTCCTTGCGGCCGGTACGGGCCAGCGCCCCGACGAGAGCGGCGCGCGCCTGTGCTTCGGTTTCTTCGATGTCCAGAATGGCTTCGCAGGTCTCGATCATGCGGGCGTCGTCGCGCGCCGCAGCATCTGCCGAAAGGTCTGCGCGAAGGCGCGCGAGGGCATGAGGACACACCGCCGAAAAGATGCTGGGCTGCGCAAGAGCGACTTCCGCGACCCCCCGCTCGACGGGCGTGACCGGCACCTCTTGGAGATACAGGTGCCACTGCGCCTCGAGCGCCTCGAGGTCATCGACGCGACCGGTGCGGTAGGCAGAGAGGAACGCGTTCATGCCGCGCGTTGCGATCAGGAATCGTACGAGCGAGCCAGCAGCCATGTAGGCTCGCCGCGCGGGCAGCGCGCTGAATCGGACGCTCATCACCGCTCTGGCCGCGGGAAGCTCCTCTCGGTCCAGCATGATCCGGGACCACTGGTCGGGATCCAGGTCGTCTCGGACGTCCCAGGCCAGCGCCGCCGCGGCACCCTCGACGAGACCGGGGTTGGGAATCAGCCCGCCCCAATTCGCTGCGACGTCGAAAGGCGCGCGTCCTGCCTCGCCGAGCACGGCGTGTACGACCTCGTGGCCCAGCATCGGGTGCGGCCAGCCGGCCATCTGCAGGTAAACCTCCCGCCTCCAAGGCTTGGCGATCAACGTCCGCCCGACGCCGATGAGATCTTTCTTCTCGCCGTCACTTCGGAAGAAATAGGCGGTCACCGGCTCGGAGGACCCGAGACCGACCAGACTGCGGATCCGCTCGACGTGGAAATCACAGTCGTCGACCAGCCGCGCTGCTTCCTCGGGTTGGGTTTCGCGGGGCATGTGCACGATGCAGTGCCTTCCCCGTTCCGTCTTGCCGAGGCGCTCGATCAGATGGCTCTTGCTCACCCAGTGTCCGAGCTCGTCGCCGTGCCAGTACGAGGCGGCCACGATCCCGAGCATGCCCACCGAAACCAACAGCGGTCCGAGGTGCGAGCGGCCTCTGCGGCGGACGTCGAGGCTCCCCGACGAAGGGTCCCAGAGCGCGTCGAACAACACGCCGAGCGCCACCACGGCGATCAGGATCGCGGCACGATGAGTCAGATAGCGTGTCGGAATCTGAACCAAGTCGTCGTAGATGGCGCCCGGGAAGTATCCCGCGAACGCGCCGAAGACGTACACCGTGGGGGTGGCGTAGAACGCCCAGAGTCCGAGGAGCGCGGCGCCGACGGGAACCGCCGCGGCGATCCACGGCGCAAGGCGAGGACGTTTGGCTACCGCGGCGACCCAGACCCCGACGCAGGCCGCGAGTGCGCAGCCGAGGCCCGGGCCGAGCACCATGAAGGTCAGGCCCTCGCCAGGGGTGCATTGGCGGATGCGCAGGGAGCTCAGCGCGAGCACGACGACCGGGATCGCCCAGAGAAGCAGGCCGGCCCCGATCGATTGCAGAATCAAGTCGAGGCCGCGCGTGCTCCAGTGGCGACGGGTGTGGGCGGCGGCCGTGGCCGCAACCCATGGTGGAAGCAACAGCCCGAGCGCGAGCGCGCTTTCGACGCCGTGCACCGCCAGTAGCGGCACGAAAGCGAGGGTCACGCCAACGGCGAGGGCAAACGCTGCGCCGACCCGGAAAATGAGCAGCTTGGTCACGGTCACGGGCTATTCGGCGGCAGCGGGGGTCGTCGGTTCGAAATCCGCGACCAAATTCATCACCTCGTCCACCCGAGAGACGAGGCAGATGTCGAGGCTCTCCCGGACCTCCTCGGGCACCTCCTCGAGATCCGGCTCGTTGCGTTTGGGAAGAAGGATGCGCGAGATCCCAGCACGGTGCGCGGCCAGACACTTCTCTTTGATGCCGCTGACCTGAAGAATGTTTCCCCGCAGCGTGATCTCGCCGCTCATCGCCACGTCGGGCCGCACCTTCACCTGCGTGAGCAAGGAGGCGAGCGCGACGAAGAGCGGGATGCCCGCGGCCGCACCGTCTTTGGGAACACCGCCGGCCGGCAAATGCACGTGGATGTCGCTGCGGCTCACGAAGTCCTCCGCCAGGCCGAGCTCTCCGGCGCGTGCCCGTACGAAAGTGAACGCCGCGGTCGCCGACTCCTTCAAGATCTCTCCCATGTTGCCGGTGAGGTGCAGCTTGCCGGTGCCGGGCATCTGTGTGGCTTCGACGAAAAGCAGGTCACCACCGGTGGGCGTCCACGCGAGCCCAGTCGCAAAGCCGGCTCGGGCGCTCCGCTCCGGCTGCTGTCGGCTCTCTTTGGGAGGACCCAGCACCTTCTGTACGAATGCCGGGTCCGCCATGATCGAGACGTCCTCGCCGTTGGCGAGGCGCACCGCGACCGCCCGGCAGACGGCGGCGGCCTGCTGCTCGAGTCTCCGCACGCCCGCTTCGTTGGTGTACGAGTCGACCATCGCATCGATGGCCTCGTTCGAAAAATCGAGTCGCTCCGGCGACAGGCCGTGGTCGCTGAGCTGACGTGGAATCAAAAAATCCCGGGCGATCGAACGTTTCTCGCGGGGCGTGTAACCGGGCAGCTCGATCACCTCCATGCGATCGAGCAGCGCGCTCGGGATGGTGCTCTTCTGATTGGCCGTCGCGATGAACATCACTTTGCTGAGGTCGAACGGCACGTCGAGGTAGTGATCGCTGAACTGATGGTTTTGCTCGGGGTCGAGAACCTCGAGCAGGGCGCTCGAGGGATCGCCACGTTGGTCGCGCCCGAGCTTGTCGATTTCATCGAGAATCACGACCGGATTTCTCGTGCCCGCTTTCTTGAGAGCCGAGATGATGCGGCCTGGGAACGCGCCGACGTAGGTGCGGCGATGCCCTCGGATTTCGGCCTCGTCCGATACGCCGCCTAGAGAGACACGGGCAAATGCGCGGCCCGACGCGCGCGCGATGGAGCGCCCGAGCGAGGTCTTGCCTACCCCCGGCGGCCCGACGAAGCACAAGATCGGCGCGCGTCCGTCGCGCCGCAGCTTGCGAACCGCAACGTACTCGACGATGCGGCGTTTCGGCTTTTCGAGCCCGTAGTGATCTTCGTCGAGCACCCGTCGCACCTGTGGTACGTCGAGGCGGTCGGGCGTCGTCTTCGCCCACGGAAGATCGGCGAGCCATTCTACGTAGGTGCGGGCTACTTGATACTCACCGCTCGCGGCGTTCATGTTGCTCATGCGGCGAAGCTCGCGTTTGGCTGCCGCTTCCGCCTCGCTAGACAGTCTGGCCAACGCGATTCGCTCGCGGAGATTCTCGATGTCGTCCTCGTCGACGTCGGTTTCACCGAGCTCCCGGCGGATGGCTTTGATCTGCTGTCGAAGCAGGTACTCGCGCTGCGAGCTGGACATCTCCTCCTCGACCATCGTCGAGATCTCCTGCTTGACGCGCATGACTTCGTTTTGGCGATTGACTTGATCGAGCACGATCCGCACACGCTCTCTCACGTCGAGGGTCTCCAGCACCTGCTGCTTCGATTCGTTCGAGACCGGCAGATTCGACTCGATCAAGTCTGCCAGCGCTCCTGGCTCGCGTACGTTGTCGAGAATGTGAAGGGACTCGCGCGATGCGGTGGGCAGGTCCTGCAGCAGCTTGCGGGCCGACTCTCGCAGATGCGCCGCCAAGGCCTCGACCTCGACGTCCACGATCGGCGCCTCGTGATACCGGTGCACCCGGGCGCGCATCGTGGGATGACGCCCCAACGGCTCCTCGATCCGCATTCGACTCACCCCCTGGAGCACGACGCTGTACTGTCCGGAGTTCAGCCGGATGACCTTCAGGACCCGGGCAATGGTGCCGGTGTGGTAGACCTGGTCGAACGTGGGGTCCTCGACCTCCGGTTTGTGCTGGGTGACGACTCCGATGGCGGGTCGCTCCCGTCCGCAAGCTTCCTCGATGAGCCGCACCGATCGGGCCCGCCCCACGTTGACCGGGACGACGGTCGCCGGAAAGAGCACGGAGTTGCGGAGGGGCAGGATGGGCAGGATCGGTTCGGAGCCGGCGGGAAAGATCGAATCGGTCATTCGTTTTGCCAACGATATTCGATATCTAGACAAGCAGCAACGTCACCGCGCAATCCGCTAGCGCAGCCACTCCCGGGCTGATATCAATCCGCCGTCCGATGGTGGGACGAACTACGACACGGGCGACCGGAGTGTTGGGGCTCTGCGCCCTCAGCGGCTGTCACGGCGGGCTTTGGCTCAACGCCGCGATTTTGCTCGTCACCGTTGGCATTTTCGTCGGTACGCTCCTCTTGGAACGGTCTTCCTAGCCGTGAATACCCCAAAGCTCCGCGGCCTCGACGAATTCACCCTCACCGACCTGGAGGGCATCCGCATGCTCTTGCGCGGCGGCTCGGTGGTCGATTGGCACCGGCTCAATTTCGCCTCGGAGAGCGAGGCCGAGGGGCTGATCCGTGCGCATGACATCGACCTGAGCGACGAAGCAGATGCGGCGCGTACGGAGCAGGTGAAGCAGTCCGCAATCGACTACCTTCGCCGCCACTTCGAGTTTCCAGTGCCGAAGGCCGTGGCCAAGAAGGACTTGGTGGGCTTGCTGATGCTGGCGTCTTCGAAGGGCCACCGACAGATCTGCGCCTGCGCGATCTTGAAGGTGATGCACATCATTCACCACCTCGAGGCGCGGGAGCTGTTGTACCTGCTTCCCACGGCCGACGAGGAAGTGTTTCAGTGGGTGGAGCAGAAGGTGTATCGGGTCATGGCAATGGCCCTGGCCAACGACTTTCCCATCGTGGAGTTCATCGGCGGCCGAAAGAACAAAGACTCTCTTTACACCAAGCTCCTCTCGAAGCCCGACGTGAGCGCTTCGCAGATCTACGACAAAGTGCGTTTTCGAATCGTCACACGCACCGCGCAGGACATCTTTCCGGTCCTCAACTACGTGCAGCGAAACATCGTGCCCTTCAATTTCGTGATTCCGGGGCAGTCCACCAACACGCTGCTTCGATTCCACGACTTCTGTCGATCCGAGCCTGCGCTGGCACGCATGATTCCTCAGTTGCAGATCCCGCTCGACGTCGAGGATGGGCTCTCGCCGATCGACAATCGCTTCACGGCGCCCAGCTACCGCATCGTACACTTCGTGGCCGACGTGCCCGTCCGGGTGCCGCCCATGGTGCTAGCCCAGGCGCCACCTTCGGCTGCGGCGTTGGGACATACGATTTTCGTACAAACCGAATTTCAGGTACTCGACCGCGCCACCGATGAACGCAACGAATCGGGCGACGCGAGCCATCGTGCATACAAAGAGCGCCAGAAGCTCGCCGTGATGCACCGGCTCAAGGTCGGACGGTTTACCCGCTGATTACGTGCTGATTAACGGACAAAGGGCGAATGCCTCGCGGCATCCGCCCTTCGTCGCGTGAGATCGTCCTAGGCCGAACGCCTAGACGATCGTTGGGCCATTACTGTGGCGCCGCCTCGACCGGGAAGGTGAGCGGACCCGAGCCAGCGACGGGCTCGAGCGCACCGCAATCGTCCACACCGGCGGTGAGGAGGATGAAGCCCTCGGGGACGAGGCTCGTCGGAAGCCCCTCGACGCGAGTCGTGAAAGCGTCCACCGAAAGAGCGATCTCGGTTGCGCCGACGTCCGGCGTGACCGAAGTCGTGACCTCGTCGGAGTCGAACTCACCGACTGGCGAGAAGGGCAGGCCGACCGCGGTGTGCAGGATCTCCGTGGGCATGCCGCCGGCCACGCCGACTGCGACATCCACCTCGGTGATCTCGGCATCCGGCGCGAGGTCCGGAAGCAAGCCGATCACGGCGGGCGCTACGCTGAAGTTGAGCAGAGTGGTCAGGTCAGACGCCGAGGCCTCGACGAAGCCGGGGTCGTCCGCGTTGATCTTGATGCCGACCGGAAGTGGGATCGGAAGGCCCGACAGAACGCACGTGAAGGTGTATTCGCCAGCGTCCGCCACGACGCCGCCAGTTCCGCCAGTTCCGCCGTCGCCGCCAGCGCCGCCAGTTCCGCCGTCGCCGCCAGCGCCACCGGTTCCAGCCGTGCCGCCGGTTCCGCCGGTTCCACCGTTGTCGTCGTCGCCGCAGCCGAAGGCCATGAGTGCACTACCAAGTAGTGCGATTAAAGCTAGTTTGCTGATGTTCATCCGTTTTTCTCCTTAGGTCCGGGGTATTCCGGCTCCCAGTCGCCCCTTTTGAGAGCGCGGGTGTACCATGAGTCCCCCGAATCTACAACCAAGTGAACCAAGGAAGAGAACAGACTATCAGAGGTTGAGGGGACCCGGTGAGGGCAAAATCACGCGGACGCCGGAAGAGCCGATCGACGGCCCCCTATCTCTTCGTATTTACGATGATTTCCCGATTTGCCTGATTGCCTGCGGCATCGAACGCACGGACCGCCAGGATGTGCGAGCCCGAGGCCAGCTCCCCGAGCGACAGGTCGAGGTCCTCGCTCGCGCTGTCGAGCAGCAGGTCGGTCGGGAACACGTCGCGCCATGGGCCCGCGTCGATCGACATCTGAATACGCACGATCGGACCGAGCGCATCGACGATCCGGGCACGGACCCGCCCTTTGCGCACGTCGAGCTTCTCGATGCGGGGCGCGTGATTGTCGACGCGGATGGCTTCCGAGGTGGCGCTCGAGCAAAGCGCCCAGGTCACGGGGTTGCTAGGCTCGTCCGACGCATCGACCCGAACGATGTAGTGACCGTCGGGAATGCTGCCCGTATCCCAGGCGTACTTCGCCTCGGTGAGCACGGTGTCCTCGCCGAACATCGGACGCCACACCGGCTGCGATTCCTGCCGATACGCAATCCGGTACCGCAATGGGTCGCCGTCTGGGTTGTCGACTTTCCAAGTCAGATTGAGCACCGTCGTGGGCGGCATGGGCTGCCGGGCCTCCTCCCCCCGTTTGGGTGGAGGTCTGCTGCCTTGCACGTCCGATACTCTCGCACGCTGATTCTGCGGCAGGTAAAAGAGCTCCACCGCGTAAAGCACCGCGGCGGGGTCCTTTGGAAACCTGGCACGCACTTGAATGAAACGCCCGGGTAAGCTGGTCACTCGCCCCGGCTTTTTGAGGCCCTTGGACCAGGCGCTCCAGGTGGCCCCTGGCTCTTGCGTGTTTCCCGAGCGCGTCTCGAACACGAGCCGGCCGCGAGCGCGCCACTCGAGCCTTCCCCACTCGGAAGAGAACCGCGCGTCGAGCGCCTGGCTCGTCCAGACCGCGTCTTTCGGCGGCCCCGGCTTCACCCGATAAAGCGCGGCGCCGTCCCCGGTGATGAATGACGGGTTGCTCGCGCGTAGATCGAGCGCCAAGACCTGGCGCTCCTCGACATCTGCCCAAATCGAATAGCTCCCGTCGGGCTCGACGCGAAAGATGCGTCCGTCGTCACCGCCGCCTGCATAAATCGCGCCGTCCCGGCTCCACTGAACGGTCGTGAAATGGGTGTCTTGCCGGCCCATCAGCGCCTCGGTTCGGCCGCTGAGATCGACGCGCCAGAGCTGTCCACTTCCAGCGCGGGGGCGCGGTATTCGGCCCTTGCCCGCGCTTCGTTGGGGCGTGGGGGCCGGCGCGAACTGCGCGCCGGGCGGTGTCTTGAACTGATTGGCCGCCACGGCGAGGCTGCCATCGTGATAGTCGATGGCCGTGATTTCGTTTCCGGGGAAGTCATGCACGACCGATATGGAGTCATTCGGCGCGATCCGTAGGACCACGGCGTTGTCGCTCGTGCCAGCGTAGAGCGTCCCTTGGCCGTCGCCGGTCAGCGCCATGACGTGCGCGGCCTCTGCCTTGTAGAGCTCTTTGGCGCGCCCGATCGGATCGATCGAGAACACCTTGCCTTCGGGTCCCGTCCCCGCGATCAAACGGTTTCGCTTCTCGTCGTAGAAGAGCGCCCACACGTGTTCTGCACCCTCGGGGCTCGAGAAGCGTTTCATCGCGCCCGAGCCGGGATCGATTCGGTAGATCCTTCCATGGGGTAGGGTGCCTGCGTAGAGCGCGCCATCTCCGCCGAACGCGAGTGACGACACGAGGAGCTCGCCGGTCTTCGCGAGAACCTTCACTTCCTTGCGGTCGATCCGATAGACCACGCCGTCGGTGCCGGTCCCGATGAACACCGTGTCTCCGCGTCGCGCCATGCTGAAGGCGACCGGAACGTTCTCGATGGGGATGCGTTCGGTGGCGGCGCCGGGACGCACCGAGCCATCCGAATACACCGCGGTGCCTTCGAGCTCGCCTTCGAAGAAAGAGTCCGCGCCATCGAGCACGAAGCTCTCGGTGGTGACCGCGACCGCGGTGGAGCTCGCTGCAAGCACGAGGCTTGCAAGCACGATTCGTATCGCTTTGGAGGTTCTCATCGTTTTCATCACTGGCCGAGGAGCTGACGCCGTGCGACGTCCCGAACTTGCAGTGTCAGATTGGCTCCGCCGACTACTACCCTGGACATGTCGATTTCCGTGCGGGACTGCGTCACGAATGGACGGCTGTCCTCGGACGTGCTGACCAGCTGTAGCGAGTTCAGCGCGGAGGCCGGGAGCGAATCGACGACGTGGCCCTCGAACGTGAGCCCTCGCGTGGGAAGCTGCAGTGCCACCACGAGCGAGGTCGCAGGGTAGCGCCGCTGTGTCTGTTCGATCAGGTCGGCCAAGGAGCCCGGGCGCGGTTGCTCGATCGCCATCTGATTGCCGCCGCCGACGACGACCCGAACCGTCTGGCCCGCGGCCGCATGAGGAATCCGCACCTTGATCGCCCGGATCGTATCTTCCTGATCGACGCGCCGGAGCCGCACGTAGATGGTGGCGTCTTGTCCCGGATCGACTTCGTCGTAGGCGACCGATGCTTCGGCCACCTGATAGACCTCCCGACTGAATTCGACGTCCATCTCCAAGTCGACCGAGGTCACACGCGACGTCTCGAATGGATTGGCAAACGCGGCTTCCATCAGTCCGAACATGCGGAGCTGAGAAAAGGCCGCCGGGCTCGCCGCGCCGATCGGCGAGTAGCCTTGCTCATCGAGCGAAACGATGCCCTGTCCCTCGATCCCCACCTTGCTTCGAGCCCGAAAGACCACCTCCTCCACGTCGCTCGCGGTGGACTTGACCGCGTTGGCGATGACCGCGAAGACGATCGATTGCGTCAAGATGCGGTGGCTTGCCACTTCCACGCGCCACTCGGTCTTCGGAGCGCCTTCCACCCCGTTGATCTTGACGCGCACGGGGATACGCGCCGCGGAGATGTCCGGCTCGACTACGATTGCGGGTTGCCGATCCTGGACGAGCGTGCCCAAGGGATGGGCGGATTCGGCGATCTTGAACGACCGGAGCTGACTCACGAGCACGTGCAGAACTCTCGCGGTCGCCGTCGGAAGCCCGGTCGCGCCCGCTTCCATCATCGGATGCCCAAAGGCGAGCGTCCTTCCGTCTCGAGCGATGTGGGTGACCGTCCCCACGCCGGTGATGGAGATGTCTCCCCGCGCCAGCTCGACGGCGATTGCGCCGCCCGGCTCGAAGCGTGTGGGCCTGCCCCGGCTGCTTCCCCCCGTGCTCGATTGCATCGCCACGAAACCGAGTGGCTCGAGCTCCTCGGCCAGCATTCGGGCCACCGAATCCGTGAACCCCCCCAACATGATGGGAGTGCTGACCTGGTGCAGGCCGACCGGACCCTGGGAGCGGCTGGTCTTTCGTTGGAGCGCACGGATCGTCGACAGCGCGCTCACCGGCTGCTCGCCGCGAAACGGCGGCAGACCTGCAAAGCGTTCACGCGACGGACGCACGGCGTCGGACTGTGCGCGCGGCAAGCCGGGAAGGGGCTTGGCTCCAGGAAACATCTCGAGGCGGACTGGCCTTGCAAGCTCCGCCAACATGCTGGCGATGGGGGTCACCCCGACGACCGGGTCCGTGCCATAGCTCCACCCATACGCGTATGCACCGGCAAGTCGGCCGTCGAGATAGATCGGGCTTCCGCTCATGCCGGCGACGCCACGCGCGCGATCGAGCAGCGGGTGAGGCGTCCGAATCAGGATCAGGTCTTGATCCGGCCGGAAATTATCGAGCACATCGATGACCTCGACGTCGAAACGCTCCGGCTCGGTCCCCTGAAAGACCGACAGACCGTAGCCTTTCATGCCAGGACGAATTTCGTCGACATGAATGAAACCCGGTGTCGATTGGGCGACCGCAGCCCCGAGGAGCGACACGCTCAGTACGAAACACAATCCGGACGCCAGCCGCTTCACTCTGAAAAAGCCTAGCAGGGCTATTCCGCGGGGGCCGGTGTTAGTTGGAGCGAGTCGATGAGGGCGCGTAGCGACTCGAACCGAAACGGCTTTGGAAGATAGGCGCTCACGTCGCTCCGTCGCTCCTTCGGCACGGGCTCCGGGTTCGGTTCTCCCATCAGAATGACCAACAGGTCGGGTTTCGACTCGCGAAGCCGCCGCGCCACTTCGACGCCGCTCATTCCCGGTAAGCTCGACGCGACGAGGGCGAGGTCCGGCACCCACTCCTCGATGACCGTCAGCGCGCCTTCGCCCGAGCCGGTTCCGATGACTCGGTTTCCATCGACGGTCAGCATGCGGGCTAGGCTAAACTGAAGATCCGGATCGCCTTCGACGAGCAGGACGCTCCGATGTCGTGGACGACTCTGTGCGATCGTCCTGGCTGCCCTCTCCCACTTCAGTCTGCTTGTTTCTGTTCCCATTTCAGGCTGGGTCCACGCGCGACAACTACTCAACGTGCAGCGCCGCTGCGTTGTTCCCACCTCCCCGGTCGAGACATCTTAGAGAGGTACGGACCGGGTTGCAATGACCCTAGGGCATACCCGGAAAACGAGGGATTCTCGTGAAATCGCTCGCTTAAACCGATGCCTGGGGGGCGCTGTGGGCGCTGTTTCCTCGGGACCGGCCCGGCTGTACCGCATTGTCCCCGTGGAAGGTCTGACCGGTGCGGGCGATCTCTTCGAGCACCGGGGCCGGGGAGAACCGCGAGCCGAGTCGCTTTTCGAGCTCTCGGAGCCGGCCCAACACCTCTTTGGCCCCCACCTGGTCTACGAAACGGAACGGACCGCCCCGGAACGGCGGAAAGCCGAGGCCGAAGACCGCGCCGATGTCGCCATCGCGCGCGCTCCGAAGAATGCCGTCGCCAAAGCACCGGCACGCCTCGTTGGCGAATTGAAGCGCGCAGCGCCAGGTGATGTCCTCGTTCGACACGCTCTTGTTGGTCGGGCTGACCCCCAAGACCTCGTACACGGACTCGTCGACGCCCTTCTTCTTGTCGCCGTAGAGGTAGAACCCGCGGCCGTTCTTGCGTCCGTAGCGCTCGTCGTCGATGAGCTTTTGCATCTCCCCGGGGGGTTGCATGCGCTCGCCGAAGGCGTCGTGCATGATCTTGCCGACCTTGGCGCCGACGTCGATGCCGACCTCGTCGGTCAGCTTGATCGGACCCACCGGGAATCCCCAGTTGAGCATGGCGGAATCGATTTTTTCGATGGGCACGCCCTCGGAGACGAGGTGCGCTGCCTCGTTCATCATCGGCGCGAGAACGCGGCTCGTGTAGAACCCCACGCCGTCTTTGACGACGATCACGTGCTTGCCCTGGCGTTTGCCTAGGTCGACGCAGGTCGCCGTGACCCAGTCCGCGGTCTGGTCCGTCACGATGATCTCGAGCAGAGGCATCTTGTGGACTGGCGAAAAGTAGTGCATCCCGATGACGGTTTCCGGGTGCTTGCTGGCTTCGGCGATCTTGCTGATCGGCAGCGATGACGTGTTCGACGCGAAAATCACGTCGTTTCGGCCCACCTCCTCGATGTCGCGAACCATTTGCTGCTTGAGCCCGAGGTCCTCGAAGACCGCTTCGATGACCACGTCCGTATCGTGGAAGCCTTTGTACGTGGTGGTGCCCGTGGTCTGAAGCATCAGTGTGTCGGCTTCCTGCTCGCTGAGCTTCTTGCGCTTGACCCGGCCGTCGATGATGCCGCGCACGTAGCGCAGACCCGACAACACGCCGTCCGCATCGCGGTCTTTGAGACGCACCGGGACCTTCGCCACCGCCGTCGTCACATAGGCGATTCCGGCGCCCATCAAACCAGCGCCCAACATGCCTACCTTGTGGATCTCACGCGGCTTCACGTTGGGGTCGTCCACACCCGTGTCCTTCTTCAGGGCGGTCGTCGCGAAGAAGATACTCATCAGGTTTGCTGCTTCCGGAGTGGTGAGCAGCCGGCCGAATCCGCGCGCTTCGGCGTCGAGCCCCGCCTGGAAACCGTCCTCGAGCCCGGTCTTGACCACGTCGATGATCAGATCTTGCGCCGGGTAGTTGCCGCGCGTTTGCTTGTGAAGTTGTTTACGCGCCTGGTCGAACAGGATCTTGCGGCCCACCGGATTCTTTGCGAGGGCAAACTCGGTCACGGCCTCCTTGTCGAGCAACTGTTCGATGAAGCTATCCTTCTTGGGCTCGCGGCCGATGCGTGACAGCGCGAGCTCTGCCGCGGTCTCGATGAGGATCGACGGCGGCACGACGTCATCGACGAGACCCATTTTGAGCGCCTTTTTGGCCTCGATTTGCTTGCCGGTCAGCATCATGTCGAGTGCCGGCTGCACGCCGATGAGCCGGGGAAGGCGCTGCGTGCCCCCTGCGCCCGGGAGCAGCCCGAGCTGCGACTCGGGAAGACCGAGCTTGGTCTTCTTGCTGTTGCTGGCCACGCGGGCGTGACAGGCGAGAGCCACCTCCAGGCCACCGCCGAGCGCCACGCCGTGAATGGCGGCGACCACTGGCTTGGGGCAGCTCTCGATCCGGTTCATGGCCTTGTGGCCCTCGCGCGAAATGCGCTCGCCTTCCTCGGCGGTGTTCACGGTCTCCAGCATCGAGATGTCGGCCCCGGCGATGAAGCTGTCCTTCTTGCCGGAGGTGAAGACGATGGCCTTGATCTCGGGATCGTTCTCCACCGAGTCGAATGCCTGCATGAACGTGTCGACGAAGTCGCTCTTCAGCGTGTTCATCGGCTCGCCCGGAATATCCATGCGGACGATGGCTACGCCGTCACCGCGCTTCTCGATCGTGAGTCCTTCGTGCGCCATTAGTGTGCCTCCAATACCATCGCGGCGCCGATGCCTCCCGCTGCGCAGGCTGTGCAAAGCGCCAAGTTGCCACCCCGCCGCTCGAGCTCGCGCAGCGTCTGAGTGATCTGGCGAGCGCCGGTTGCGGCGAAGGGATGCCCGATCGAAATCGATCCGCCATTCACGTTGAATTTGTCCCAGTCGATGTCGCCGATCTTTTCGGAGCGACCCAAATGCTTCTGCGCCCATTCTTGGGACTCGAAAGCCTGCGTGTTCGAGAGAATCTGCGCGGCGAACGCCTCGTGCATGTCGACCAGATCGAGGTCTGAAAGCTTGATCCCCGCGCGATCCAAGGCGATCGGCGTCGCGTAGGACGGACCCATGAGGAGCTGCCCCGCCGGATCGAGCGCGGCGAACGCGTAGCTGCGGATGAACCCGAGCACGTCGAGACCGAGGGCCTTGGCCTTGTCCTCCCGCATGAGAAGCAGCGCGCTGGCGCCATCGGTGAGCGGCGAGCTGTTGCCGGCCGTGACCGTGCCGTGCTTGCGGTCGAAGGCGGGCTTGAGCTTTGCGTATTTCTCGAGCGCGCTGTCCTTGCGAACGAGGTTGTCCTCTCGAATCGCTTCTTTGAAGCGTTCGGGGACGAAGACCTGCATCACCTCGTCGTCGAACTTGCCTTCCTCCCATGCGGCTGCCGCACGTGAGTGGCTGCGGTGCGCGAACTCGTCTTGGGCTTCGCGGCTGATGTGGTTCTCTTTGGCCATCTTCTCGGCGCTCTCGCCCATGGATAGGCCAGTGGAGAACTCTTTGATGGCCGGAGGCTGTGGCGCCAGGTCGCGCGGTCGAAGCCCTGCAAAGGCCTGCACGCGCTCGCCCAGGCTGCGCGCCTTCATTGCGTCCACCAAGGCATCGGCGAGCGGCTTCGAAACGGTGATCGGCACGTTGCTCGCGCTGTCGGCGCCTCCGGAGAGGCCGGTATCGATCGCGCCCGCCATGATCGCTTCGGCGATGTTCACCGTCGACTGATAGCTCGTCGCGCAGGCTCTCGAGACGCTGTACGCCTCGATGGTCTTTGGCATGCCGGTCGCGAGAACGACTTCCCGCGCGATGTTGGGCGCCTCCACCGATGGAACGACCTGGCCGTACACCACCTGTTGGATTTCCTTCGGGTCGAGCTCGACCCGTTGCAGCAGCTCGGTGACGACGATGTTCGCCAAGTCGAGCGCGCCGAGCTCCCGATATGCTGACCATTGCTTCGCGAAGGGCGTTCGCAGCCCCGCCACGATCGCTACGCGCTTTCCATTCGATTCCATGCGCTGAGCTCCTAAAAATGAACCGTGATTCAGTGGAAGGGGGAGCCTGAGATCCCCGACCGAGCATGTCAAGCTAGCACACGGCCGTTGACCGGCTGCCGCCCGCCCTTAGACTCTGCCGGTGCACCGCCTGCCCCTGCTAGAGAGCCGTTCCGCAGTCTACGAGGATTGGCCCACGAGACCGGATGATTTCGATGCGATCCCGCTCTTGCACGACTCGAGGGGCCGCCGTTACACCTATCTTCGTCTCAGCGTCACCGACCGCTGCGATCTTGCATGCGTCTACTGCATGCCGCCCGGGGGCGAGGACGAGCATGCCGTACGCCAAGACCTTCTTACGTTCGAAGAGGCTGCGCGGCTGATATCCGTCTTCGCACTGGCCGGCATTCGCCGTGTTCGATTCACCGGAGGCGAGCCGCTCGTTCGCAAGGACATCGTTCGGCTCGTGGAGATCGTGCACCGCCGCACCGCGGTCGAGCAGCTCGTGATGACCACGAATGCCACACGGCTGGCAGAGCTGGCCGGGCCGCTGCGCGACGCCGGGCTCCACGGTGTCAACATCTCCATCGACACGCTGGACGCCGATCGGTTCGCTTCCATCACACGAGGAGGCGACTTGGCGCGCGTCTTGGCAGGAATCCACGCTGCCCTTCACGTCGGGCTCGAGGTCAAGCTCAACACCGTGCCGCTTCGCGGGCGCAACGACGACGAGCTCTGCCGCATCGTCGATTTCGCGTGGTCCCTCGGCGCGACCCCCCGCTTCATCGAGCTGATGCCTTTGGGGGAGGGCGCCAAGCTGCCCTCGAGCATGCGCATGAATGCAGACGATGTGCTGGGGGTTTTGGGGGATCGGGTTCATCCGGAGCCGCCGTCCACGGTGGAGGGCCAAGGGCCGGCCCGGTACATGCCAGCCGGCAACGGCTCCGCGCACCGCGTGGGCTTCATCACCCCGATCAGCAACGAATTCTGCGATACCTGCAATCGTGTCCGGGTGACCGCCAAGGGCGACATCCGGGCTTGTCTGGCCTCGCGGCGCGCGATCAGCCTGCGCAACATCATGCGCGCCGGTGGCAGCGACCTCGATCTGGCCTGGGCCATGGTCTGGTCGCTCTCCGGCAAGGACCGGGGTCACCATTTCCTCGAGCCGCACGAGCACGAGCACGAGAGCGTCGGGATGAGCCTCATCGGCGGATAGGCTACAGGGGCGAACGTGTTGGCTAGAATCACATTAGCCTGCCTGTTGTTGGCAGGATGCTCGAACGAACCTCGCAACCTTCGAACGTGGACTCCGGAGGACCATGCGCATCTTCCAGATACGCAGATCGATCCCAATCGTGTCCCACAGCAGGAAATGCCTCAGCTCACCGTAGGTGAGTTGCTCTGGCAGCGAAACTGCGCCCGATGTCATGGGACCGAGGGGCGCGGTGGGCGCGAGGTACAGATCAGCCTCGCGAGTCCCGAGTGGCAAAGTCAGATCGACGACGCAGCGATCGCCCGAACGATCGCCGGTGGCAAACCGCCCGGCATGCCCGCCTTCGCCGAGCTGCTATCGCCAAAACAAATCACCGCCCTCGTCACCCACATCCGCACGATGGCGCCGCGCTCAAACTAGGCGACGGGCGCGCGGACCGGGCGCGAATCACTCCTGCGGCGACTCTTCGTCTAGCAGGTCCGGGCCCTCGGCGGCTCGTTCGGCTTCGACTTGGATGTCGAGCCGTTTGTCCGCTGCGGTGTCGCCTGCCTCGAGGGCTCCTGCGCCAGGATGAACCGCTTCCTGGGAGGGACTGTCGACGGCCTGCTGCATGTAGAGCCTGTAGATCGGCTCGGGCATCTCGATGCTGGCGTCGTCGAAGGCCGTCTTGACGAGCCGTATGGCTTCGCTGCGAGCCTTGAAGAAGTCGGTGCTCGCTTGGTCTACCCACGCGTGGAACCGAATCGGCACGTTCGAGTCGCCGAGCTCTCGAATCAAAGCAAACGGCGGCGGCTGCTCGAGCACCGCATCCATGCCGGCTAGTGTTTCCAGCCCGAGCTTCTGCGCCACCACGAGGTCCTGCTTCACCCCGACCCCGACCTCGAAGTGGAGCTGCCTCTGAGGATTCCTGGTGTAGTTGAGCACCACGGCCTTGAAGACCTTTGCGTTTGGAATGCGCAGATGATTCCCCTCGAGGGTGAGCAGCACGGTGGCGCGTGACGTCAGCCGTACCACCTTGCCTTCCTCGCCGTCGATCGAAACGAAGTCGTTGGGAGAGAACGGACGCCGCATACTGAGGAGAAGCCCGGCGAGATAGTTCTCGATGATGTCGCGAGACGCAAAACCCACCGCGACGCCGATCACGCCGGCCGTGCCGAGGGCCGCGCCGACCAGGGCGGTCGCATTGAGAAGCTCCAACGCGACGAGCAAACCAGCGCCGACGATCGTGATCTGGGCGAAATGCTGCACCAGGTCGCGAAGAAAGCGGTTCTGAATCCATCGGAAGAGCCAGTCGCGGCGGGTCAGCAGATGAGCTAGCAGCCAAGACACGACCACGACGGCCAACGCCACGCCAAGCAACGGCAAGAGCTCGAGCGTCCGATCGCTCAGCTCCGCCAATTTGTTGCCCACCACGTCGATCCGCTCGCCGGTGTTCTCCAAAGCCTCGGCGATCTCCCGCTCGGACTTCGAGCCTTGCGCACGCGCTGTCAGACGCCCGAGCACCACCGTCGACGTCGCTAGAATCAAAGCCAACGAAAGTCTGTTCGTCCAACGCATGGGCTCTACACGCTTTCGGAGAGAAACTGCGCGATCAAGTCGGCCACCGAATAGACCCGGAGAAAGTCCCCATCGGCCAACGCTTGGACGTGGGGCCGGGTATTCGTGCAGGCGAGCCCTCCGAGCGCGCCGCTTTCGCGCAAGACGTCGAGTGATTCCCGGGCAAACACGCCGTGCGTGCATACCGCGAATACCTCGCTTGCGCCGGCCTCGCGATAGGAATGCGCAGCCGAAATCAACGTGCTGCCGGTTCGAATCATGTCGTCGTAGATGACCACCGGGCGCCCTTCCACATCCGCCGCCAACGCAGTCACCTCGGTTACCTCGGCCGAGA
>DATIUW010000175.1:0-46762 GCA_035466435.1 Polyangiales bacterium | reverse complement strand
CGGAATGACGCAGCGCGTCGTCTGCGATGGTGAACGGCGTCCGCTAGCGGCCCAGGCGATGCTTGAGGATGCCCGGGAGGCTGGTTCCCAACTCGCGCAGGAGCACGAGCCAGCTGAAGCGGTCGACCCATTCGGTGATTCGTCCGTTCTTCACGCGGAATTCACCTCGCACCGGAAGGGTCATCGAAATGCCGCCGCCCTCGAAGACATCGACTCGGTCCGTGTACACGACGCCGTCGCCGCGCTCGTGAATGTCGGCGTACTGCACCTCGAAGCGTGTCGCATCGCGGAACATGGCACGGAGCACCGTTTCGAACCCGCGCTTGTCGGTCGCGGTCTTCCAGGGGACGTTGACCCATCGCACGTCGTCGGCCACCCACGCGAGTGCTGCGTCCAAATCGAGGCGTTCCAATGCGGATATGAACGCTTCGACGACTTCTTGGGGAGTGCGCTCGGTCGAAGCTCGATCGACGGTGTTAGGAGTGTTCTCTAACGTCATGCTCCAACCTTAGAGTATTTCGGCCGATAGGAAAGGGGGCCGCGCATCTAGAGGCTCGAGAGCCGCTGCGCCAACCGGGGGGCCGCGCCTTCATCCTCGTGTTTGAAGAACACGAAGGCCTCGTTCCACGGTTGCGCTTCGATTGCGTCGCGCCACGCGCGGAGCGCGTCCTCCCCGTAGTCGTCGCGCCGAAGCCGAACATAGCCCCAGTCCGTCGTCGACACGAGCTCGGGTGCGTCGTGTTCATCGGTATCGGCGTGGCACAAGGCGTGACCGCCGTCTCGAAGGGCATCATAGACCTCGTCATCGAACCAAGACTCGTTGCGGAATTCGAAAGCGGCGCGCATGCCGTGGGGAAGGGCGCCCATGAACGACAACAAGCGGCCCACGTCCTTTTCCGAGCTCGGCGGCAACTGAAAGAGGATTGGTCCGAGGTGCTTTTGTAGGGCGCTCGCCACCTCCCACAAGTATTCCACCGAGTCGTAGGCCGTCTCTTTGAGCCGTGCATGGTGAGTGATCTTTCGCGATGCCTTCAACACGAAGACGAAGTCATCGGGAACCTTGCGCGACCAGCCCTCCAGCATCGATCGCTTTGGCATTCGATAGAACGTGTTGTTGATCTCGACCGTAGACAGACGCTCCGCGTAGTAGCCGAGCATTTCCTTGTCGGGGAGGTCTGCCGGATAGAACGGACCTTTCCATTCCTTGTAGCTGAAGCCGCTGGTGCCTGTCCTGAGCCTCACCATGAATCATGGTGGATCAAAGCGGTCTAGGTTGCGACCTCGAGCTACCGGGCCTGACTCATCCGTGATATTTCCATGCACGATGAATGTCGCGAGAGGGGTGGCAATCGCCAGGCACGTCGTCATCGCGGCGCTCGTCGTGGCCACCGGCTGCGTGCACCTCCCCAAGCGCGCGCCTCTACCGGAGGATCACGTCGAGGAGGCCCAAGTGCTCGGCATCTCGCGGGCCCGTTTCTGGGGCGATTCGCCGCCACCCTGGGAGCACGAGTGGCTCACGATGAGCCCGTCTCAGACGAAAGAACGGTTTCCTGGCGTCTACGGTCGTGCGCACACCTACTTGGCCATTTCGGGTGGCGGCGAGAACGGCGCCTTTGCCGCGGGGCTTCTGCTCGGTTGGACGGAAGCCGGGGATCGACCCGAGTTCACCACGGTCACCGGCGTCAGCGCCGGAGCGCTGATCGCGCCATTTGCGTTCTTGGGCCCCGAGTATGACCACGTGCTGAAAGAGGTGTCCGCGGAGCTCACCGCCGACCAAGTATTCGAGAAGCGAAGGACGTTGAGGGGACTTCGGAGCGATGCCATGGCGTCGACCGAGCCGCTGCGGGGGCTCATCGAAACATACGTCGACGAAGAAGTGATGGAAAAGATCGCGGCAGCGCACCGAGAGGGCCGCATGCTCAACATCGGCACCGCCAACCTCGATTCTCTGCGGCCCGTCGTGTGGCGCATCGGAGCGATCGCCAACAGCGGACACCCTCGTTCGCTCGAGCTGATTCGCAAGATCCTGCTTGCATCGGCATCCGTTCCAGGCGCGTTCCCACCGGTCCTCATCGACGTCGAGGTCGCTGAAGAGCAATTCGACGAGCTCCACGTCGATGGCGGGACGGCCTCACAGGTGTTTCTCTACCCTGCGGGTCTCGACTGGGATGCTTTCCTCGCGAAGCTCCAAGTCCCGGGCCGCCCGAGGGTCTACGTCATTCGAAACTCCCGTCTCGAGCCGGAATACGAGCAAGTCAACAACAAGCTTTTTCCCATTGCCCGTCGTTCGCTCTCATCGTTGATCCGGACCCAGGGCATCGGCGATCTCTACCGCATCTACCTACAAACTTGCCGGGACGGGCTCGATTTCAATCTCGCCTACATCCCCTCGGATTTCGAAGAGCCTTCTGATGGAGAGCTCGACCCCGACTACATGAAGAAGCTATTCGAGATGGCCTTCGAACAGGCAAAGGACGGCTACGACTGGGAGAAGATGCCGCCGGAGCTCAAAACCGCACCGATACACTGCCGATGACGAGGCCGCGATTGGGCAGGGTTGCTTGCCGATGGGGGCGCCCTAGATTTGGGTGATGCGATTACTTCTTTTGACACTCTCCATCGTGGTTTTCATCGCGGCCTGCAAGGACTCGGGCCAAGCGTCGGCTACGGAGGGCGCGCCGACCAAAAGCGCAGACGAGGCGGAGGTCGCCATTCCGGAAATCTCCGTCGAGGACGCCGCCAAGGCCCTCGAGGCTGGAGCCGTGGCGGTCGACGCCAACTCGGAAAGCACACGCGAAAAGAACGGCACCGTGCCTGAGGCCGTCATTTTGACTTCGTCCTACAAGTACGACCTCGCTCAGCTACCCGACGACAAGAGCAAGGACTTGATCTTCTACTGCTCCAATACGAGCTGCACTGCTTCCGATGCGGCAGCCGAGCGTGCTTCCGCCAACGGCTACCAAAACGTTCACATCATGCGCGAAGGCATCAAGGGCTGGAAGGCCGCAGGGAAGCCAACCGCGCCTTATCCGCAGAGCTGAGGCGTCCCGCCTCTGGGCAGCTCAACGCTGCATCAACGCGAGTAAGATTCGGTCGGGCGCGTCGTCGAACCGTCCGTTCGACATGACGACGATCGTGTCGCCCGCCTTCGCTTCGTTCACCGCCGCTTCGATGGCTTCGGTGGTGCTGCGACAGGCCCGAGCTCGGCCTCCGCGAGCCTCGATGGCTCTGGCAATCGCCAGGATATCGAGCTTCTCTTCCGCGGGAATCTCGGCTCGTCCCACCGGCGCCAAGATACAGACGTCCGCGGCCGCAAAAGCCGGGGCGTAGGCATCCTGGTGCAGGCGGCGCGAAGCCGTTGCGCTTCTCGGCTCGAAGACGGCGATCAGCCTGCCGGTGGTACGCTCGCGGAATCCTCCGAGCGTTTCACTCACTGCGGTCGGATGATGCGCGAAGTCGTCGTAGACCTCTACGCCACGGGCAATCCCCACCAGCTCCTGACGGCGTCTCGTTCCGCGAAACCCGGGAAGGGCGCCCATCAGCCGGTCGAGCGGCGCCCCCGCGGCCTCGCTGGCCATGGCCAACGCCGCGACCGCATTACGGGCGTTGTGACGCCCCATCAACGGTGAGCTCGCGCGCCCACAAAAAGACCCGCCTCCAAACAGATCGATGGCGCCCCCTGGCGCCCTCACGCCGAGCCACATCGGCTGCACGTCGCCGCAGTCGTCTTCGTCGAGCGCGTAGAATCGCACCGTGCAGCGCGCGGCGGACGCTACTTCGCGTACGAGTGGGTCGCCAGCCCACGCAAAGAGCCAACCATCCCGAGGGATCTGCTCCACGAACCGCCGAAACGCCCCGGTGTACGACGCAGGGTCCGGGAAGATGTCGACGTGGTCGTACTCGATCGAGGTCAAAATCGCCGAAGCAGGGCGATAGCTCCAGAACTTCGGCGTCTTTTCGAAGAACGCGCTGTCGTATTCGTCGCCTTCGATCACGAACGGCACACCCCGTGCACCGAGCCTCGAGCTGCGATCGAAGCACGAAGGAATTCCTCCCAGGAAGAAACCAGCATCGACGCCCGTCTCGCGCAACAGGTACGCTAGCAAGGTCGATGTGGTGGTCTTTCCGTGGGTGCCGGCGACGACGAATGGCTTTCGCGTGCTGAGCACTTCATCGGCGAGCGTGGCGGGCATCGACAGGGTTCGTAAGCCCCGTGTCATGGCCTCTTGCGCCTCTGGATTGTCGCGTCGGCAAACGTTGCCGACGACCACGAGATCGGGATTGGCGTCGAGGTTCGTGCGATTCCAGCCTGGTAGACACTCGATGCCCAACGCTCGAAGATAGGGACCCACAGGCGGGTCGAATGCCGTGTCGCTTCCGCTCACGCGATGCCCCGCCTCTGCCAGCAACGCAGCCAACGCGCTCATTCCCGTGCCAGCTACGCCGATCAGATGAACGTGCACGAGCGCTCCGGCCTGCGGGAATTGACGAGCAATATCAGTCCAGGTGTTGACAGCCTCACGGGTGGGCCCATTATGAAAGAATAGTGACGGAAAAGAAGAAGAAGCTCTCCGACCGAGCGCGCGAGGTCATGGACGCCTTGGTGGACGCGGTCGAGGCTCTGCTCAGCCCGCCTCCCGCGCCGGTTCCTGCACGCGTGAGGCCGCCGCGAGTCCCGCTCAGGCGTCGCCGGTAATCACTCGGCAGCAGCCTCTTGCTCGGCAAGCGCCACGCTGACCGGCACTCCGCTGAATGCTGCGTTTCCGCTGAGCGCGTCGAGCAGTTGGTCGTCGGTGAGGTCGTTGACACTGACCCCCGGGTGGTCGGTCGCCACGCGTAGCTGTACGCCCTCACGCCAATGGCCGAAGCCGTGGGGGAGGCTCACCACGCCCGGCATCATGTCCTCGGTCAGCTCGGCAGGCGCCGTGACTCGTCCCACGCGCGAGGTCACGGTCACCCTGTCGCCGGCCCTCACACCCAGGCGTTCTGCGTCGGTCGGGCTCATCATGAGCGTGCACCGCGGCTTTCCCTTCATGAGCCGCTTGGTGTTGTGCATCCACGAGTTGTTGCTTCGTAGATGGCGGCGCCCGATCAGAAGCAACTTACCGTCACTCGAAGGCGAAGCATCCGAGAGAAAACGAGAGCGCAACCGGTCGACGTCCTCCACGAAAATGTCTGGCGCGAGGTCGATCTTGCCGTGCTTCTCCGGGATTCGGTGCGGCAAGCTCGATTGAAGCGGTCCGAGGTCGATGCCGTGCGGGTGCTTGCGGAGCTCGCCGAGCGACAGACCCGTTCCGAATGGATTCAGGCGCTTGCCATACGGCCCCATGCGCAGACCGAGATCGAGCACGCGCTCGGGACCCGCTTTTTGCGCTGCAACGGCAGTGAGGTACTGCTTGCTCAGCTTGCCGTGTCTTCGCGCAGCAAGCCGGCAGCTCAGCTCGCTCAAGATCTGCCAATCGTCGAGCTCGCCTTCCTTCAGCGCGAAAGCCGGAGGCGAGTATTTGGAGACGTTTCGAACCGCCGTCAGGTACAGGGCTAGGTCGTAGTGACTGCGCTGAATCGGAGATACCGGAGGAAGAATGAGGTCGGCATGTCGACTCGTTTCGTTGATGAAGAAGTCGATCGATACCGCGAAATCGAGGGATGCATAGGCCCGGTCGAGCTGACCCCCGTTGGGAGTCGAAAGCACCGGATTGCCCGCAAGCGTGATCATCGCGCGAATTCGGTCTTCGCCATCGGCGAGGATCTCCTCGGCCATGGTCGACGACGGAAGCTCGCCACCAAACTCGGGAAGACCCCGAACCCGGCTTCGCCAGCGACCGTAGGATCCACGACCTGCGCCGAAACCGCCGACGGCGCCGAGCACGTCGATGGCCGGCGTCGAAAACAGCGATCCGCCGGGCTCGTCGAGGTTGCCGGTCACGGCATTGAGCACGTTGATGAGCCACATGCACAGGCCGCCGAACTCCTGCGTGCATGCGCCCACCCTGCCGTAGATGACGGCCTTGGGTGCGGCTCGAAGCTCGGTGGCGAGGCGCTTGACGGTCTCGGCCGGTACTCCGGTGATCGCTTCACTCTGCTCGGGCGGACATCCTTTCGCGACTTCGAGAATCCTGTCTACGTGCTCGACGTCGGGCGATAGGCGGCCGAGATCGATTCCCGATTTGCACACCTCGTGAAGAATGCCCAACAGGAAAAGGGCGTCGGTCGCCGGTTGAATGAAGACGTGCTCATCGGCGATGCGAGCGGTCTCCGAGCGCCGCGGATCGACGACGACGACCTTTCCGCCACGGTTGCTGATCGCCTCGAGGCGCTTTTTGATCCCGGGCGCCGCCATGATGCTCCCGTTCGAGGCCAGTGGATTGGCTCCGATGAGCATCATGAAGTCGGTGCGGTCGACATCGGGCACCGGGAACAGAAGCTGATGGCCGTACATGAAGTACGAGGCCATCATCAGCGGGAGCTGGTCGCACGACGTGGCGGAAAACCGGTTCTTCGAACCGAGCGCCCGCAGAAAAGGCGGACCAAACACCATGGTGCCGAAGTTGTGCGCGTTGGGGTTCCCCAGATACACGCCTACTGCGTCTCGGCCGTGCTCGGACTGAATCTCGTGGATGCGATCGGCCACCTCGTCCAGGGCCTCGGTCCACGACAAGGGCTCCCAACGGTCGCCCACTCGACGAACCGGCTGCTTCAAACGGTCCGGATCGTCGTAGAGGTCCTTGAGTGCCGTGGCCTTGGGGCAAACGTGACCGCGGCTGAAGACGTCTTGCGCGTCGCCGCGAATCGACACGACCTCGTCGCCTTCGATCTCGACCTCCAGGCCGCACATGGCTTCGCAGAGGTTGCAGGTGCGATGGTGGATGCTGCTCTTCGGGCTCATGGGCCAAGCATAACCGAGCTCTCGGGCCCGGCGTAGCCGTTCGTCACGCTTTGTCGAACGTGAAAACGCCGCCCTGAAAATCGACTTGGATCGCATCTGTCGGGGCGAAACGGCCGCGCAGAAGTGCCTCTGCCAGTGGGTCCTGCAGCTCGCGAACCAAGGCTCGCTTCAACGGCCGCGCGCCAAACGACGGCTCGTAACCCAGGTCGATCAGTCGCGATTTGGCCGCGTCAGACAGGTCGAGGCCGATCTGTTGCTGCGTCAACAACGCGCGAAGCTGCGTCAGCTGAATCTCCAGAATGGCTGCGAGGTCGTCTCTGTCCAGCCGATCGAAGATCAAGATCTCGTCGACGCGGTTGAGAAACTCGGGACGAAAGTAGTCGTGGAGTCGATTCTCGATCGTCTCGCGCAACGCTTCATCCGAGCCGCGGTGCTCTAGAATCAAATCGCTTCCAACGTTCGAGGTCATGATGATCACCGCATCGCGAAAATGTGCAACGCGACCGCGCGAGTCGGTGAGCCGGCCATCCTCGAGCACCTGCAACAGGATGTTGAACACGTCGGCGTGCGCTTTCTCCACTTCGTCGAACAAGATCACCGAGTAGGGCCGGCGCCTCACCGCCTCGGTGAGGAACCCGCCCGCTTCGCTGTCCACGTATCCAGGCGGTGCACCGAGGAGCCGTGCGACGGTGTGCTTCTCCATGAACTCGCTCATGTCCAGCCTGGTGAGCGCCGCCTCGTCGTCGAATAGAAACTCGGCCAGTGCTTTGGCGAGCTCGGTCTTTCCGACACCAGTCGGCCCGAGGAACAGGAACGAGCCGATGGGGCGCCTGGGATCGCGAAGACCGACTCGCCCGCGTCGCACTGCCTTGCTGAGCGCGGTCACCGCGTGATCTTGCCCCACGACGCGCTGACGGAGTCGGTTCTCCATGTGGAGGAGCTTGTGTGCTTCTTCCTCCATCATCTTGGAGGTGGGTACACCGGTCCAAAGCGAAACGACCGCGGCTACGTCCTCGGGGCCCACGGTCCCGCCGGGCTCGGAGCCGTCGAGCCCCAGCCGGACGCGAGCCGCGCTCTCGTCCACTAGATCGATCGCCGACTTGGGAAGCTCCCGGCCGGCGACGTATCGACGCGCAAACCTGACCGCGGATTGCAGCGCTTCGTCGGAGATACGCACACCGTGCGCGGATTCGAAACGCGACTGGATACCTCGCAGAATCGCCAGAGTCTCCTCGGGCCCGGGCGGCTCGATCTGGATGGGCACGAAGCGTCGGGAAAGAGAGCTCGCGCGGTCGTCGATCTCCCTGAGCTCGTCGGGCGTGCAGCGCCCGAGCGCGCGAACTTCGCCTCGACCGAGGGCGTCCGCGAGCATGTCGCCTGCGCCTCCGGTCGACCGAAGAAACGTCGCGAGATTCGGCAGGAACAAAATGACCCGCCCTCCCGAGTCGCGAACGGCGTCCAGGATGGCCCGCATTCGTTCTTCGAGCTGGCCCCGGAGCCGCGTACCGGCCACCAGCACTCCAGCGTCGAGGGCGATGATGCGCCGGTCTGCCAACATGTCGGGCACGTCCCCGGCTGCGATTCGCGAAGCCAAGGCATGTACCAGCGCCGTCCGGCCGGTGCCGTCTTCGCCCACCAACAGCGGGTTGTTCTCTTCCCTCCGGGCGAGGACCTGAAGCATGCGTCTGAGCTCGCTCTCCCTTCCGATGCACGGATCGAGCGCGCCACTTGCCGCAAGCCGAGTCAGATCACGCCCGTATTCCTCGAGGACGCCGAGGGCAGGCGCCGCGTCCGCCTTCGTCTCGTTACGCGACTCGCTCGCAGGGATGGATTCTCGGAGGATTGCACTACTGAGCCCCGCAGCGCGGAGGATCGAGCGGACCGGTCCGTCGGGCTCTTGCGCGCATGCCAACAGCAGATTCGAGGTCCGGACGGGCATACCGCCATGACGAGTCGCCTCGAGCTCAGCGCGCGAAAGCAAGTCCAAGAAACGCGACGACAAGTACGCTTCCGACGAGGTATCGGATCGTTGCGAGCGCCGGAGCGCCCACTCGGACTCGAGCAGCACGTTCGTCGGGTCGACGCCCGACTGATCGAGCGCTTTCTGGGCGAGCCTCGATTCGTCGATCAGTACATACCAGAGGTGGATCGGCTCCACCTCGCGATGCTTGCGCTGGTCTGCGAGCTGCTGCGCTGCGGCCACGTATCGACGCGCGTTTTCACTGTACGCATCCAGCCGCAGGGTGAGCTTCTTCAATCCTCGTCGCTCTTTGCTTTCGTTGCCGCTACGAAGCGAAGCCTCAAGTCGTACAGAACCTCGCTGATGAGACGCTCTTCCTCGCCCGTGAGGTTGCCGCGGGTCTTCTGCTCGAGGAGGGCGATGCAATCGATGGCTTGCTTGGCATGCGCGAGGTTCACCGTGGCTTCATCGGCACCGGGAAGCTTGCCGAGATGCATCAGCGCCGACGTGCTCAACGACAAGATGAACGTGTTGAAATCGATGTCTGGCGGCGTGTCTTCCTCGCTCATCGAAGCTACTCCTCCTGTGAGGCTTCCTTGGCGTCACCCGGATCGATCTGCACCCGTTCGTAGCGCCCCTCGCTGTCGGCTAGGTCGGCCAGGTACTGCTCGTAGCGCTCTTTCGAAAGCAAGCCCTTCGCCATGTTGCGTTCCACGATCCGCTTGTCCACCAGTTTGTCACCCAAAGCTGCCATGCCGGCGAGTGTAGATACGACTTAGGCACTGTCAACTCACACAAAGGTTTGACACCACCGCGGCGACCTCCGATCCTGAATTCGTGCTGAAGGGGGTACCGCCATCGGCTGATCAGCTGCGCGAGCTGGAGATTCTCATCCGGGCGCACCATCCCATGTTGTTGGTGGATACGGTGGAGGACGATCGGCTCCACGTGCTGCTGGAGCACGCTGCAGAGCACACCGGCTTACCCTTGTTCTCTTGGACCCAGGTCGGGGGACTGCGCCGTGAGCTCCCCGAGCCGGGTCAGACGCCCGACAGCCACTCCCCGCAAAAAGCATTGGCGTTCATCGAGCGCTCGAATCTCGAGGCCATCTTCCACCTTCGCGGGCTCGAGCCCTATCTGCACGAACCGGGTGTCATCGCTCTGCTGAGGAGCATTCACCGAAAGTACTTCGGGCACCGGGGAGCGGTCGTCGTGTCTGGCCATGGGCTGGAAACTCCTCCAGCGCTCGACCATTTGTTCACGCCGATGAACCTGGAAGCCCCCACCCCAGAGGCCTATCACTCGTTCCTGCAGGGCGTCCTTCGGGACTTGGCCGCCAGGCAGCAGGTCAAGGTTCAGCTTTCGAGCATGGACGTGTCGCAGCTCTTGGGCGCCCTACACGGGCTCACCTTTTTCGAGGTGCAGAAGATCATCACGCAGGCCGTCGTCGAGGATGGCGTGCTGGGGCGCGAAGACATCACACGCGTGCTTCAGGCCAAGCGTCAGATCATCGAGCGTTCCGGCGTGCTCGAATACTTTCCCCACGAGCACCAAATGGGCGACATCGCAGGCCTTCACAACCTCAAGGACTGGCTTCGGAAGCGGCAAGCCGCGTTCGTGGATCCGAGGCGGGCCAAGGAGTACGGCCTGTCTCCTCCCAAGGGGCTACTTCTCATCGGCGTTCAGGGATGCGGAAAGAGCTTGTGTGCGAAGGCCGTCGCATCCGAATGGCAGCTTCCCCTCATCCGACTGGATCCCTCGAACCTCTACAATCGCTACGTCGGGGAAACCGAGAAGAACCTGAGGCGGGCCATCAAGCTGGCGGAGCAAATGGCGCCCGTGGTGCTCTGGATCGACGAGATCGAAAAATCGTTGTCTCAGGAGGATGCGGAAGGGGGTCCCGCGCAACGCATCTTCGGAACGTTTCTGGCGTGGCTCCAGGACAAGAAGGAAAGCGTGTTCGTCATTGCGACCGCAAACGACATCTCCAAGCTGCCTCCCGAGCTCATGCGCAAGGGGCGCTTCGACGAGATCTTCTTCGTCGACCTTCCCGGACCAGAGGCGCGGCAACGAATCTGGCAGATTCACCTCGAGCGACGAAAGCGCAATCCCGCGAAGTTCGACGTTGCTCGACTGGCGTCCCTCACGGAGGGCTTCAGCGGCGCGGAAATCGAGCAGGCCGTGGTCTCGGCGTTGTACACCGCGTTTTCACGCGAAGAAGAGTTGAGCACCGAGGCCCTGGTCGAGGAGATCGAGCTGACCAAGCCCCTCTCCGTCACCATGGCGGAGCGAATTACGGCGCTTCGCGAGTGGGCTAAGGATCGGGCGGTCTTTGCCGGGTGATTGTCCCGGGCTGGCTCTGAGACCGGGAATCCAATACCTTCGCGGACTCATGACAGCGAGCGCCCAAATGAAACATCGGCTGATATTCGTGTGGCTGGCAGCCACGTTGGTTGGTTGCGCGGGCGACGAGGACGCTCTGGAGCCGCGCGCTCCGTTGGTGCAGACGGTCTCTGGTCCGGTGGAAGGTTACGAGAACGACGGCGTCTTCTCCTATCGAGGCATTCCCTATGCCGCGCCTCCGGTGGACGAGCGGCGATGGAAGCCGCCCGTGGACCCAGCCTCGTGGAGCGAGACGCTCATGGCGATCGAGACGCCCGCTGCTTGCCCACAAGAGGCATTCGCGGGGCTGCCCGTGCCAGGATTCATGCCGGACGAGGATTGCCTGTTTTTGAACGTGGACACGCCCATCGAGGGCTCCCGTCTGCCGGTCATGGTGTGGATCCATGGAGGCGGCTTCACTCTCGGCGAGGGCCTACAGACCGACGGAGGCACATCGGGCGATCGCATCGCACGGGAGACCGACGTGGTGGTCGTCAGCATGAACTATCGGCTAGGCCAGCTCGGTTTCCTCGCCCACCGAGCGCTCACCGAGGAGAGCGCCGAAGCCGTTTCTGGCAACTACGGGCTCATGGATCAGGCGGCCGCCCTTCGCTGGGTTCAGCAGAACATCGAAGCTTTCGGAGGCGACCCGACGAACGTGACCATTTTCGGTGAGTCGGCCGGCGCTTTCAGCGTCTGCAGTCACCTCGCGTCCCCAAAGAGCGCCGGGCTCTTCCACAAGGCGATCTTGATGAGCGGCTCCTGTGAGCGCCCATGGCCGACTCTCGCAGCCGCCGAAGCGCAAGGGGAAGCGTTTGCCGACGCGCTCGGCTGCACCGCCCAGCAGGACGTACTTTCCTGCATGCGGCAGACATCCATGGACGAGGTACTGGCGGCCTTGCCTCCTGCACCCAACTTCGGCTTCAATCCGAGCGAAGGACCGACCGGCAACTGGGGCCCGATCCTCGATGGCGCGTTTTTCACCGAGCAGCCGGCCGACGCGTTTGCCTCTGGAAACTTCAACCAGGTGCCTACGATCCTCGGCTTCACGCGAGAGGAGGCGAGGCTCTTCACCTGGCTCGGCGAGATTGCAGATCCGCCGCTCGAGGTCACCGAAGCCAACTACGAGGCGCTCATAGCGCGATTGGTGGGCGGCGATCCCGATCTCGCATCGCGCGCAGCCGCGGAATATCCACTCAGCAACTATACGGAGCCAGCGGTCGCGCTGGCGGCCGTGGCAACCGATACGGTGTTCCGGTGCCCAGGCAAGGCCGAGGCGGCCAAATTGGCGTCCTTCGTCCCAGTGTACCTCTATCAATTCGAGTATCCGGACGGACACTCCCAGCTCGAAGTGGCGCTTCCCTTCATCGGGGCAGAGCTGCCGAGCTACGATCTCGGCGCGTTTCACGGCGCCGACATTCCCTACGTGTTCGGCTACGATCCGCTGCTCGAGATCGACCTCGGCACGTTCTCGACCGTTCTCGAGCCGTGGGGCGCCGGTACGACGGACGAGGCGTTGTGGCTCCGCACACTCGGTTACTTTGCGCGTTTTGCCGCGAGCGGAGACCCGGGCGGGCAGGGGAGCATCCCATGGCCCGCCTACGACGAGGAAACGGACCAGCATCTCGTGCTCGACGCCTCCGTCGGCGTAGGCGCCAATGCTGCGAGTCAGTGTGATTTTTGGGACGGAGAGGACTACCTTCAGCCCGAGCTCATCGTCGACTGAGTATCAACCGCGGGCGGCTAGCTCGCGCTTGTTGTACTCGTGCTCGTCGCGCATGCCTTCGAGGGTCGTCTTGGCCACGAACTCCTCGAGCTTCTTTCGTATGAGCGGCACCTTGGCGCTCACCTCGAATTCGATGTCGTAGGTGCAGCCGGTTCCACTCGGTGAAATGGTGATATTCGAATCGATCTTGCCGGGGGTGCCGACGATGTCGATGTGACCTTTGCAAGTCTTCTTGTCGCCCGCATCTCGCCATTCGCGGCGCTCGACGATGGTGTTGGTCGAGCTGAAGAGCTTTTTCGCGAAACCAGGCAGGTCACTTTCGATCTCTCGCGTCGACGTGATGGTCTTGGTGCCTCCGGCCTCGTCGACCTGTACCCGAATGTTCTTTTCTCCCATCGCTTGGCTGCGCTTCTTGATCACTTCCGGATCCGTGACGAAACGATACACCGTGTCGACATCTTGCTCGTAGTTGATGGTCAGGTTCGGCATTTCTGGCTCCCCTTCGGAAACGGCAGCCTAACACGGATGAAGCCGAGGTCGACACGCTACCCGCCGAAGACGACGTAGAGAATCAGATGTGCCATTGCGAAGTAAACGATGAGGCCCAAAACATCCACCACCGAAGCAATGAAGGGCGTCGAGGATACCGCAGGGTCCAAACCTGCCCTTCGGATGAGCAGTGGTAGAAGAGAGCCGATCATCGTGCTGAGCGTGACGATCGCGAGAATGCTGACTCCCACGGCAGTTGCGATGGCCATGGGCGGCGCGGTTTCCCCTGCCAACCAGCCGCGGGCGAAGCCCATCAACCCGAGAGCGACTCCAAGTGAAAGCCCGATAAGCAATTCGCGGGTGAGGACTTTCCTCCAGTCTTTGGGAGTCAGCTCTCCTACGGCCATGGCACGGATGATCAGTGTGGATGACTGCGATCCGGCGTTTCCTCCTGATGCAATAATCAGCGGGATGAACATCACGAGCTCGAGTGTCGCCTCGAGCACACCCTGATTTTGCCGAATCACCGTCGCAGTCAGTAGCTGCGCGAGGAACAGAAGAACGAGCCACGATCCGCGCTTCCACACGAAGTCCGCCCAGGTCGTCTGAAAATAAGAATCTTCGAGAGGCATCAGGCCGCCCATCTGGTGCGCATCCTCGGTCGCCTCTTCGATCACGACGTCGACGACGTCGTCGACCGTCACCACGCCGAGCATGCGGTGCGCGTGGTCTACGACGGGTAGAGCGGCCAAGTCATATCGCGCGATCTCGTGTGCCACCTTTTCCTGGTCGTCGAACGGGGACACCCAGACCAGCTTGTCCATCATGATCTCGGAAAGAGCTTGGCCGGGGTCGGCCAGAATCAAGTCCCGGAGCGAAACGACGCCCAAAAGCTCGCCGTTCAACCCGCACACGTAGATGTAGTAGAGAATCTCCGCTCGATCTTCGCGACCGAAGCCCCGGGCTGCTTCGATCGCCTCCCACACCTTGGTGGCCGGCGGGAGCGCCACGAACTCCGTGGTCATGATGCCGCCGGCGGTTTCGGGCTCGTACCCGACTAGCTCGCGAACCTCCTCGGCTGCCTCGGGCTCGCGCCGCTCTAGCGCCGTGAGAAGCGCCTTGGCGTCGTCCGGCTCGAGCTCTTGTAGAAGGTCGACCCGGTCATCGGGGTCCATCTCTCCCAGAAGCTCGACCGCTCTGCCCGTCGCGATGGCGTTGAAAACGAGAACCTGGCGGCGCGGGCTGAGGCGCTCCACCACGTCGGCAGCCGCTTCGGTGGGCAACGCACGAACGAGCGCGGCGGCCTCCTTCGCCGAGAGGTCTTCGAGGAGCTCCGCGATGTCTTCGGCGTGAAACTCCGACACCGCTTCACGAACGGCTTCCGGCCCGCTCGCAATCGCGTCCTGAAGGTCCGGTCCAATCAGGGTGGCCAACCGCATCGCGGCCGATTCTGGCGCATGCAGGCAGTGGCTGCAGCAAAAAACTCTCCATACGGTCGTTCGTTTGCTTCGAAACCGAATGTCGAGCAGTCGACGATGACCATCACCGCGACGCGCGCCGCCATTCCCTCCGCCGTGATGACCGAGTCGAGCGAGAGGATGAGGTCCAACGACGTGATTCGTGCGATGAGCCCCGACATCACAAGCCCCACTTGGCAGCAGGCCGGCGGCCGGGGTACCTCCCTCTCATGGCATACCGAATTGCAACGCTCGCCGCGCATGCCGGGCACACGGGCCAAAAACCGGGTGACCCCGTCACGCCACCCATCTCGCTCTCCACCACGTTCGTGCAGGCGGCTCCAGGGCTGTTCGATGAGCACGCTTACAGTCGTGTCAGCAATCCGAACCGAGATGCGCTCGAACGTACGCTCGCGTCGCTCGAGGGAGGCACGGATGCGGCGGTATTCTCCTCGGGATGCGCGGCGATGCACGCCGTGCTCCAGCTCCTTCGATCGGGAGATCATCTCGTGGCATGTGCCGACCTCTACGGAGGCACCTACCGTTTGATCGAGAGATTGGTGCAGCCGATGGGCGTCGAGGTGTCTTGGGTGGACATGGGTGATCTCGACGAGGTGCAAGCCGCGATGCGCGACTCGACCAAGATGGTCTGGGTCGAGACGCCCACCAACCCGTTGCTGCGTGTCTTCGACATCGAGGCCGTCTCGCAGCTCGCCCATTCGAGAGGCGCGTCGTGTGTCACAGACAGCACGTTTGCCACGCCACTGCTCCAACGGCCCCTCGGGCTCGGTGCAGACGTGGTCGTGCATTCCCTTTCCAAGTACATCAATGGCCATAGCGACGTCCTCGGCGGCGCAGTCATAACCAAGAACGCCGGTGACCTGGCGGACCGGATTCGTCTCACGCAACGCGCCGGCGGCGCCGTTCTTTCACCGTTCGACTGCTACCTGGTGGCCAGAGGCATCAAGACGCTCCCCGTGCGAATGGCTCGCCATTGCGAGAACGCAAGAACGTTGGCGGACTGGTTGCGCACTCGGGACGACGTGGTCGCCGTGCACTATCCCGGGCTCCCGGACCATCCCGAGCATGCTCTTGCAGCCAAGCAGATGACCGGCTTTGGCGGCATGTTGTCCTTCGAGGTTCAGGGCGGACGGGAACGGGTCAGGTCGATACTGACACGGGTTCGCTTGTTTGCCTTGGCCGAGAGCCTCGGAGGCGTCGAGTCGCTGATCGGACAGCCAGCGATGATGAGCCACGCCTCGATGCCCGAGGAAGCGCGCAAGGCGCGTGGAATCGGGGATGGGTTGATTCGGGTCTCCGTCGGCCTCGAAGACGTCGACGACCTGCGGGAGGACCTGAGCCGGGCGCTTTCGACCCCTTAGTTGCGGGCGTTTGTCGGCCTGGCTACCCTGTCGAAGTGGGGTCGACGATGAGAAAGATGCGGTTCATTTGGCCGTTGCTCTCGGTCTTGGCGCTCTCTTGCGCCGATGATGGCGGGCCCGTCGTGGTGGATGCCAGGTGGAATCTAACCTGTCCGTCGCAAAGCCAAGCTGGCTGCGGGGCCCCGGCTCCCGACACATGCCTAAACGAAGGCGTTGGCGTCTACGAGCGGGCCATCATCGGCGAGCACGGAGAGATTTCCTGCACCGGAGAGCCGATCATCGCCACCTGTGAAGCCATCGACCGGTCGATTGGAACGAGCTACCGCCTCGAGGCGGAAGTCGGCGGCGAGTTTGCCTTCGAGCTGGCAGCAGTCTTAGGTAGCGGCAACGCACCGGTGGAGCAGTCGCCGTGCAACGTCACGATCGTCGAAGACGGGCTTCCATACGACATCGGCGCGTGCGGAACGGAGCCACCGTCGGTGGAGCAACCTTGCCAGCTCTCGAACATCACAGCCGACGGCAGCGAGGTCACCTTCGACCTGCAGTGTGAGTCTCTTCTGAGCAGCACGACGGGGCTCGGCTTCAACGTCGGCGCCCCCGGAGGGGGTCCGACCACGATTCGCTTCGCCAACTGCACCGGATTCTAGAGAATTTTCTGCGAGTAGTCGGAGCCGTCATGGCGCAGCGCGGTCGGCTTTTCGTCGACGACGGTGTGAATCTCGACGGGACGCGTCCAGACGCGGCAGAGCGCCTTGGTCACCTCTTTGGCCCAGTCCAACCGCAGGTCCGCCCCCTGATGGGTATGCTGCAGGAGCAACTCGGATCGGTTTCCGTGGTTTGCGTCCATCACCGAGATGATTGGGTTGCCGGCATTGGTCAGGCTGGCGAGAAGCTGGCGTTTCACGTCCTCGAAAGTCCGGCTTTCGATTTCCCATCGATCGTTCCGCTCGTTGTAACCGAAGGAGTATAGCTTCTGGTCGGCCACGAAATCTTCCGTCAGGTACTCGTCGATGAACGTCACGTCGTTGTAGAGCGAGCGGACCTGGAAAATCTTCTCGCGACCGAGGCCCGTACGCCGATCCCAGTGTCGCCGAAGCTCCCAGTCGTCACACTCGTCCCACTCTTTTCCAAACTGTCCCTTGTTCCAACGATCTTCGATGTGCCGAAACAGCTCGATCCCGAGCTTGTATGGATTGAGCTGTCCTGGCGTGGTCGCCAGCACGCTCGCGCACCGATCCGCATAGTCCACGATTTCGCTGGCGTCGCAGATGCTCTCGGTCATGAGCCGGGAGTGCCAGTAACTCGCCCAGCCTTCGTTCATGATCTTGGTCTGCATCTGCGGTAGGAAGTAATAGGCCTCGGCACGGATCACCGCGAGACACTCCCTTTCCCAGCGTTGGAGCGGCGCATGATCCAACAAGAATCCGAGCACGTCGCGCACGGGCTCCGATGGGAAACGCTGTGCCTGCTCGGCTTCTTCAGCCAGCCTCTTCTTCTGGGACTGGACGAACTCTTCAGGGTTGATGAACGACTCCATGTACTCGCGGTCGACGCGAAGGAGCGGGACCTCCTGTGTTTCTGCGGGTTCCTCTTCTTCGGAGGTCTTCGGCGAGGTGTCCTTCGGAATGAAAGGCTTCTGCGGGTCGATGAGGTTTTCGAGGCTCAGACAGGCATCGATGAACTCCTCGACCTTCTCGATGCCGATGCGGTTCGCCCACTTGCGTACGATCGCGCCGTGATTGGCCATCGTGTCGATCCATTTGCGCACGTCCGAGCCACTGCGCGGATCACGGCCCTGGCTCGTCATCCGAAAACAGAAATTGTTCTTGAAAAAATCGACGTGTGCGTACACGTGGGCCATGACCAGCTTCTGATCGACCAAGCTGTTTCCTTCGAGCAAGTACGCAATCGCTGGATTGTTGTTGATCACCAGCTCGTAGATTTTCGACAGCCCGTACTCGTGGCTCTTGCTCAGCTTCTCGAACTCCATGCCCCACCGCCAATGCGGGTAGCGCGTGGGAAAGCCGCCATACGCGGCGACTTCATTCATCTGGTCGTAGCTCAAGACTTCGAAGATCGTCGAAAAGAAATCGAGGCCGACCCGGCGCGCGTGCTCTTCGATACGACGTTGCTCGTCGCGCAGGTAGTTTGGAAGGGCGGTCTTTAGGGCAAACTGAGCCACACCTACTTGCCTTTCCCGAGGAACTCCCGAATCGACTCGACGATGGCGTCACGATCGTTGATCTCGCTCGTGATGAGCTGATCGTCACCGGAAAAATGCTCTCGCAAGTCCTTGATGAACTGACCTGAGCCATAAGGACTGTCGACCTGCCCGTAGCAAAACACGTTGGATGCTGGCAGCAGGAGCTTCTTCAAGATGTCCACGCAAAGGAGCGTGTCGTCGACGCTCCAGTTGTCACCGTCGGAGAAGTGAAAGGGATAGATGTTCCACTGCGAGGCAGGGTAATCACGTTCGATGATCTCGGCTGCGAGCCTGTAGGCCGACGAAATCATGGTGCCGCCCGACTCTCTCGTCCGGAAGAAGGTGTCGCGATCGACCTCGCGGGCCGCCGCATCGTGGATGACGAAACGGGTCTCGATGCCCTTGTATTGCTTGCGCAGCCAAGTATCGATCCAGAAGGATTCGATGCGGACGATTTCCTTTTGCTCGTCGCCCATCGATCCGGACACGTCCATCATGTAGATGATCACGGCGTTGGCGACGGGCTCTTCTTCCGTCTTCCAAGATTTGTATCGCATGTCATCCCGAGTCGGGATGATCACTGGACGTTTCGCGTCGTACGTGCCGAGCGCGATCTGTCGCCTGAGCGCGCTGCGAAAGGTTCGCCTGAAGTGCCGCAACGAGTTCGGCCCCACGTTACGCACGCCCACGTACCGATCTTTCTTGTCGACGATTGCGCTCTTTCCCTTGTTTTCGATGTTGGGAAGCTCGAGCTCCTCGCCCAAGATTTCTGCGAGCTCGTCGAGGGTCAGCTCGACCTCCAGCGCGTGGTCGCCGGCCTGATCACCGGCTTGCCCCTGTCCGTCGCCGTCTTGGGGGCTTCCCGACAAAGGATCGCCCGGCTCGCCGTCGCCCTGCGCCACGCCACCTTGCTGCTTGTCGCCGAAACGCAGCTTTGGAATGTCGATGTGCGGAATCGGTATCGAAACGAGGTCTTTGCCTTGTCTGCCGAGCAGCTCACCCTTCGAGATGTACTTCCGGAGATTCTGTCGAATCCGACCGCGCACGATGCTGCGGAACCGAGAATGGTCTTGGTCGATTCGCAGTGACACTCTTACTCCCTTACGTCGCCCCTCGCGAAGATGCTAGCCACGTACGCGAGAACGTCGGTGGCAGATGCCTCGTTGTAGCCGAAGTACTTGATGAGACGGTTCTTGATGATGTCGATCCTGTCTTGCGTCTCCTTGTCGATGACGTTCGACACGAAGCTCGAAAGCTTGATCGAATCTTTCTGATCCTCGAACAACTTCATCTCGAGAGCGCGCCGCAGTCGGTCGTTCGTTTCGTACGTGAACTTCTTGCCTTCGAGCGCCAAATGGCCGATGAAGTTCATGATTTCGCGGCGGAAGTCGTCCTTTCGGGCGTCCGTGATGTCGATTTTTTCTTCGATCGATCGCATCAAACGCTCGTCCGGTTCCTCGTCCTTGCCCGTGTACTTGTTCTTGACCTTTTGCTTCATCAGATAGGCGCGAATGTTGTCGATGTAGTTGGCACACAGCCGCCCGATGGCTTCCTCGTCCGCACTGATGGCCCTCTGGACCTCGTTCTTCACGATTTCGTCGTACTCCGCCTTCACCACGCTGATCAGCTCGCCGTAGCGCTTGCGCTGGTCCTCCCCGACGGTGAGCGATGCGGCGAGTCCCTTCTCCAGCTCGTTGAGAACCATGAAGGGATTGATGTAGCCCTCGTTGCCTTCACGAACCAGCGAGTTGCTGATCTTGTCCTGAACGTATCGAGGTGACATTCCTTCGAGGCCCTCGCGGTTGGCTTCCTTGCGAAGCTCCTTGACGTTGTCCTGCGTGTAGCCAGGGAGAATCTTACCGTCGTAGAGCTTCAGCTTTTGGAGCAGCGAAAGCTGATGCTTCTTGGGCTCCTCCAGCCGGGTCAGCACCGCCCACATCGCGGCCACTTCGAGGGTGTGCGGCGCGACGTGCTTGCCCCGCAGACGTGAGGAGCTGAAGTCCTTTTGGTAGATCTTGATTTCCTCGTTCATCTTGGTGATGTACGGGATGTCGATCTTGATGGTGCGATCTCGCAGGGCCTCCATGAACTCGTTGTTGATGAGCTTCTTGTATTCCGCCTCGTTCGTGTGGCCGATGATCACCTCGTCGATATCGGTCTGAGCGAACTTTTTGGGCTTTATCTTGTGCTCTTGTGTCGCCCCTAGAAGGTCGTAGAGGAACGCTACGTCGAGCTTCAACACCTCGACGAACTCGACCACACCGCGATTTGCGATGTTGAACTCGCCATCGAAATTGAATGCACGAGGATCGGAATCCGAGCCGTATTCGGCGATTTTTCGGTAGTTGATGTCGCCGGTGAGCTCGGTGGAGTCCTGGTTCTTTTCGTCCTTCGGCTGAAAGGTGCCGATGCCCACTCGATCCTGCTCGCTCAAGACCAAACGCTTCACCTTGATGTGATTGCTCATCACCTTGGACCAGTCGCCGTTGTATCTTTCGAGCAGATTTCGATAGATGAATCGGCACGCCGGGTTGAGCTCTCCCCGCACTTGCACGCGCTGTCGATCATTGCCGAGACGCAGCTCTTGCACCGCGTGGTCGCGCCAGTCGGGTGGGATCAGTCGAAGCGGCTCGTCGTGCATGGGACAAGGGAACGCGTCGTCGCCTCCCGCAAGCCCCGTCTGATGCAGGTTGGTCCACTCGTAGGTGTAGAGGGCGCCCTCGGGCGTTCGCGAATAACGCTCGAGTCCTTTCTTCAGCAACCGAGCGATGGTGCTCTTCGAAGAGCCCACCGGACCGTGCAACAAGATGATTCTCTTTTCGGGTCCATAACCTTGGGCTGCGGCATGCAACACGTGCACCAGGCGCATCAACGGAATGTCCAAGCCGAAGATCGCGTCTTTGCCATCCTCGATTGGGTCTTTGAAGAACGGGTACCGGATGAGCTTCTTCTTGTTGTCGATGTACTCTTCCTCGCCGTACGACACGACCATGTCGTAGAGACGTTGGAACGCGTTGCGCGTGACCTGCGGTTTTTCACGCACGATCTGAAGGTAGTCTTCGAAGGAGCCCTCCCAGTGCAAATCCTGGTAGCGCTCGTAGTCCTGCAGGGCTGCAATCTGCTTGACCATTTCCCCCATATCGAAGTCCTCCTTGGTGATCAGGGTATCACTAAGGATGATCCGAGTTAACTAACGAAGCCAGGCGGCGATGGATGTGGCCACCACACATGCGAACACAAACCACCGCAGCCACGATGCCGGTGCTCTGAGCATGAGCCGCACGCCCAGCCGAGCGCCCACGATCGACGCAGCTGCGAGGACGACCGCTGGCAACCACGAAACCAACCCGGCCCAGGCGAAGATACCGAGAGACACTGTGCCAAATACGAGCGTCACGACCAACTTGAGCGCATTGGCTTCGATGAGATTGTGACGCAGTGTTCCAACTAGAACTGCCAACAAGAGGAAGCCGACGCCCGCCTGAATGAAGCCCCCGTATAGACCCGCAAAGAAGAGCCCGACGTAAGAACGAGGCGCTCGTGATGGTGAGAGCGCGCCTCCTTCGACCGCGACCAAGGTCTGTTTCCGAAACGCTATCAGCGCAGCCATCACGATCATCGTGACCAGCAAGATCGGCTTCAGAACCTCACGTGGAACCCAAGTCGCCAGCAGTGCGCCCGCGATCGCGCCAAGCACGGTGGGGATCAGGATTGGGACAATTGCCGTGGTATCCAGCTTCCGTGCTCCGTGGAGCGCCGCCGTTCCGGCGGCACTTTGGGTCACGACCGCAAACCGATACGTTCCGTTCGCGACGTCGGCGGGCAATCCGAGCGCCATCAGCGTAGGCAGCACGATCATTCCGCCGCCGCCGGCCACTACGTTGATCACCGTCGCGAGCACCCCTGCTGCTGCGAGGATGGCGAGACCTTGATAACTCAGCTCCTCGATCATTTCGTGCCCGCGGAGCGCACTATACCCGCTTTTCGTTTCTCGGTACCTGGCACACCAAAGCATGCTACCGTCTGCCAGCGTGAAGAAGACCTACGTCTTGGACACCAATGTGGTCCTTCACGACCCGTTAGCGGTCTACAAGTTCGAGGACAACACGGTCGTTCTGCCCATCTTCGTCATCGAAGAGGTCGACCAATTCAAGAAGGAGCTCAGCGAGCTCGGACAGAACGCGCGCCATCTGTCACGCATTCTGGACGACCTACGCAACCAGAACGGCCGCTCCCTCGACCAAGGCGTTCCGATCGAGAGCACTGGTGGTGAGCTTCGTGTGGCGGTGCCTCCGGAGATGCCCAACCGGTCGCGGGGGCCCGGCGAGATGGACCGCTTCATTCTCCAGATGGCCCTCGACCTACGGGACGAAAATCCCGACCAACCGCTCGTATTCGTCACCATGGACACGAATCTGCGCATTCGCGCAGATGCGTTGGGCTTGCGTGCGGAGACGTACGAGGGCGGCAGGGTCTCCATCGACGACCTGTATTCTGGCGTCGTCACGGTCGACGTCGACGGAGAGGTGGTGGATCAGCTCGCGAAGCGCGAGCTGATCGACGCAACGTCGCTGGACGTTCCATTGTACCCGAATGCGGGGGTGGTGCTGCGGGAGCGTGACCGGCCGCGGCACACCGCGCTCGGGCGCTTCGACCCGAAGAGTGGCACCATCGTTCCCCTCCGCGTCGGCCGCGAGGGAGTGTGGCGCGTGAGGCCCCGCAACCTCGAGCAGTACTTTGCCCTCGACATGCTGCTGTCCCCAGACATTCACCTTTTGACCCTCGTTGGGAAGGCAGGCACTGGCAAAACGCTCCTCACGATCGCCGCAGGATTGCAGTCCGTGATCCAGGACGGGGCCTACAGCCGCATGCTGGTATCGCGCCCGATCTTTCCCATGGGCCGCGATGTGGGCTATCTACCTGGGACCGTGGAGGAAAAGCTCAATCCCTGGATGCAGCCGATATTCGACAATCTCGAGTACATCTTCAGTAGCGGCCGTGGTCGCATCTCCGAACACCGGAACTACGAAGAGCTGGTTGCCTCGGGGATCATTCAGGTCGAGCCGCTCACCTACATACGGGGGCGTTCGCTTCCCAATCAATTCCTCGTCGTCGACGAGGCACAGAATCTCACGCCCCACCAGGTGAAGACGGTCATCACTCGATGTGGGGCGGATACGAAGATCGTCCTCACCGGCGATCCATACCAAATCGACAATCCATACGTGGATGCCGCAAGCAACGGACTTACGGTCGTGGCTCAGCGTTTCCAGCCCGAAACCATCGGCGCCCACGTGACACTATCCAAAGGTGAACGCAGTGAGCTGGCAGAGCGCGCCACGCAGCTCCTCTAGCCCGCGCGCGGAGCGTTCGCAGGCTGAGCTAGACGTCGCCTTGCGCCGTTTGCATGCGGCCGCGCGCCTTCTGATCAGCGCCACCACACACGGTGACCCGGTCGAAAGGCAGCGGTTGATCGACCGCGTGGCGCGTAACGCACATGCGAAGCCCCGCTGGACGTGGCGGCCCGTGACCGTCGATCGTGAGATCTGGCGCGAGCTCGAGCGCGCGCGGCGGCTTGCCGTCGATTCCCGAGCGGCGGACCTCTACTCGCTTCGGCTCGAAGAGATCGAAACGGAGCTTCTTCTCCTCGAGTCTCTCGGTTCGAGCAAGCTGGTGCGGCCCATGGCTGCACGCCTCTTCGGCACGGGTGGGGAGCCTTTGTTCTCGGAAGAAAGCGGCACCGTGCTCGACGCGGCCCACGAGATTCTCGCGAGCGCGCCCGTGGAGCTCGAAGCCAAGACCATCCCCGCGGCCTCGACTCGAGGCGCAAACCTCCGAGACTTGATGTTGGCGTATGCCAAGCACGTCGGCCTCCCCATCGCCGTGCGGATCGATCCCCATTTGATCGCAAATGCCGCAGTGGGCGAGCGCACCGTCTTCATCGCGGATCGGTCCTTCGGCGCCTGCGAGGCGCAGCGTTTGGCTACGCACGAGGTCTACGGACACTTGGTTTCATCGTTCAACGGCCGGACCCAGCCTTTGGGGATCTTCGCGGTCGGTACGGCCGCATCGTTCGGCGATCAGGAAGGCGTCGCCATTTGCCTCGAAGAGCTGGCTGGTCAACTGAATGCACAGCGCCAGCGGACGCTGGCCGGGCGTGTGCTCGTGACCCATGCGATGCATTCCGGCGTCTCGTTCGGCGATGCTGCGAGGGCGCTCACTCGCGAGCACTCGTTTTCGCCCGCCGAGGCGGTGACTCTTTGCGAGCGTGCGTTCCGCGCCGGCGGAGTCGCCCGTGATGCCGTCTACCTCTCCAGTTGGCTGCGAGTGCGTCGAGCAGTGGAGCGTGGAGACGCGACGATGTGGGAGCTCCAGGTCGGCAAGGTGTCTTTGGCGGCTTTGCCGGAGGTTCGTCGGCTCGCGCGCGAGGCCCTCGTACAGCCTCCGACTTACTTGTCGAATTTGGCGAGAAGCCTAGGGAGAATGGGCGGCGGCACCAGCTCCGAGACATCGCCGCCGAGCCTCGCGACTTCCTTGACCAGGGTCGACGCCACGTAGAAATAGGCGTCGTCGGCCATGATGAACACGGTTTCGACTCCTGGATTGAGGTGGCGGTTCATGTTGGCCATCTGCAGCTCGTATTCGAAGTCAGCCACGGCGCGGAGCCCCCGGAGAATAACCTGGGCATTGCGTCTGGCTGCGTAGCCGACCAAGAGACCGTCGAAGCTGTCGACCTCCACCCGTTTCGGGTCGGCACCCATGTCCACGATGCTTTCGCGAATCATCTCCATCCGCTCGGCGACGGAGAACAGAGGTCGCTTCGCCTCGTTGTTCAAGACCGCCACGATGATCTTCTCGAACGCCACCAAGCCACTCTTGATGATGGCGGTGTGACCCTTGGTGATCGGGTCGAACGATCCAGGATAAACCGCGATACTCACTGACTGCCTTTCTCGGGTGCGTAGAAACCGAGGCTGATTCGCGTCTGACCATAGCGGTACTCCGCGTCTGAAGCGAGCCCAATCGGCCAAACCCAATCGTGCTCGGCGGCGTGCTCGACGACGACCCACGCGCCCGGCGTGAGACGTCCTCGTGCGACGAGCTCGGTCAGCAGCTTGGGCACGGCATCGATTCTCGAATAAGGGGCATCGACGAAAACCAGAGTGAACCCTCCGTCCACCTCCGGAATCCGACGTACCGCTGCAACGGGATCACCGAGGAGATCGACTCGGGCTGATCGCACCTTCGAGGCCAAGCCGAGCTCTCGCGCGCTCTGCGTGATCTGGCGGGCGACGCGCGCATCGCCGTCCACTTCGACGGCGTCCGATGCGCCGCGGGACAAGGCTTCGAAGCCCAACGCCCCAGTCCCAGCGAAGAGATCCAGCACCCTCGCATCGGCGAACGCGTCTCGTGACTCGAGCGCGGAAGCGAGCGCCTCGCGCACCCGGTCCGACGTCGGCCGCGTGCCACGGCCGCTAGGGGCTTCGAACCTCCGTCCAGATAGCTTTCCGCCGATGATCCGCATGGTTCTCGGGGCGCACGTTAGTGCAAAAAAGCACCAACAGAAATGAAGCTCGCAGACCCACGGACGTCTCAGGTGAAATTGTATTATCCACTACCGAGTGCTACGCCCCCCGGGTCATCGAGGAAGCCCACCGAGATGCGAAAAGTCTGCCTTCGCTGCGGTTCGAAGTTCCTAAGCCAGGCAGAGTACTGTCCGCACGATGGGAGCCCGCTGGTGACTGACCACGAGATTCCCGATCCGTTGTTGGGCACGATTCTGCTCGAGCAGTTTCGGATCGACGCGCAAATCGGGACCGGCGGGATGGGCACCGTCTATCGAGCCCACCAGACCACGGTAGGTCGCAACGTGGCAATCAAAGTCTTGCGACAGGAGCTCGCGCGTGACGAGCAGGCTGTGCTGCGCTTCGAGCGCGAGGCGCGATTGGCGATTGCGCTCGATCATCCAAACTTGGTCCGCGTGTTTCTGTCGGGACGGCTCGCCGACGGTCGGCTCTACATCGTGATGGAGCTGCTCGAAGGCAGGTCCCTGGCCGAGGAGCTCGAAGAGAGGGGACCGCCATCGCTCGGTCGTGCCGTGATACTTCTGATGAAGCTCTGCGCCGGTTTGGGCGCCGTTCACGCCGCAGGCGTGGTGCATCGCGACATCAAGCCGGAGAACGTCTACTTGGTTCGACGCGGACGAGACGAGGATTTCGTCAAGCTGGTGGACTTTGGGATTGCGCGGGTGTTGCAGGCCGACGGCGACGCGACCACCACACAGAGCGGCCGCGTCTTCGGAACCGCAACGTACATTTCACCCGAAGCGGCCACGGGGGAAGACACCGACCGCCGAAGCGACATCTATTCGCTCGGCGTGCTCGCCTATCAGTTGCTCACCGGCGAGCTGCCTTTCGAAGGAAGCACGGCGGGTGCGATTCTGATGCAACACGTTCACCGTGAGCCGCCTCCGCTGCGTAGCAAGGGAAGGGGCGGTCAGGTTCCCGATGACTTGGCGATGGTGGTGATGCGCGCGCTCCGCAAGGACCCGGACACGCGTCAGCAGTCCTTGGCCGAGTTCCTCGACTCGCTCGCGGAAGCCGCGGGTCGCGCGGGACTGCTCAACGACGCGCGTACGCTGCTGCTCGGCACGGTGTGGGGGGACGAGCTGGCAGTGCCTGGTTCGTATCTGGCCGACCTCTTGGCCTCGAGCTCGCCGCCGGGCGCGCCCGCTGCCTTTGCGGACACGAGGTTGGCAGCTTTCACGCGCGACCCGGACGAAGAGGCGTTTTTGTCTTCCGCGCCCAAGCCTTTTGGCACCACGGCGCACGACCTCGCCGTGGTTTCCGGTCCTGCGCGGAAGAAGAAGTGGCCGTGGCTCTGGGCCTCGCTCGGCGTGGTGGCGTTTGCATCGATCGCCGTCGCCGGAGCGAGCTGGTGGCGGGCGGGCGCCCTCGAGCCGATGCAGGAGCCCGCACCCGTGCCATCGCTGACCGTTCGCGAGGAAATTGAACCGCCCGTGTTGGCGATCGATGCACCGGTGGCGGACATCATCCCTGATGCGCCCCCGGTGGAGCCAGACGCGGCAGTCGTACCCGAGGAGATTCCGGAGCCATCGGTCGCAGAGGTCGGGCCTACGCCGCAGAAAGTAGTCCGACCGAGGAAGAAGAGGACGCCACCAAAGCGCGCCGTCGATGGGGCAGGGGCAGGGGCAGTGTCAGGGACAGCGCCAGCGCCAGCGTCAGCGCCAGCGCCAGCGCCAGCGCCAGCGCCAGCGCCAGCGTCGGCGCCAGCGACAGCGTCGGCGCCTGCGTCAGCGCCTGCGTCCGATCCTGTGGAGCTGGAGCGTGACGAGGGGATCGATTGGACGGTCCCTGGTTTTGGTGACGAAGCGCCCACGGGCACTCCGAATGCGCCCGCGCGCAACCCGATCGTCATCGACGAGCCTCCCGCGCAATGAAGAGCCTCAGCTCGGTTGGAGCTGCACCTCGAGCGCCTCGGGCTCGGTGACCGGCACCTTGCACGCGAAATGACGGCACACGTACGCGGTCCCCTTGCCGTCGACTTGGGGCCGGTTTTCGAGGAGCCGTGGCGTCGTGGGATCGTCCGGCTCGGCCGCAGCGACGACCTGGAACGGCCGGTACCCCTGGCGTACGACTTCGAGCAGAGGCTCGAGCTCTGCCCGGCTCCCCACCAAGGCGATCTCGAGCGGCTCGCTCAGGATGAACGTCGCAGCGTTGAGCCACTGCCCGAATCCCGAAGGGTATTGGCTCATGAACCTGGTCATCATTGCGGTGCTTTGCTCGGCCGCTTGCCAGAGCTCCCCGTTGCCGGTCAACAGGCTGAGCTTCAGGAGCACGGTGGCCGCCATCGAGTTGCCGCTCGGGACGGCATTGTCTTGAAGGTCCTTTGGTCGATGGATCAGCTCTTCGTGGTCGTCTGACGTGTCGAAGAAGCCTCCGTTGTCGTGATCGCGGAAGTGCCTCATCATCAGCTCGCCAAGCTCGCGCGCCCACTCGAACCACCGCACGTCGAACGTGGCCTCGTACAAGGCCAACAAGCCATCGGCCAAGCACGCATAGTCTTCGAGATAAGCGTTGTACTTTGCGCGTGAGCCAGCTTTCCAGGCGCGGAGGAGCCGCCCGGAATCGCGTCGCATGGTTCGGTGCAGAAACTCGGCGTTGGCTTGGGCAGCATCGAGGTAGTCCGACCTTCGAAGTGCAAGGCCCGCATCGGCGAGCGCACCGAGCATGAGACCGTTCCAAGCGGTCAGGACCTTGTCGTCGAGACCCGGCCAAACGCGCTTCGAACGGATACGGTAGAGCTTTTCTCGCGCTGCATCGATGCGAGCTCGCAGCTCGCCTGGGTCGATGCCGAGCTGTACCGCCAGACCATCAGGATCGAGATGAAGGCTCAAGATGTTGTGCCCCTCCCAGTTGCCTTCTTCCGATACACCGTAGATCCGCATGAAGACGTCTGCGTCGGCGCCCAATGCGTCCCGAATCTCTTTGGCAGACCAAACGTAGAACTTGCCTTCCACGCCTTCGCTATCGGCATCCTGACTGCTGTAGAAACCGCCGTCCTCGTGACGCATCTCGCGCAGCACGTAATCGAGAGTCTCCTCGGTGACGTGGCGATAGAAGTCTTTGTCGGTGATCTGCCAGGCGTGGAGATAGACCCGGGCGAGCTGCGCGTTGTCGTAGAGCATCTTCTCGAAGTGAGGGACGAGCCACTGATGATCGACCGAGTAGCGCGAGAATCCCCCGCCTAGGTGATCGTACATCCCACCTCGGGCCATCTTTTCTAGCGTCGTCTCGGCCATGCCGAGCGCGTTCGGGTCCTCTCCAAGGAGGCTCTCGCGCAGTAAGAACTCCAGCGTCATCGGCTGGGGAAATTTGGGCGCACTGCCGAATCCGCCCCAGGCGGCGTCGAAGCTTTGACCCAGCATGCGAAGCGCGCCTCGAAAAACATCATCGTCGAGTCGACCCGCCTCGAGGCCCACTTCGGATACCGCCCGAAGTTGGGTCGCAACTTCGTCGGCGCTGCTTTCGATGTTTTGCCGGTCGTTTTTCCAAGCTCGACTCACGCCGGTGAGGATCTGACGAAAGCTCGGCATGCCGTGCCGGGGCTCGTTGGGGAAGTAAGTCCCAGCGTAGAATGGCTTACCGTCCGGTGTGAGGAACACCGTCATCGGCCATCCGCCGCGACCCGTCATGGCCGTGACTGCCTGCATGTAGATGCTGTCTATGTCGGGACGTTCCTCCCGGTCGACCTTCACGTTGACGAAATCGGCGTTCATCTGCGCCGCGGTATCCTCGTCTTCGAAGGACTCGTGCTCCATCACGTGGCACCAATGACAAGCGGCGTAGCCGATGCTCAGCAGGATGGGTTTGTCCTCCTTCTTGGCCAGCGCCAGCGCCTCTTCGCCCCACGGGTACCAATCGACTGGATTGTCGACGTGCTGCAAGAGATACGGGCTGGTTTCGTTGCGAAGGTGGTTTGGCATGACTCTAGAAGTGTTTGGGGCTCGCTTTGCTTCGGTCAACGGTCGGGCTCAGCGCCATGCGAACTTGGGCTGGTCGTAGTGTGCAACACGCGTTCGCCGTCCGTGGATTGCGACTTCTCGAAACTGAAATACGACGGCGGCAGTCGGTGCGAATATGTCCTGGCCCAGAATGCGCACGGACAGCACGGGCCGTTCGCTTTCCTGAAGGCGAAAGAGCTTCGGTATCTCAGGCGCATCGAGGCTTTCGATGGGGACGCGATATGCCTCCGCAACCTCCTTCGGATTCGGCTCGAGGGCGATGTCCGCACCGGCCCACACGACCACGGGCGTGATGACGAAACCCGAGCGGGTTGGATAGTCATCGAGCAGTCCGAGCACTCGATCACGAGCGCACCGCAAGCCGACCTCCTCGGAAAGCTCCCTCAACGCCGCGGTTTGCGGATTCTCGCCGTCGTCGATGCGACCTCCGGGTAGAGCCCACTGGCCGCTGTGGCGCCGGAGCGTGCTCGCACGGCGAGTAATGACGAAACACGCTTCGCCCACGTCGTTTGCGATGACGGTCAACGCAACTGCGGCGGGACGCAGGGAAGGAGAGCGCGCTTCGGAACGGTCGTGGGCTGCCAGATTCGCAGCGATTCGCGCTCGCAGAGTGTCGTCGGCCTCAAGCACTGCGCTCGTCGTGCTTGCTGAGCGTCTCGAGGAGGGCGATGTCCATTTTCGCGATGATTCGATAGAACGTGGCCTTGCACAAGTCTCGAAGTCTCGAGACGCGAAGAACACGGAGCATGTGATGTCGAAAGTCCTCTACGAACGAGACGGCCGGATCGCCCGGATCACCTTGAACCGGCCCGAGGTGATGAACGCGATAGACGACGAGCTTCCAGTCCAGCTCGCCGAGTGTGTCGCCGAGGCCAATGCCGACGACGGAGCTCACGTCATCGTTCTTTCCGGCGCCGGAAAGGGATTTTGCGCGGGCTACGACCTCGCGTACTACGCGGAAGCGACTGGGGCGGCCTCGGGAACGCAGGAGATGCCCTGGGATCCGATGAAGGATTACGCCTTCATGATGCGAAACACCGAGCTATTCATGTCGCTCTGGCGTTCGTACCGGCCGGTGATCTGCAAGGTTCACGGCTATGCGGTCGCCGGAGGATCCGATATCGCGCTCTGCTCGGACCTGATCGTGATGGCGGAGGACGCGCGCATCGGATACATGCCAGCGCGCGTTTGGGGTTGTCCCACCACCGCGATGTGGGTCTACCGGGTGGGACCGCAGCGGGCGAAGCGAATGCTGTTCACGGGGGACACGATCGACGGACGCGAGGCCGAGCGCATGGGGCTGATCCACGAGGCGGTTCCTGCCGATCGGCTCGACGACGCGGTCGAGGCTCTCGCGGAGCGGATCTCCACGGTGCCGGTCAATCAGCTCATGATGCAGAAGCTGGTCATCAACCAGGCCGTCGAGGCCACGGGTCTCCACCAGACTCAGATGTTGGCCACGCTCTTCGATGGAATCACGCGCCACAGTCCGGAGGGCATCAACTTCAAGAGACGAGCCGAGCAAGTGGGCTGGAAACAGGCCGTACGCGAGCGCGACGAGGGGTCTTTCGATTGGACCGCGAACCGCCCATCGAGCGACGAGAGGCGTTGAGGCGTTCTCGCGGTGCGCCGTCGGTCGAATTCACGCTTGGCCGTCGGGACGATTGAGCCCTACGTTCAGGCCATGCAGGTGATTCCAGTCCCTTGTTTGAACGACAACTATGCCTATCTCGTGATTCGCGATGGGCATGCGGCCGTCGTCGACCCGTCTGAAGCGGACCCGGTCCTTCGCGCCATTGCGCACCATCGCGTCCGCCTGAGCGAAATCTGGCTCACACACCATCACTGGGATCACGTCGGTGGAATCGAGGCGCTGACGGAGGAGTGTCCCATTCGTCATGTGCGAGGCTCCTGCTACGACGAGGAGCACCGTCGCATTCCACGGCAGACCGACTCACTATCGGAGGGGGATTCCTTCGAGTTTGGCGGAATCGCGGTCGAAGTCCTCGAGATTCCAGGGCACACCCTCGGCGCGATCGCGTATGTCGCGGATGGCAACCTCTTCAGTGGAGATACGCTCTTCATCGCCGGGTGCGGGCGCGTATTCGAGGGCACCATGGAAATGATGGCGCAGTCTTTGTCCAAGCTCCGATCGCTGCCCGCCGACACCAAGATCTGGTGCGGCCACGAGTACACGGTGAACAATCTCCGTTTCGCCAAGACGATCGAGCCTGACAACCCCGATGTCGAGCGGGCCTTTCAGGAAGCCATCGCGATGCGCGGTGAAGGCAAGCTCACCGTGCCTGGGCGTTTGAGCCGCGAGCTCGAGACGAATCCATTCCTTCGCTTCGACCACCCCGAGGTCGCGGCCGGCCGAGACCCGGTGGCGTCGTTTGCCGCCATTCGAGCCGCCAAGGATCGATTCTAGCGTCTCATCTTACCGATCGAACGCTTCATGATCGACAGAGTCCATGCTCGAGGCGCCAGCTTCGAGAGCAACCCCGCCGACAGTCGGTCTCCCCACGTGGGCACGACGACCGGCCGCCTGCCGAGCGCACGCAGCGAAGCCAGCGCGACGGGCTCAGCCTGGGTGAGCGGGACGTAGAACGGCAAATCCCTGTGCAAGCCCCGATCGCGCACCGGTCCCGTGTCGGTCATTCCCGGGCAGACCGCCAACACGTCGACGCCGCTTTGCCGAAGCTCGGACCACAGGCCGCAAGCGAGATTCAAGCCATAGCCCTTGGTGGCGGCATAGTGACAGAAGTACGGCGAACCCGATAGCCCCGACAACGACGACACCATGATGATGGCGCCACGCCGTCGGGCAACCATGGCCCGGCCCATGACGTGCGTCAGGATCAGCGTAGCGCGGCAGTTCAGGTCGAGCGCTCCGAGATGCGCTTCGAGGGGGATGTCGAGAAAAGGATCGAGGTCCGAAACGCCCGCGTTGTTGACCAAAAGGCCGATGTCGTACGCTTCTGCCCATCGGCGGGCCGTATCTGCCAGGTCGTTCTTGGTGAGGTCATAGACCATTGCATGAGCCCGTATGCCGTGCGCCGAAGCCAAGGAATCGGCCAACGCGGTCACTTCCTCTTCTTGGCGGTCCACCAAGAGCAGCTCGAACCCGTCCGCTGCGAGAAGGGTGGCGTACGCTCTTCCGATGCCCCGGGCCGCTCCGGTGACGAGGGCGCAAGGGCCGTAACGACCTCGCAGATCTAGCTTTCGATTCTGGGGCACGCCCTCTTCCTTCACGTCGTGGTCAGCCGTGTCTCGGCAAGTGTCTGGTCGTGCGCCCAGCATGCCAACCAAACGAGACAAAGCGCCGCGATCCCGGACACTCCGTAAAAAGGCGCGAGCCACGCCGGCGCGCCAAACGTGAGATCATCGGCGGCTGCGGTGAGCGCCAGTGTGGTCCCTCGTGCGATCCCGACGGCGATCACCGACTCACTGCGTACTCGGACGTAGACCAGTACCCAAGAAGCGACGATGCACCATGGCAGCGCCAGGGCGACACTCCACCAACCGGGTGCGCCGTACCAATTGCCAATCGCGATCGATGGCGCAAGCCACAGCCACCACAAGATCCCGATGCGTGTCGACCTGCCCCAAAATCCTCCTGGCATCTCGCGGAAGTAGTAGCCGCGGAAGGCGATCTCCTCGCACAAGCCCGGAATGAGATTGAACGTCAAACCAGCGGGCATTCCCATCACGATCAGCATCCACGGATGGGGCGGGGGGCTTTCGGTCACGTATCGCTCGAACTCGGCGAGCTGATCGGGGGGCACGGTCGTACGCTTGTTGGCGATGAGCTGCTCGACGGTGAGAACCGGATCGAAACCTGCCAGCCAGGTGATCGCCGACGCCAAGACGAGAACCGCCACTGGCAGGAGCCAGGCGATGCCCCACCACCGGTTGATGCGGAATCTGAGGCCCAAAGGCTCCAGAATCGGCTGCTCGAGCCAGGGCCCCTGCACGAGAAGGATCGCGACCAGCGCTGGCACCGTATACCAAATGGCGACTGCGCGTCCTGCGGCGCCCGTCCACTCGATGCCATGCGCCCACATCCAGAAAACGGGCGCCCAGCTACCAACCGCCATGATCGAGAAGGGGAGCCAGATCAGTCGCGGCTTCGTGATCCTCGGACTCACCTAAAGCGCTTCCACGCGGCAAGCTCGGCATCCTGAAACGCCGCATAGCGCTTCTGGAGACGGATGAGCTCTCCGTAGATCCGGGGCATCTGCGGCGCCAGCGCGAGCAACACACGGCCCGTGGCCTCTGCATCGCCCGCGGCCCGGTGTGCCTGCTCGAGGGGAATGCCGAGATGCTTCGCTACGTCGCCGAGGCGACGGCTTTGCAGCTCCTTCAGGATTTCTCGGGCCCACACCAGAGGATCCACCCACACCACGTCGTCGCGCGCCGCGGGAGGGAGGTCGCCCGGTGTCATGGCTGTGGGCGCAGCGCGGCCGATCTCGGCCATCAGGAAGCCCCGGTCGAACGTTGCGTTGTACGCAACTGGGAGCTTGCCCTGAAGCAACTCGAGAACCTGCGGCATGATGGTTTCGAAGGTCGGTGCGCCAGCGAGCTCTTCGTCACTGATGCCATGCACTGCCCGGGACTCCTCCGGCACCGGAATGCCAGGGTTGACCAACAAGCTCTGCCGGTTCGTCGCCCTGCCTCTTTCGAACGTCACGAGCCCGATCTCGATCACGCGGTCCGACTCGGCGTCGCGCCCGGTGGTCTCGAAGTCGACGACCACGAAAGGGATCTCCTCCCAAGATGAGCCTGGCTCGAACTCGTGGCACAGTCCCTCGACGCTATGGATCGCCTCGGCGATCAGATCGGCAATGCCCGGATAGTGCCGTCCCGTCGGAAAGCATCCGCATACGTCAGTCCGTCCCCGCACGGCCCGAACATGCACTGCATGGCCGCCCCGGCGCAAGTCGTATAAATGAATCTCGTGAGCAGCACATATCGAACGCGCTACGCGCCGTCCCCCACCGGCAAGATGCATCTGGGGCATGCGCGCACCGCGCTGGTGACCTGGCTTAGGGCGCGCACGCTCGGAGGCCAGATCATCATGAGAATCGAGGACATCGATCGCCCTCGCGTGGTCCCCGGGGCGGCCGATCGGATCTGTCGCGACCACGAGTGGCTGGGGCTCGACTGGGACGAGGGTCCGGTGCTGCAGTCCTCCCGCGGCGAGGCCTACGAGCGCGCCCTGCGCCGGCTCGAGGCTTCGGGCCTGGTCTATCCCTGCACTTGCTCCCGCAAAGAGATCGCCGAGATCGCCAGCGCCCCCCATGGAGACGATGGACCCCGCTATCCCGGAACTTGCCGCCTGGGTCCCAGCAAGCCTGGCGGTGCCGCATCGATTCGCTTCCTTTTCGACGATCCGTCCCCGGGCTTCGAGGATCTGCTGCACGGCAGCTTTGCCCCTGGCCGGGTCGGTGGAGATTTCGTGCTTCGTCGAGCGGACGGCATGTGGGCCTACCAGCTCGCAGTCGTCGTCGACGACGCCGAAATGGAGGTCACGGAAGTGATCCGCGGAGACGATCTTCTTTCGTCCACGCCTCGACAAATCGCGCTTTATCGGGCGCTCGGCTACCGCGTTCCCCGTTTTGCGCACGTCGGATTGGTGGTCGACTCCGAAGGAGTGCGGCTCTCCAAGCGACAGGGCTCGATCACGATTGAATCACTGCGAGAGTCCGGCCGTTCGGCCGAAGAGGTGACTGGCATGCTGGCGTGCTCCCTTGGTTTGACGCCGACGAACGCGCCCATCCGCGCCGATGCGTTGATAGAGCGATTCGAGCTCAGCCAGATCTCGCGGTCCTCCTTCACTTGGAATTCCGAGGGTTGACTTTAATTGGCTTTTCGCTCCTGATGGGTGAAGACCTGGATTGAGGATTGGGCAGTGAATCCGAGCGAAAGGCTGATGGACATCGCCGAGCGGCTCACGGAGCTCGACCCCGTGCGCACGTATGCGTCACGAGGCGCTACGCTCATCGCCGGCTTGGTCGGTGCACATTCCTTTCGGCTCGATCGCCCAGATGAACAGCCGCTGAGCAGCGAGTCGGCCCTGACCAGCACCGAGCCGACCATTTCGCTCCCGCTGCGACAGGGTAGAGCGGCCGTCGGCACGCTCCACCTCGAGATCGTCGGCGATGCGCCCTCTGGCAGCCAGCTCGAGCTTCTCAAATGGGCTTCGCGTCTCTACGCCAGAGGTCTCCACCACGCCGAAAGGCTGGCCGAAGAAGGAAGCCGGCGGCCGGGCGAGGCGGTAGAGCAAACCTTGCGTCGGGCTCCGCTCACCCCCCGGGAACGAGACGTCGTGTCATTGCTCGTGGCGGGCTTCAGCACCCGGGAGATCGCAGCCGAAACGGGTCTGACGGTGTCGACGGTCAATACCTACCTCAAGCGCATTTTTTCGAAGCTTGGCGTGCATTCTCGGGTCGAGCTGATTGCCCGGATGGCAGGTACGGCTACGATCCCGCCGCGGCCCTACGATACGTCGCACGCGGATCGATGACCAAAAAGGACCAACTCACACACTTGGACCAGCGCGGACGAGCCCGCATGGTCGACGTCGGCGACAAGGACCGGTCGATTCGTGAGGCGCGCGCGCGGGCCACGCTTCGTATGGAGCCCGAAACCCGTCGCATCTTGCTTTCGGGCCAGACACCCAAGGGAGATGCCTTGGCGACGGCTCGCATTGCTGGGATTCAGGGCGCCAAGCGGACCGCCGATCTCATCCCGCTGTGCCATCCGTTGGCGATCACGGGTTGCGACTTGACCATCGAGCCTGCGCTGGAAGAAGACCGGCTCATCATCGAGGCCTCGGTTCGCTGTGCAGAGCGTACGGGTGTGGAGATGGAAGCCCTCACCGCGGTGACCGTCGCTGCGCTCACCCTCTACGACATGCTGAAAGCCGTCGATCGCGGCATGGCAATCGAAGAGGTCGTCTTGATGGAGAAGCGCGGCGGGCGCAGCGGACACTACCGCCGTGAGGTCTAGTCGCGTCGAACGATTCGGCGTAGGGCGTGCCAGTCGTCGGATGTGAGCTCTCGCGTGACGACCAACACCAAGAGCGCGCTCGCGAAACCGAAGGCCAGCGCCGCGAGCGCCAAGAGCGCAGAATCATTCGGGACGGAGTGGGCTGCTGCATAACCGGTCGCTGCTGCGAGACCCGCGCGGAGCCACGTTCGAATGGGGATGAAGACGCCGAACATCGCGTAGACGACTGCCGCAGAGAGCAATAGGGCCAACACCATGCCCGCCGTCGTTCCCGTCGCCGCCGCTTCGAGAGCTTGCGCGCCCAGCCCGGCACGCAAGACGAGAATGCGATTGGCGACGATGACGGTCGCGAGTGAAACGGCGGCGATCATGGCCGCCACGGATGGTTTGCCAGCTCCGCTGATCGCCGTCGCGGCCACGGCAAAGAGCGCAAACGCCGCAACGCCGAAAACGAGAATCGACAGCGCGGAAGCACCCAAGAGGTAATCGGCCGGGTAGGCGAGTCGCATCACGCCGAGCGCCGCCCCCGAGGTCGGCGCGGCGAACAGCAAGAGCAACAACAGTGACAGACGCATCGCGTGCTGGATGGTGGACCTGGCGGCCTCGCGATTCCCGAGGCTCGTCGCCTTGCTGATCATGGGGAACACCACGAACGTCATCGAGATGATGAGCTGATAAGGCACGAACGCGAAGGTTTGCGCGGCCCTGTAATAGCCGACGTACTGATTCGCGACGTCGACGGCGGCTTGTCCCACGCCGCCGAACGCGATCTCGGTGGCAGTTCGCTTCAATACTTGCAGGTCGATCAACAGGATGCCGTTGAGACAGATTTGGTATGTCCAGATCGGCGCCATGAAGCCGAGCCATCGACGCCGTCGAATCTTCTCGCCGGGTCTCCCAGGCTTCCCGAGGCCGATCCACAGCAGGCTGATGGTCACGATGGTTGCTGCAGCCGTGGCGAATCCCGCCACGGCCCCGATCGCCCCGAGCCCGAACAGGGCTCCACCCAGGATTCCCGCAGTCCGAAGAGTCGAAAACGTCGCGTCGAGACGGGCCTGTTTCGCGAACAAATGGCGGCCGTTGAGGCTCCCCACGAGCGCTGCGTAGAGCGCGTAGGCAAAGACCACCACGGAAGCAATTCGAAGCAGGGGCGTGAGCTGCCCGTCGAGCAACAGGCGGGCGATCGCCGGCGCAAACACGAACAGCGCAAGAGCGAGCGTGCCACCAACCAACGCTTGCACGCGCAGCCCCTGACGGAGCGTCGCTTCGGCTCGGCTCTCGTCCTCGCTCACGAACTTCGACACCGACTGCATCGTCGCGACGATCAACACGTTGGTGAGGATCGCCACGCCGCTCATGGTGGCGGAATACAGCCCGAACTCCTTCGCTTCGCCGAAGATCCGCGGGAGCAATAGCTGAACCGCATAACTGGTCAGGATGAAGTAAGCCTTGGCGCCGGCGATCGACACCAGGCCGCGCCCAGCTCGACGCGCGTCTTCCGAGGAGCTCACCGCGGCCGGTTGTGCCGCTGCCCGGCCGCCCGGTCAAGGGTTGACTTGGCTCCGGGCATGACGCCAACTACGCCCCCAGTGAGGGTTTCGCTACTGAATCTGCGCAGCGGGGCGTACGGCCGATTGATCTCGGCGGCAGGGGTGCTTGCAGCCGTAATCGTCGTGGGTGCGACTTCGTACTATGCGATCGGAGAGGGGCGCTGGTCGTGGTTCGACTGTTTCTACATGACCGTCATCACGCTTTCGACGGTCGGCTTCGCCGAAACGCTCGAAGGCATGAACGAGCTTCCCGAGGCGCGCGCGGTCACCATCGCCCTCATCGTTCTCGGCAGCGGCACGCTGCTCTATTTCATTTCAAGTCTCACCGCTTTGATTGTAGAAGGTGACCTCCGAGGAATTCTCAGGCGCAGAAGCATGCAGCGAGCAATCGGCACACTGACGGATCACGTAATCGTTTGCGGCATCGGCACGACGGGGCGGCACATCGCGGCCGAGCTTGGCGCCGTCGGCGTGCCTTTCGTGGTGATCGACAGGGATGGAGCGCGTCTCGAGGAGCTCAGTGAAGAGCTTCAAGATACCTTGCTCTACGTTCACGGGGATGCGACCGACGATCACGTGTTGGAGCTAGCCGGCATCGATCGGGCCCGCGGCGTCATATCGGCGCTCAACGACGACAAGGCCAACCTTTTCGTGACGATCAGTGCGCGGGCGCTCAATCCCAAAATTCGCATCGTGGCCAAGTCGATCGAAGCGTCGACCGAAGGCAAGCTACGGCGGGCGGGTGCCGATGCAGTCGTCGCACCCAACTACATCGGCGGCGTGCGGCTCTTCAGCGAAATGGTGAGCCCCAAGACAGTGGCGTTTCTCGACCGTATCGTCCGATTCGGCAGCGGGATCAGCGTGGGCATCGAGTCGATCGACATTCCGCCGTCGAGTCCCCTCGTGGGCAAGAGGCTCGCCGAGACGCGCATCCGAGAGGCCGGGGCGCTCGTCGTTGCCGTACACCGGCCGGATGGGGACTACGTATACAATCCCGGAAGCGAGCATCTGCTCGAGGCGGGCGATTCTCTCATCGTGCTGGCCGACAGCCGGGACGTCGCCGCGTTGAGAAAGCAAGTCGCGGGTTGAGAGACGCGTCGTGGGTCCTCGTTTCAGCCCGAAATTCGGGCGCAATTACGCGCGGCTGCGGGTCTTGACGCCTTGGGACCCGTGGTTAGGTTGGTCAGACTCCGGCGGTAGCTCGGGGACGAAAAGGAGAGACTAAGACATGGCAAAGATTATCGGCATCGACCTCGGGACGACCAACTCCGTCGTCGCGGTGATGGAGGGCAAAGACCCGAAGGTCATCGTAAATGAGGAGGGTGACCGGATTACACCGTCGGTAGTGGCGTGGGACGATCAGGGTGAGATCCTCGTCGGCCAAATCGCGAAGCGACAAGCCATCACGAACCCAGAGGGCACGATTTACTCGGCCAAGCGGTTCATCGGGCGCCGCTTCGACGAGCTCGGCGATGACGCCACGCGCATGCCATACAAGGTCATCCAGCGCGAAAACGACGACGCCGGCTTCGAGGTGCGCGGCAAAAAGCTATCCCCACCCGAAGTGTCCGCCCAGGTCCTCCGCAAGCTGAAGAAGGCAGCGGAGAACTATCTCGGTGAAACGGTCACCGATGCGGTCATCACCGTTCCCGCATACTTCAACGATTCCCAGCGTCAGGCCACGAAGGACGCCGGCAAGATCGCCGGCCTCAACGTCAAACGGATCGTGAACGAGCCGACGGCGGCCGCGCTCGCGTACGGGCTCGACAAGACGGAGGACCACCTCATCGCGGTCTACGACTTCGGTGGCGGCACGTTCGACATCTCGATCCTCGAGGTGGGCGACAAGGTCGTCGACGTCGTCAGCACGAATGGCGACACCCACCTCGGTGGTGACGACATCGATCAGCGCATCATCGAGTACCTCGAGACCGAGTTCAAGAAGGACACCGGCATCGATGTCAGCAAGGACAAGATGGTGGTGCAGCGGCTCAAGGACGCGGCGGAAAAGGCAAAGATCGAGCTCAGCACGAAGCTCGAAACCACCGTGAACCTACCGTTCCTCACGGCGGACGCCGCGGGCCCGAAGCATCTCAACATTCGACTCACCAGGGCCAAGCTCGAGTCGATGATCGACGATCTGGTGCAGCGGACGCTCGAGCCCTGCAAGAAGGCGCTCTCGGATGCCAGCAAGACCGCCGCGGACATCGCCGAGGTGGTGCTGGTGGGCGGCTCCACCCGCATCCCGCTGGTGCAGCAGGCCGTGACGAAGTTCTTCGGCAAGGAGCCACACAAGGGCGTCAATCCAGACGAGGTGGTCGCATTGGGTGCGGCGGTTCAGGCCGGCGTGCTGTCCGGAGACGTGCAGGACATGGTTCTCTTGGACGTCACTCCCCTCAGCCTGGGTGTCGAGACGCTCGGTGGCGTCATGACCGCGCTCATACCGCGCAATACGACCATCCCGACCCGCAAGGAGGAGGTTTTCTCCACGGCGGAGGACAGCCAGACCAAGGTCGAGATTCACGTGCTCCAGGGAGAGCGGGCTGAAGCGAGAAACAACCGTACGCTAGGCCGTTTTCACCTGGAGGGGATCATGCCCGCGCCGCGCGGCATTCCGAAGATCAAAGTCACCTTCGACATCGACGCCAACGGCATCTTGTCGGTGACGGCCAAGGACGAGGCGACCGGAAAGGATCAGAAGGTCACCATCACCGCCAATAGCGGCCTCTCCGACGAGGAGATCAGCAAGATGGTCGACGATGCGGCGGCCCACGAGGAGGAGGACCGCAAGCGCCGGGAGCAGGTCGAAGCCCGCAACAAAGCCGACCAGCTCGCCTATGGCGTGGAAAAGGCCTTGGCGGAGGTGAAGGACAAGCTTCCGGCCGACAAGGTCGCCGACGTCGAAGGCAAGGTGCAATCGCTCCGCGAAGCAATCGAAGCCAACGATACGGCCGCAATGGCGACGCACAGCGCCGCTCTCGAAGCTGCCATGAAGGAGATCGCCGAGGTTGCCTACAGCTCGGCAGCCGCTGCGGGCTCCACCGAAGGCGCACGGGGCGGAGAGGCTCCTGGGGCCGGCGGGCCCGGGAAAGGTGACGACGACGTCATCGACGCCGAGTTCGAAGAAGGCGATTAACTCCGGTCTAACGACACTCGAGAGGACCCCGCCCGGCGCAAACGCCGAGCGGGGTTTTTCATTGTGCTTGCCCGCGCCCGCGTAGCCCCTACATAGAGGGGATAGGCCCGCTCGGAGCGGGGCGGGAAGGTCCATGCCAGCACTCGACATCCCTTTCTTCGGCACCTTGGTGCTGAGTCTCATACTGATAAGCGCCTCGTATACGATGGCGGTCGCCATGGGAGCCGGGCGGGGGCGCCCCCATCTGCTGCCCTCTGCTCGCTGGGGCACGTATGCAACCTGCGCGCTCGTGCTGGTTGCGGTTTGCGTGTTGGCGTACGCCTTCCAGGTCCACGACTTCCGGATCCGTTACGTTGCCCGCTACAGCGATCGGTCGATGCCCTGGTGGTACCTCATCGCATCGCTTTGGGGCGGACAGGATGGGTCCCTCTTGTGGTGGGCGTTCCTCCTCGCTGGGTACACGTTCTTCGTCACGCGCTGGCTGCGCGGTCGTTACATCGAGCTTCAGCCCTGGGTCCTGGCGGCCCTCATGAGCATCCTCGTCTTTTTCGTGGTCTTGATGCTGTTCGCCGCCAATCCGTTCGCCACGTACATTCGCACCACGCCTGGCGATGGCGAAGGCCTCAACCCGTTGCTTCAGAATTACTGGATGGCGATTCACCCGCCATCTCTCTACATGGGCTTCGTCGGGTGGTCCGTACCGTTTGCAATCCTGGTCGCCGCGTTGATTACCGGGCGCCTCGGCAACGAGTGGGTCCGCGCTGCCCGGCTGTGGTCCATGATTGCGTGGACCTTTCTTTCGCTCGGCCTGCTTCTCGGCTGCCTCTGGTCCTACGAGGAGCTCGGGTGGGGCGGCTATTGGGCCTGGGACCCCGTCGAAAACGCTTCGTTCATGCCCTGGTTGGTGGGGACCGCATACCTCCATTCGGTGCTGATTCAGGAGCGACGCCACATGATGAAAGTGTGGAACGTCTTCTTGTTGTCATTGACCTTCATCCTGACGATTTTCGGGACGTTTCTCACTCGTTCCGGGCTCATCGCCAGCGTTCACTCGTTTGCCCGCTCCGACATCGGCCAGTACTTCGTCTGGTATCTGGCGTTTCTGATCATCGGGGTGGCCGCGCTCATGATTTGGCGGCTTCCCAAGCTCAAAGCGGACAACGAGATCGAGTCCCTGGTCAGTCGCGAGTTCGCGTTCCTGCTCAACAACTGGGTTCTGCTGGGCATGATGGTCTTCGTGCTGATCGCGACCACCTTCCCGCTCCTCAGCCAGTGGTTGCGCGGCGAGGAAGTGACCGTAGGTCCTGGCTTCTACAACAAGTGGATGGTGCCGCTCGGCATCGTTCTCCTGTTCTTGGCCGGGCTCGGTCCCCTGATCGCGTGGCGCAAGGCGACTGGAAGCAAGCTGCTGCGAGCCCTCATCTTCCCCGTGGGTGTCGCTCTAGCCGTGGCAGTGTTTCAGCTCCTCTTCGGCGCGAGCCTCGGTTACCCGCCGATCGTGGAGCCCACGGAAATCTACGACACCACGACCGGCACCGTGCTCGCGTGGATCGGAGCCGTCGCACCCGTCGTTTCCTTCGCCACCTGTGCCTTCGTGCTTGCCAGCGTGGCCCAGGAATTTTGGCGCGGTATGCGCGTTCGCATGCGAAAGGGCGAGGGTCCCGGCACGGCGCTCACGCGCCTGATCTCGAAGGGCCGGCGGCGTTACGGCGGGTACATCGTCCACGTGGGCATCGTGTTCATGTTCATCGGCTTCACGGGTGCGGCCTATGACATCGAGCAGGAAAAGGCCCTTCGCCCCGGTGAAACGATGTCCGTGGGCGGTCACGTGGTCCGGTACGATCAACCGCGCATGGAAGCCGATCCCAACAAGCGCATGATCTTCACCGACATGACCCTCATCGACGAGTCGGGACGGGAGAAGGCTCAGGTCGCGCCGGCGAAGTTCATTTATCGCACGCATCCCGAGATGCCTACGACCGAGGTTGCGATCCGAAGTCGCCTCTCGGAAGACGTGTACGTGATCATGAGTACCGTCGATCCGTCCACCCGGCGCGGGACGTTCCGAATCGTCATCCGTCCGCTCGTGGCTTGGATTTGGCTCGGCGGCATCGTTCTGCTGCTCGGCGCCATTCTCGGCATGTGGCCATCGGCGCGTGAGCTCGTGCGGGAGCCGGCAACTCGGCCGTACCGTTTTCGATTCTCGCCCGCCACGGCAGTCGTGGCGCTGGCGATCGCGCTCGCCACCATGGTGGCGTGGATCGGGGTCGCATCGGCGCAGGACGACAGCAGCAGCACCCTTCACGCGGGCACGGTGGTCATCAACAATCCCGTCGAACGTCAGTTGTTCGGCAGGCTGCTCTGCCAATGCGGAGACTGTGCGCGTCTGCCGCTCGACACCTGTGCATGCGGGTGGGCGGACGACAAGCGCGCCGAGATTCGCGAGTTGCTCGCCGCCGGGATGGACACGACGAAAATTCAGGAGTCTTTTCGCGCTCAATATGGCGCCAAGGCCCTGGCCATCCCTTCGGACGAGGGGCTCGATCGCGCACTTTGGGCCGTTCCGGTCGCAGCCATGGCGTTCGCGGTCGGCCTAATCGTCGTGATGGGGCGTCGTTGGCAGCGACGCGGGGCCGAGACGAGCACGGCGGTCGCAGCAGGTGCTTCAGCCGAGATGGAGTACGATTCGCGTCTCGATGAAGAGCTCGAACGGCTGGAGAAGAGCTGATGAGTGATTTCCTTCCCTGGCTTTTCGTAGTCGGGGCCGTGCTAGGCATCATCGTGGGTCTCTTCAGCCTGTGGCAGAGCTTGAGCTTGGCGCTTGCTGGTGAGGTGCCGAGCAATGCGCGCGCGCGGCTCACGCACGATGCCCGTCAGGCGCTGCTGACCGAGAAAGAAGCGCTGCTTCAAGAGATCCGGGACGTCGCTTTCGAGCACGACGCTGGAAAGCTCTCGGACGCCGACTTCGAGGAGCTCAACGCCAAGCTTCGTGCACAAGCTCGCCACCTCCTTCAAGAGTTGGATGCCGGCACGGAGGCATTTCGCGAGGAAGCCGAGGCACTGATAGCCAAGCGGCTCGAAGAAGAGGACTGATGCAAAAGACGGTGCTCGTCGGCTTGCTGCTGTGCATCCCCGCGATCGCAGCGGCCCAGCAAGATCAAACGGTGGTCAACAGGGTTCTCGGCAACGTGCCGGACCCGGTGACCTCGGTTGCGGATTCCAACCTCCCGGCTGGCACGATCGCGGTCGAGGTCGTCGACCCCTCAGGGGCTCCGATTCCGGAACAGGCCGTCCGCCTCGGCGTGATGGAACAGTCCGGAGGCCGAGACAGCAAGGCATGTGTGACCGGCGAGGCCGGCACCTGTTCTTTCGATGGCTTGGCGATCGAGTCTTCGTATTCCTATCGCGTGAACGTTCCGTACGAGGGGGCGATGTACGCCTCGACTCCGTTTCGTTTGGACCCGGCAAAGGGGCAGCGGGTGCGGGTCGTGCGCTTGCCCACGACGAATGACCGGCGGCGCGTCTTCCAAGTTTTGGGGCGCACCATGATCGAGTTTCGCGAGGATCGAGCCCACGTGACCCAAGAGGCTCGTCTGACGAATCTGGGCGACGAAACCTACGTCTTCCCGGACGGCGGGTTGCAGATGCGGCTGCCCGACGGATTCAAAGCGTTCGACACGATGACGGTCATGACGGACCAGCGCGTCACCGCGACCGACGATGGCCTCGAAATCAGTGGCTCGCTCCCGCCGGGCCGAGCCGACCTGATGTGGGCGTACGACGTCCCGATCGATGGCACGTCGATTTCCATCGTGCAGCCGGTGCCATTTGCCACGATGGAGTATCAAGTCATCAGCGACTACGTCGATGGGATGACACTCGAGGTAGAAGGTTTTCAGGTTGCTCGCGTCCACGAAGGGGGGGACCGTCGCTTCTTGGTCGCCAGCGTGATGCGGCGTCCGGGCGATGTACCCATCGACCCGCTGCGGATTCACATCCGCGGAATCCCCGGCGGCGGTCCGCTTCCATACGTGGCCGTCGCGATCGCCACGCTTCTGATGCTGTTTGGCGTCGGGCTCCTCCTTCGCCCCTCCGATCAAACGGTGGCACTGGCCGAGGCCCGCCTGGATCGCCGCGAGGAGCTGTTGGACGAGATTGCATCGCTCGAGCGTCAACGAAAGGCCGAAGCCATCGGGCCTAGTTACTACGAGCAACGGCGGCGGGAATTGACCGATGAGCTGGCGACCGTGCTTCGTATGCAACGCGAAGCCACCGGCCATTGATCCGCGGCGCAAGGCCGCGTATGTTCGCCGCCCACCGAGACGAGGAAAAGGGGAGCCATGGCAGAAGGCCTGAATCGCGTAATGCTCATCGGAAATCTGGGTGCCGACCCAGAGCTCAAGTACACCCAAAATGGGCAAGCCGTGCTGCGCTTACGGCTGGCGACGACCGAGTCGTACGTCAACCGTGCCGGTGAGCGCCAGCAGCGCACCGATTGGCATACCATCACGGTGTGGGGCAAACGCGGGGAAGCCTTGAACAACATCTTGTCGAAGGGCCGGAGCATCTGCGTCGAGGGCCGGATTCAATACCGGCAGTGGGAAGACAAGGACGGCAACAAGCGTACTTCGACCGAGATCGTGGCTACGAACATCGTATTGTTGGGAGGCGGCCGCGGCCGCGAGTCGAGTGCGCCAAGCGACTTCGGAGCGGACAGCGGGCCGCCGGCGGATGACTTCGGCGACGATGATATTCCTTTTTGAGGCGGGAATGGCGCTGGCTCCCGTCGCCGAGCGGGCGATGCGCGGCGCGATCCGGCGTCGGGCGTCCTCGACGTAGCTTTCAGCTACGCCTGCGGTTCCCTCCCGCCGTTCAGGGCTGTTGGACGGGAGAGGGCGGGTGTGGGTGGTCGGCCTGCTGCCGGTGCTCGGCGGCGAGCGCCGCCTCGAGCGCCGCCCTCTCGGCCCACTTGAGCTCCTTCGCTTCGCGCGACAATCGCCTCTTTTCAGCCACGTAAGCTGCCGACGCCGCGACT
>DATIUW010000174.1:0-22391 GCA_035466435.1 Polyangiales bacterium | reverse complement strand
GCTCGCACGCACCGATCGCACACGTCGGCTCGACGGATCATCACCCGGACGCCGTTCGGGGGACATCGGGGCCGTCAAGCGCCGCCCATCGTCACTGACGAAGAAACAAACCTCGACGCCAGGGGAATCGCCCTCCCACAGACCAGGCCTTTGCGTGACTAGCGCGCCATTGGCGCCATCCGACCCCGAGGAGCCGCCGGTGGCACCGTCGGTCCCGGCGCCGTCATCGCAGCCGACGAAAGACGCCAAAAGCCAGGCGGCCATCGCCACCATCGGCAAGCGCGGGTAAGTCATGCGAAAGACGCCTACCACATGGGCGACTGAACGTGCGCCTTCGATCGCACGAGGAGGTCGACGATGGCCCGGTCGTAGAGGTTGCGATCCATCAGTTGAGGCGCAACGCGGCTTTCATACAGGTCACGACCTTCTTGAATTTCCTCCGCCATCACCTCGAATAGATTGTCGTTTCGAACGCCCTCCGCGATCTTGTCCTCATTGTAGAGCGCAAGGTCACTGGAGATTGCGCGCGCCAAACGACGTGCGGCTTCCTCGGTTTCGATGAGCGCCATCAGTCCTCCCAGCCGCAAGAGTGACGCAGCAGGGCTGCCCCTGTCAAAGAGCAGCTACGTCGATCTTCGCGGCGCCGACGCGAAGGATCGTCATCGGCGTGGTCGTCGAGTCCAGCAAGGTCGAGGCCGCTCCACCCGGCGAGGCGCCCGGTACCGCCGCGTCCACGCCACGAGCCAAGCTCGGAGGAAGCTCGTGCACGCTCCGCAGAGGAGGCTCGCCGGTGAGGTTGGCGCTGGTGGCGGTCAGGGCATGGCCGAAGGCCCGGGTGAGGTCGGCGGCGGGGCTCGGTCCCGGCACCCTCACCCCGACTTTGCCGTCGCGCACGAGCCACGGGCTCAGACCGGGCTTGGCTCGAAGCAGGATGGTGAGCGGCCCAGGCCAATGCGCCTCCATCAGAGCCTGTGCGCGGGGGGAAGGGTCGAAAGCCACCTCCGCGACGGCTGAGCGATCGGGCAGGAGCAAGGCGATCGGCATGTCGGCGGGCCGTCCCTTGAGGGCAGCGACCCGTTCGATTGCCTGTTCATTTCGCGCATCGGCGAGCAGGCCGACCCAGGTTTCCGTGGGACAGGCGATCACGCCTCCCCGCTGCAGGATCTCCACGAGCTGTCCGAGGTCTTCCGTCATCGGGTACGCGCTCTCCAGCCGATGTCGCGGCGGAGTTGCTTTCCTTCGAAATCGATGAGATCGGCGGCCTCGTAGGCCCGTTCGGCCGCCTCGTCGATGGTCTGCCCCGTGGCCGTAACCGAAAGGACGCGGCCTCCCGAGGTGACCACGCGATCCCCGTCGACCGCCGTCCCTGCGTGAAAGACCGTCACGTGCGGAAGCTCGGACACGGCGCCGAGACCGGTGATGACCTTCCCTTTTTGGTAACTTCCGGGGTAGCCCCCCGATGCGAGCACCACGCAAAGCGAGGCCGGGGCTTCCCATCCCGGCTCGAGGCTGCCGAAGTCGCCACGCGCCGAGCCCTGGATGAGCGGAAGGACGGAACCCTTCCAACGAGTCATCAGAGTTTGACACTCGGGATCGCCAAACCGCGTGTTGTATTCCAAGACCAGCGGCTCGCCGTCGACGATCATCAGCCCGACGAACAAAGCCCCGCGGAACGGCCGCCCCTCGGACGCCATCCCGCGCAAGGTGGGCTCGATGACTTGGTCGAGGATCTTCTGCTCGACCTCCGCGGTCACCACGGGGGGCGGCGAATACGCGCCCATGCCCCCCGTGTTCGGACCCCGATCTCCGTCGAAGGCGCGTTTGTGATCTTGCGCGGGGGCCAGTGGAACGAATCGCTCCCCGTCCGAAACCACGTGGTAGCTGACCTCCTCGCCGACCAGGCACTCCTCGATCACCACGCGTGTGCCGGCCTCTCCGAAGGCGCGCGCACGCATGATTTGATCGACGCCGGCGATCGCTTCCTGCGCATCCTTCGCGACGATGACGCCCTTGCCCGCGGCGAGCCCATCGGCCTTCACCACCAACGGCCGATCGGCGTCCGCGATGTACTTCGTGGCTGCGTCCGGATCATCGAAAACCGCGAAGCCCGCGGTTGGAATACCGTGACGAGCCATGAATTCCTTGGAGAAAATCTTCGAGCCTTCGAGTCGAGCGGCTTCCCGATCCGGACCGAAGGCGTCGATGCCGTCGTTGCGCAAAGCGTCCACGACCCCCGCGACCAAGGGCGCCTCCGGCCCGACCACGACCAAGTCCGCCGACTCCGTCCTGGCGAGCTCCACCACTCGATCCGCGTCGGTGGGATCGATCGATACCGTTCGACCGAGGGCCGCGATTCCGGCATTGCCCGGAGCTCCCACGACCTCGACCCCCGGATCTCGACGCAGTCGCCACGCCAAGGCGTGCTCGCGAGCTCCACCACCGACGATCAGAACACGCATGTCAGTGCCGAAAGTGGCGTACGCCCGTGAATACCATCGCCATGCCGGCCGCATCGGCAGCGGCGATGACCGCGTCGTCTCCCTTGGAGCCCCCCGGCTGCACGACGGCGGTGATTCCAACGCCGGCGGCTGCCTCGATTCCATCGGGAAATGGGAAAAACGCATCGGATGCCATGACGGCGCCCCTCGAAAGCTCACCGGCCTTCTGGGAGGCGATGCCGACCGAGGTCACTCTCGCCATCTGTCCTGCGCCGACGCCCACCGTGCGGCCCGGTTTCGCGAAGACGATCGCGTTGGACTTGACGTGCTTACAAACGCGCCATGCGAAGTCGAGGGCCTGCATCTCCTCGTCGGTGGGCTGGCGCTTCGTCACGACCTTGCCGCTCCGAACCTCGCTCGGCCCGGTCGCATCGCGGTCCTGCACGACGAGCCCGCCACCGACGCGCTTGAGCTGAAGGGCGGCGTAGTCGGCCGGAAGCCAGGCCCCCGTGGCGAGGATGCGCAGGTTCTTCTTCTTACGCAGGCGCTCGAGCGCCGCAGGGGCAAAGCCCGGGGCGATGATGCATTCGATGAACGTTTCGCCCACCGCCTCGGCGGTGGCTTCATCCACCTCGCGGTTCAACGCGACGATGCCGCCGAAAGCGCTCTGCGCATCGGCCTCGCGGGCAAGCCGGTATGCTTGCTCCAGCGTCGGCGCCGTCGCGACTCCACACGGGTTGGTATGCTTGACCACCACGGCGGCGGGCTCGTCGAACTCGCGCACCGCTTCGATCGTCGCATCCACGTCGACCAGGTTGTTGAAGGACAGCTCCTTGCCGCCTGCGCCGAGCGATTCGGCGAGGGCGAGGCTTCCCGCCGGCGCGTTGCGCTCGACGTAGAACGCACCCTGCTGGTGCGGATTCTCCCCATATCGCACGTCGTAGGCCTTGGTGAAGGTCAACGTGAGCGCTCCCGGGAACTTGGAGTCGCCTTCGCGGGAGGTCAGATACGCTGCAATCGCTCCGTCGTATGCGGCGGTATGCGCGAATGCTTTGGCAGCGAGACGCTCGCGCAGCGAAGCATTGGGACCATCGCCGCTCCGCACCGCGGCCAGAACCTCGTCGTAATCGCCCGGCTCGGTCACGACGGTGACGCGCGCCTGATTCTTTGCGGCGCTCCGGACCATGGAAGGTCCGCCGATGTCGATGTTCTCGATCGTTTCGGCGTGGGACGCGCCTCGCGACACCGTTTGCTCGAAGGGGTAGAGGTTGACGCATACGAGATCGATGGGCTTGCCTCCGATCTGCTGCAACGCCCCCCGGTCCTCGTCGTCGTCCCGCATGAGGATTCCACCATGAACGCGCGGATGCAGCGTCTTGACCCGGCCGTCCATGATCTCCGGTGACTCGGTATATTCCGAAACGTCCACCACGCTCACTCCAGCGTCGCGGAGCGCTCGCGCGGTGCCGCCGGTCGAAAGGATTTCCACGCCCGCGTCGGAAAGCCCCTTGGCAAACTCGACCACGCCCGTCTTGTCGGAGACCGATATCAGTGCGCGTTTGATCTCTGTCATGCCTCTACCTTCTGGCCGCTCGGTCGACCGCTGAGGATTCGCCCATACCCCGCGCTCAGAATGTCGTCAATCGATTCTGGGGCGCGTGGATCTCACGTCTCGCCGCCGCCGACTTCGTCGAGCTCCTGCATCTGACTCGACGTGGCCGCGACCCAGGTATCGAGCTGACCGACTCGAATCATTTCACGCGCTTTGCGCATCAATGCTCCGTAGAAGTGCAGATTGTGCAACGAGAGAAGTCGCGGGCCGAGCATCTCGTCGGCCTTGAAGAGATGTCGGAGATAGCCGCGGCAATACGTGACGCAAACGGAGCAATCGCACCGAGGGTCCAAGGCGCTTTGGTCATCACGGTGTCTCGATTGTCGGAGATTGACGCGGCCGCCCCACGTGAGCGCTTGTGCGTTGCGTGCGTTGCGCGTCGGGAGCACGCAGTCGAAGAGATCGATCCCGCTCGACACCGCACGCAGCAGATCGGCCGGTGTGCCGACCCCCATCAGATACCGCGGACGATCCGAGGGCATGGCGGGGGCGACCTCGTCGACGAGGCGATACATTTCCTCGGGCGGCTCGCCCACGGAGAAGCCGCCCAGCGCCACACCGTCGAAAGGCAGCGCCGCAATCGTCTCGAGATGCGAAAGGCGGAGATCCAAGTCGGTGCCACCCTGGACGATGCCAAACCGCGCCTGACCCTCGGCGGGCTCGGTTTGAAGACAACGAACCGCCCATTGCGTGGTCCGCATGATCGCTCTTTCGGTGACCTGGCGCGGTGCGCCCCCGGGCGGACACTCGTCGAGCGCCATCGCGATGTCCGAACCGAGCAGCGCCTGCACGCGCATCGCCTCTTCCGGGGTCAGACGATGCAAGGTTCCGTCGAGATGGGAGCGGAACGTGATGCCATCATCGTCGATCGTCCGATGCTTGGCGAGGGAGAATACCTGGTAGCCGCCGCTGTCCGTCAAGAGTGCGTACGGCCATTTCATGAAACCGACGACCCCTCCGTGAGAAGCGATCGATTCGGCGCCGGGCCGCAGCCACAGATGATACGTATTGGCGAGTATGATTCGAGCGCCCGTGGACGCGACCTCGTCCGGGGTGAGCCCTTTCACGGTAGCTTGCGTGCCCACCGGCATGAACGCGGGAGTCTCGATGACTGCGCGGGGCGTCACGAGCTCGCCACAGCGCGCCTTTCCATGGGTTGCCAGCACCCGAAACGAGAAGCCCGAACTGGGCAGACTCATCGGTTTCCCCTTCGGATCAACATCGCATCGCCGTAACTGTAGAATCGGTATCGGCGCTCGATGGCTTCGCGGTACGCCTGCTTCGTGAGCTCGATGCCGGCGAACGCCATCACCAGCGCGAGCAGAGTAGATCGAGGCAAATGGAAGTTGGTGACGAGGTGATCGATCACGCGGAAGCGGTAGGGGGGTCGGATGAACAGGTTCGTGGCGCCTGCGCCAGCCCGGATGTCTCCCTGCGCACCGACTGCCGACTCGAGCGTCCGCACCACGGTCGTTCCCACGGCCACGATCGGACGACCCTCGGCGCGCGCCTCGCGTATCGCGGCCGCCGTAGACTCCGAAACGTCGTATGTCTCCTCGTGCATCTCGTGCTGGTCCAGCGTATCGGACTGAACCGGTCGAAACGTGCCCGGTCCCACGTGCAGAGTCACGTGAGCCTTTCGGTGCCCCGCTTCCTCCAGGGCCTCCAAGGTTTGCTCACTGAAGTGAAGGCCGGCGGTCGGCGCCGCTACGGCGCCCGATTTGCGCGCATAGACCGTTTGATAGCGGCTGCGGTCCGCCTCGCCGGCCTGGCGCCGAATGTAGGGGGGCAAAGGCACCTCCCCGAGTCGCTCGATCAGCGCGTCCACGTCTCCCTCGCCCGCCAAGTCGACCTCCAGACGTCCTTGCTCGAGGATGCGTACCACCCGCGCACCGATGAGCCCGCCGCACAGCGACAGGTCCATACCTCGGCGAAGGGCCTTCGATGAGCGCCCCATGGCAACCCATCGGTCACCCTCGCCCGACGTCTTTCGAATCAAGAGGAGCTCCACTTTCCCGCCGCTCGTCTTTCGTCCAATCAGTCTGGCGGGAAACACCCGGGTGTCGTTGAAGATGAACAGGCTAGGAGCAAGGAGATTCGGCAGCTCCGTGAAGCGGTGGTCTTCGACGTGCTCGGCGTCCACGTCGACGAGCAACAAACGGGATGCATCGCGATGCAGCAGAGGCTCCTGCGCGATCAGCTCCTCGGGAAGGGTGTAGTCTAGATCGGAAATTCGCATCAGCGTTTGGGCGCGGTCATGAAGCGTACGCCATAGGTTTCATCGGGCTGGGCGGCGCGTCCGCCGGGTTCGCGCGGATCGGCCGAAACTTCGATGCAGAGCTGACCACCCTTCGCGGGACGACGCGGTCGGCTCGTTTCGCCTCGTCCGACGCCCTTGTCGTCGTGCTTCGTGCTTCGGTCGGTGCGCCGATCGACCACGCGTAGGACCAGGTCCACTTCGGCAAGCGCGCTCACTTGGGCGATCACGCGATCGTCCTCCTGGTGAGAGCAAAAGGTATCCACGTCGCCCGGCCAACCAATCCAAGCGCGCCGCTCCTGACCGAGCGACAGAGGCTCGGCGAGCTCGATCGAGTCGTTTGGCTCGCGCTCGAACGCTTCATCGGCTTGGAGAAGCGCCCATTCGATGACGTAGGGATCGGACACGTTCTCGGTGGGAAGCTTGCCGTCTTCAGGACGCTCGCGAACCCGCAAGAGGTACTTGCCGGGTTCCAGCGGTACGTTGGGCACACGCTCGCCTTGCCCCAAGCCCCGCGAGTCGGCGACGAGGAGCGGTTCGTCTCGATCGGGCGCGAGCAACTCGACAATCACGTCCATGTTGGGGATGGAAGTCACCTCGATCTCTGCCGCACGGCGGTCTGCCCCGGAGTGCTCGATGGCAAACAGATCCACATCGCCTACATCCTCGCTGAGCCGCTGGCCGAGATAGGCCTCCATCGGAACGTTCTGTGGGAGGCGCGTCGCAGTCTCCCGAGCGTGGTTCGGCTCGCGCTCCGAGGGACTGCGCGTCGCAAAGCTCCACGCGGCAACGCCGCTACCCACCAATACGAGCAGCGCAACCAGCCACCAGACGCTACGCTTGGTCTCGAGCGTGGGCTCCGCGCCAGCAGGACGGCGATCGAAATCGCCGACCGTCGCGAGGTAGTCGAGCAATGCCTTCCTCAGCTCGTCGGCCGATTGATAGCGGCGCTCGGGATCCTTTTCGAGGCAACGCATGATGATCTGATCCGCCTCTGCAGGAACCGACAGCGGGGAACGCGTGGATGGGATCGCGGGCTCTTCGGACAAGTGCCTCGAGAGCACGCCGACGGGGTTGAGCGCCTCGAACGGGGGCTTTCCGACCACACACTCGTACATGATTGCGCCGATCGCATAGACGTCGCTTCTTCCGTCGAGCTCCTGTCCCTGAATCTGCTCTGGCGACATGTAGTAGGGCGTTCCGACGATCGTGCCGCTACTGGTCACCTGAGCCTCGATGGTCCCTTCGAAGAGCTTGGCCAGCCCGAAGTCCAACACCTTTGCCACCTCTTCCTCGCGCCCGCGAGCGACTACGACGTTCTCCGGCTTGAGGTCTCGATGAATGATACCGGCCAGATGTGCATCCGCGACGGACCCTGCGACCTGAGCGATCAGGGACGCAACTCGGCCGAAAGGCATGGGGCCTTCCCTCTCGATGATCTTCGACAGATCCTCGCCATCGACGTACTCCATCACCAGATAGAGCGAACCCGACCTCGTGCGGCCGAAGTCGAACACGTGAACCGTATTGGGATGGTTCAGCCTCGATGCGGCTTCGGCCTCTCTGTGAAAGCGTGCAACGCTCTCGGCGTCTTGCTCGACATCGCGATGAAGGAGCTTGATGGCCATCACCTTGCTGATTTGGACGTGCTCGGCACGATAGACCGAGCCCATCGCGCCACTTCCGATCGGGGCCACGACACGGTAGCGTCCGGCGATGATTTCACCCGGCTCGGGTGGCGCGACTCCGAGCTCGATCCCGCACGTGCCACAGAACTTCGCGGCCGGGGGATTGGTCTCGCCGCACGCTCTACACGTCAATGCACCGCCTGGTGAGCTGCTACCCATGCACCGTGAAGAGGCGATAGCCGAGCCAGGCAGTCGCAAGCAGGACGAGCACCGCCAACGAGCGCAGCGCCTTTCGTCGTCGTTGGACCACGGGCAATGGCTCGTCGCCGCTATCGTAACGGACCCGCGCGCGCGCACGATGGCTCTGAGTCGTCCCGGACCCCGCGGGCGGACCGTCCTCCGGGGAGCGTTCGTCTCGAGCGGACTCGACATCCGCAGGCATCGGCGCTCCCGGCGGCTGCGGAAACTCGGGCCGTGGTATTCCGAGCATCGTCTTTTGCGAAGCTCGAGAGCGACTTCGGTCCGATGTGATCGAGGTGGGCGCCGGGGGAGACGGGGCAGGCGTGGAGGGTGACTCTGGCTCGCTCGCTTCGCGCGTTGGAGGTTGGAGGCCGAGCACGGTGTGCTTGCGGATTCGTTGCTGCGTGGTGATGCGGCTAGGCGGCTCTTCGGCCGGCTCCGGCTCCTCGTGCACGCGAATGCGAGACTGGTCGAGCCGCTCTGGAGCCTCATCGCGCATGGCGTAGCCGCACTTGCCGCAAAACGCGTCGTCGGCGGGAACTCGAGCTCCACATTGGGGACAATCCATGATTCGCCCGTACCGTATCAGAATTCCGTGACCCCGGCGCCTACCGGGGAATACCCATCACGTCGGCCATGTCGTAGAGACCAGCGGGGCGGGCGACCACCCAATGGGCAGCGCGCACCGCACCGCGTGCGAAGATCGATCGATCGGTTGCTCGATGCGTCAGCTCGAGACGCTCCCCCTCGCCTACGAGATAGAGCGTATGCTCTCCGACGACATCGCCGCCTCGAAGCGCCATGACTCCGATTTCCTCGAGCGGCCGGGCGCCGACCTGTCCGCTTCGCCCGGGATTGACCGCCCGCTCGGGGTCGAGCTGCTTGGCTTCGGCCACCACCTCGGCGAGCCGCACCGCCGTCCCGCTCGGTGCATCGACCTTGAATCGGTGATGCATTTCGACGATCTCGGCGTCGAATGCTGGACCCAAGAGCTCGGTCGCTCTCGCAGCGAGGAAGTAGAGGGCATTGACGCCTTGGCTGTAGTTGGGCGCAAAGACGATGGGCACCATTTCTGCTGCGCGCTCGAGGCCCGCACGCGTGGCCGCATCGAGCCCAGTGGTTCCGATCACCATGGGAATGCGCTGGCCTGCACACACCGGAAGAAGCTTCGCGGTTGCAGCGGCACCGCTGAAGTCGATGACCACCTCCACGTTACTCAAGAATTCCTCGAGGTCGCAGGTGATGCGAACGCCGGATGGCTCTCGACCGGTCAGCACGCCCATGTCCTGACCCAATAGCTCGCTGTCCTCGCGATCCATCGCGGCAACGAGGTTGCCCTCGAGGTCGTCGTTCAAGACCGCGGCGATGCTCCGGCCCATTCGTCCTGCCGCTCCGTGTATTGCGATCTGGACCATGGGCACGGCATCGCAGATGCTGCCCCGAGCGTCAATTCGCGCACTACGAGGCGGACCGGCCGGCGCTCAGCTCCACCAGTCGATCGATCAGAAAGCCGCTTTGTTCGAGGGCCTCTTCCGAGAAGTCGCCGAAGAATTCGCGTACCTCGGCGAACACTCGTTCGAACGCATCTTGGTCACCGGCTGCCAAAATGCCTCCGAGCTCCTCGGCGGCCTGACGAAACACCTCGACTACGCGCTGCGAGCCTGGATTCAGCATCTCGATCGGCCCGTAGAGGTCGGGGGACTGCGCAAAGTGGCGGCCCGTCACATAGGCCTCGAGCAAGTAGGCAGGCGAGGTGAAGCGGAGGGTCTCTTCGAGCGGAGTGCCTGCCCGGCTCAGTGCGAGCCCGAGCACCTGGGTCTTGAAGTGATGGAGCACCTGCACGATGGCCATCATCGCGTCGTGCTCCTCGGGGGTCGTCTCGGTGATCACCAAGCCACGGGCAGTGAACATCTGCCGAGCCCAATCGAGCCAGCCTTCACCGCGACCCGGGCAGATCACGACGCGCTGACCCTGGTACGTATTGACCCCGGGACCGAACATCGGATGAGTGCCGAGGACGCTGGCCTCGGTCGACGTCAGCATGGCCTTCATCGGATCGGTCTTGATGGAGGTAACGTCCATCAAGAGAGCGTCTTTGCGGACCAGAGGGCCGAGTTGCTCGATGACCGCACGCGTCTCGCGGATCGGCACGCTGATGATGACCACGTCGGCCGAAGCGGCCGCGTCGGCCGGCCGTAGCTCGGTGTCCAGATCCGCTCTTCGAACGTCGTGGCCGAGATCGGAGAACAAGGTGTCGAGCGATCGTCCCATGCCGCCCTCGCCGCCGATGATCGAGATCCTCTTCGGCTCCACGTCTGGAGGCACCTCGGCGCGAAGTGCGGCTTGACGCTCTCGGCTCATCAGCATGAGCTGCCGCCAGACCGACTCGATACTCCCGACGGGGAGGCCGAGCTCCTCGGCGCGTGAACAGCGATCTTGCAGGACGCGACGCTCACGCTCCAGATCGCGAATCCGCACTCGGTTTTCGCGCTTGCGCCCGGCGATCTCGGCTACGATCTCCATACGGCGAACGAGAAGATCGAGCAGATCGTGGTCGAGCACGTCGAGGGCGCGGCGGAGCTCCAAAAGCGGTCCGTCGTCTGGATTCGGGTCGGTCATGGCTTGGTTTTACATCGAACCGGGGGCTCCGCATAATGCGCGCCCGTGAAGCGACTGCAACTCCATCATTGGATTCTCATAGCCATGGTCGTGGGCGCCGCCCTGGGCCTGGCTCTGAACTGGGCAGGAACCCAGGGGCTGGTCGATACGGACACGGTCGCGACCGTGGCAATGGTCGGCAAGGAGGCCGGCGATCTGTTCCTGCGCTTGCTGCAGATGCTCGTGGTGCCGCTCATCGTTTCGTCACTCGTGACGGGCGTGACGGGAATGGGAGACCTGCGAACGCTAGGCTCGATCGGTGGGCGGGCGATCGCTTTCTATCTGACGACCAGTCTCATCGCGATCGTGACCGGCATCGCGATGGTCAATCTGATTCAGCCAGGCGCGGGAGCTGACCTGTCGCTGCTCGAAGGCGACGTTACCGGCACGGCCCTGATCACGGACGCTCCCGGCGGCGTAGGCGCCGTGCTCTGGGCCCAGCTCAAGGGACTCGTGCCCAAGAACCCCCTCGCCTCCGCGAGCGAGGGCGACATGCTCCCGGTCATCTTCTTCTCGCTGCTCATCGGCATCTTCGTCAGCATGGCGGAGCACCATGACGGGTCCAAGGATGCCAGCATCGTGCGCCGTTTCTTTTCGGGTCTGTTCGACGTGATGATGCAGATGACGCTGTTCGTGGTGAAGTTCGCACCGATTGGCGTGTTCGGGTTCACTTTGTACGCAGCGGCCGGCAAGGGACCTGAAGCGTTCCGTGCGCTGGGCTGGTATGTCGTGACGGTCTTCTTGGCACTCTTGATCCACGCGGTGGTCACGTTGCCTTTGATCCTGAGGCTCGCATCGGGCCGGTCGCCGCTCGCGTACGGCCGGGCGCTAATCACTGCCTTGGTGACCGCTTTCAGCACCGCGTCGAGCAACGGCACGCTTCCGCTCACCCTTCAGAACGTCGAAGAAGCCGGTGTGAAACCGCAGGTCGCATCGTTCGTTCTTCCGCTCGGCGCTACGATCAACATGGATGGCACGGCCCTCTACGAAGCAGTCGCCGTGCTGTTCATCGCTCAGGTGTACGGCGTCGACCTTTCACTGGCGCAACAAGGAATCGTGGCGATGACTGCCCTACTCGCCAGCATTGGCGCGGCGGGAATTCCTCACGCTGGAATGGTGATGATGGTCGTCGTTCTCGACGCGGTCGGATTGCCGACGAGCGCGGTGGCGCTGATCCTCGCCGTCGACCGAATCCTCGACATGTGCCGAACCACGGTCAACGTGTGGTCGGACTCGATCGCAGCCGCAGTCATCGACGCCCAGGAGTAACGACAAGATCCCCGGAGGACGGGTCGCGACGGGCGTGCTCGCGCTCGGGCGCCCCGTCGCCCCCGCCGCCTCAAGTCCACCTACGACGAGGAGACGGCCCGTTCGCTGTGCTGCCCATCCCGCCCCGTCCTCCTTCGTAGATGTCAGTGTCAGTGTCAGCGTCAGTGGGAGTAGAAGTCGACGTATGGAGGGCTCGGAAACACGCGACATGGGGTGGACTCCCCACCATTTGGCAAGAGATTTTTTGTCGCGAGCGGTGGGCCGCGAGGGCGGCGCTCAAGGTAGGGCAGGCGCGGAGCGACGGGTCGGATCGTAGAGCTGACCATCACGCAGCGCCGCGACCAGAGCCCGCAGGAGCCGGTCGCCCACCCCGCGCAAAGCACGGCCGTGGCGATGTCCGCGTTGGCGTAGACTCTGGTAGTGGGCGCGGGCCCGAGGCTCGCGCTGCACCGCGACGCGAGCCCAGTGGTAGAGCGCCAGCGAAAGCTGGGGATTACGGGCCCGACGCATCTGCACCGTCGGCCGACTCTGTTTGCCGGTGCGTTTGGATACTGGAGCCGCCCCTGCCAGCCGCCGAAGAGCGTGGTAATCTCGGCGACGCAGTGGTTCCCAAGCCTCTGCGATCATCTTGGCGCCGACGATCGTCCCGATTCCTACAAAAGATAGGACGATCGCGGCGTCAGGGTGGGCTTGCGTGCCGGGCTCGCTTCGAGCGGCCTGCTCGAGCAGCTTTTCAAGCTGTCGACGGCAGTCCCGTTGCCCGCTGTGAGCGGCACGAAGTGAGGGCAGCATCAAGGAGATGCGTGCCGCCATGGCTTCGGCCACGCCCGGCGCGGCCGGAAGCGGACGCTGCGCGCGCAGCTCGTTCAGCAGCGCTTTGGTCTGGTAGCGTCGAATCCCATGCTCGCGCAGCAGCTTTTCAAGCGTCTGCGGCCGAAGCTTGCGAAGCGTGGCAGGAGTCGGAGCTCGTTCAAAGAGCGCCCACAGCCACGGCTCGTCGTACCAGTTTCCGATGTCGAGTAGCTCGACATAATAGCGCCGCAATAGCTCGGTGACTTGATTGCCGAGCTGCACCACATGCTCGGTCAGCGCATCGTGGCCACGACTGAGCTCGCGCAGCTGGAGCTGCAAAGGCTCCGGTAAATGCAGCCGCCGGTAAAGATGGCGGTCGCTTCGCAGCGAATCGGCCAGCACGTAGGCATCAAGCGAATCGTCTTTGGCTCCCGCCACCGTGTGCCGGTCCCGAAACCGATCGAGTTGCTTCGGATTGATGGAGTACACCTGCGCTCCAGCATCGAGCAGCGCTTCGACCACCGCTCCGTGCGCCGTTTCGATCCCGACGGCCACCGTCCCTAGATCGCCTCCGGCCCACCTTGCGAGCTCGTCTACGAAGCGCTCGACCTCGCTGCCTCGATGCGCAAAATGGGTCTCCAAACATCGCTGTCCTTTCGCGTTGACGGCCTGCACCACGTGAGTCTCTGAACCCCAGTCGATGCCCACAAACACCTGCGGCTCTTCTTCCTGTTGCACCATGTTCACCTCCTTGGCGGTCATGCTGCGACCCCGATCGCCCCTGTACTGGCGCTCCGTTTGGATAAACGGGCGCGACTCCCCACCGGAACTCAGGTCGCAGGCCTTGCGAGCTGGGGGGCAAGTCCACCCCAGGCACTTCATCGCGCACGCGGACGTCGGCCCTCCCATCTCGTTGACCTAGCTACCCTCCTACCAGGCAGCCTCTACGTGGTACAGGAGCGGACGTGCGAAGTGCCAATCGGCATGGAAGCCACCAGCTCCGATTGGCGCGCCGCCCGAGGGGCGGCTTGCGTGGCCGAAGCTCCCAAGTGAAACGGGCCACCTTTGCAAGCCGCCCCGTTCCGTGGAACCCCATGTCGCGTTTTTCTGAGCCCGGTCTTTACGTCGCGACCCGTTCTCCGGGGAGTTGGTCGACTACACGTTGGGCCCGACCTCAGCGTCTGCGGCGGCCGAGATGGCCTGACGAGACGACGCCCCATGCGGCGCCCGCGATGAGCCCGCCCGAGTGCACCCAATTCGCGATGGGTCCCACCCAGCCGGTGAAACCAAGTGCGAGCCAGATCAACATGAACGTGACGAGCTGCTGGGGCATGCGATAGGGGAACGACGGGTCCAGGCGTCCTCGGATCCAGATGAATGCAAATAGCCCGTAGACCACGCCTGACATGCCGCCGAACGTCGTAGGCCCCGACATTGCAAACTCCAGCACGTGCGAGAACACCGCGATCACCAAGACCATCATCAGCAAATACCGGGCCGAAAACGCACGTTCGATGGCGGTGCCTAGGTCCTTCAGCCACCACATGTTGAACAGAATGTGCAGGAAGCCGAAATGCAAGAACATCGGCGTGAGAAGGCGCCAAGGTTGTCCTTGCCAGATCGTGCTCACGTCCCCGAACACGTACCCACCCCGCACGGGAACCATGGGGACGAAGGTGAAGAGCCGAACGACCTCCATCTTTCGGCCCATTCCCGTGAAGATGAACACGATGACGCAAATCACGATCAGCCCGGCAGTGATGGTTCCGACCCGCATGCTCTGCTTTGCTTCGATCTGCCTGCGGATCTTCTCCGTCCGGGCCCGTAGCTTTTCGTCGGCCTTGGCCTCTTCTCGTTTCTGGGCGCGAGCTCTACGCGCCATCTCGGCGAAGCGAGACTCGTCGGGATCGAAGCGCCCGAGGAATGCCTTGGCCTTCTCCATGTGCTCCTCGTCGTGAACCCACACGGCGAAGTCGCCATCTCGCGTTTCCTTGATCGTCGTGGGGACGCCGTCGGCGTAGAGCGCATCGCCGAGCGTTTGCGCCTCGGCTCGCGTGGTCACGGTGGTCAGCAGGCGCATCGGCTCGGCGATTGTAGCGGCTTCGATCGTCGGTTCAATCGCCGCGGACCAAAGAATAAATGAAGCAATCGCGTGGCGTTTCCGATCGATTGGGATGGTGGCCGTACCGCCGAAGTCGTCCCTCGCACGTCATCCCAACCTTCTGCATGACACGGGCGGATGGCGCGTTTTCTTCATCACAAAGGGCCTGAACGCGAAAAATCCGATGGTCTTCGAATGCGGCCTTGCAGACCCGCTCGAGCGCTTCGGGCATGTATCCATTCCCCCAAAAACGACTGCCCAGCGCGAAGCCGACTTCCACTCGATGGAACGTCACCGTGCAGCCGATGGCACCCATGACGGCGCGGTCGTCCTTGTGCTCGATGAGCCACATGCGGTGACCCATGCGCAGGTCCCAGGCGTCCACGATCTGGTAGAAGAACTCGCGCGTTTGGGACGGGCTGGTGTGCGCCTTCCAGGTCAAGTAGCGCGTGATCTTCGAGTCGCTCGCGTACGCCTCGAAGGCGGCTTCCGCATCTTCCGGCGTCGGCCGTCTCAGAAGCAGGCGAGCCGTCTCGAGGGTCTCTGGGGGAAACTGCACGCCGCGGCTATAGCACGTGCTTCGATCGCAATGGATCCGTCCCGAACGAGCTGATACGTTGCCTGCGATGCCGAACCGGGACGAGCCTCTCGACGATGCTGCCCTTCGCCTTTGCCAGGAGCTCCAGTATTCCTTTGCAGACAAGGGGCTATTGCTCGACGCCCTCACACATCGCTCATTCAAGAACGAAAATCCCGAATCCTGCGGTGACGACAACGAGCGACTCGAGTTCCTGGGTGACGCAGTCGTGGGGCTGGTCGTCACCTCGCTCTTGTTCGTCGAGTTCCCCGATGCGGACGAGGGAGAGCTGACGCGCCGCCGTGCTGACTTGGTCAGCGAGCGGGGCCTTGCGGAGGCCGCAGAGGCGATTGGCGTAGGCGAGGCCATGCGGCTCGGCAAGGGAGAAGAGCGCTCGGGCGGGCGCACCAAGCCGAGGCTCCTTTCAAGCGCGCTAGAAGCATGTGTAGGTGCGATCTACTCGGACGGCGGCGTGGAGGCGGCATTCGCAGCAGCCCAGCGCATCTTCGAACCGCGATTGCACACGAGCGCACCCGGACATCGAGACGCCAAGTCGCTTGCCCAGGAGTGGGCGCAGGCGCATCTCGGCGGAACTCCGAGCTACCGCTTGTTGGAAAGCGAAGGACCCGATCACGCCAGGGAGTTCACGGTCGCCCTCGAGCTTCACGGCGAGGAAGTAGCGACCGGCAGCGGTCGAACCAAGCTCGAAGCCGAGCAAACCGCAGCCCGCGGAGCACTCGAGCTCTGGGAGCGCGGCGCGTTGGGCGATCGAGAAGAAGTCAGCTAGACGGCGCGCGCCGCGGCGTACGCCTCGAGCCGCGCATGAGCCCAATCGATGTCGCGCTGGAGCTCGTTGTACTCTGGTCCCTCGTGCAGCTTGCCGAAGGCCTTCAGCGCCTCTTCTGCTTGGGCGAGCTCCTTGCGGACGGTTTCGGGCTTGATCGTCTCCGGCGATGCGAAGAGATCGGTCAGCAAGAGGACCTTGTCAGGCCCTCCCTCGACGAAACCGGGACCTATGGCAGCGACGTGGCGCTTCCCTTCCACCTTCCAGACCAAGAGACCGCACTTCAGGGCTGCCAGCAAAGGAAGATGGTTTGGCAAAACGCCGAACTCGCCTTCCACGCTCGGCGCTTGAACGGAATCGACCTGCGCCGAGAGCACGGAGCCGGTTGGCGTGACGACGTCGAGTTGCAGGTGCTTCGCGTTAGCCATGATGCGGCCTCATCAGGTCTTCGAACGCTTCGCGTAGGCTTCCTTGACCTGCTCGATGTTGCCCTTGAGGTAGAAGTCCTGCTCTGGAATGTGGTCGAGCTTGCCTTCGAGGATCTCCTCGAAGCCGTCGACGCTATCCTCGAGTGGAACGTACGCGCCCTTCAGACCCGTGAACTGCTCGGCCACGAAGAAGGGCTGCGAAAGGAATCGTTGAATCTTTCGGGCGCGGTCGACCACCAAGCGGTCGTCTTCGCTGAGCTCGTCCATGCCGAGAATGGCAATGATGTCCTGCAGATCCTTGTACCGCTGGAGCGTTTCCAGGACCCCGCGGGCGATGCCATAGTGGCGCTCTCCGATGATGCCCGGGTCGAGCATCGTCGAGCTGGAATCCAGCGGGTCGACGGCGGGATAGATACCGAGCTCGGCGATCGATCGCGACAACACGGTCGTCGCGTCCAAGTGTGCGAAGGTCGTCGCCGGCGCGGGGTCGGTCAAGTCGTCGGCAGGAACGTAGATCGCCTGAACCGAGGTGATCGAGCCCTTGTTGGTCGAGGTGATGCGCTCCTGAAGGGCGCCCATCTCGGTGGCCAAGGTCGGCTGATAACCCACGGCCGAAGGAATGCGGCCGAGAAGCGCGGAAACCTCGGAGCCCGCCTGCGTGAACCGGAAGATGTTGTCCACGAAGAGCAGGACGTCCTGTCCCTCGTCGTCGCGGAAGTACTCCGCCACCGTCAAGGCGCTGAGCGCCACACGGGCGCGCGCACCGGGTGGCTCGTTCATCTGTCCGTAGATCAGCGCGGTCTTCGAGAGAACCGACTCGCCGGTTTCCAGCTTCGACTCGCTCATCTCGAGCAGGAGGTCGTTGCCCTCACGGGTGCGCTCACCGACACCGGCAAAGCAGGACACGCCACCGTGCGCTTTGGCGACGTTGTTGATCAGCTCCATGATGAGCACGGTCTTGCCCACGCCGGCGCCGCCGAACAGGCCGATCTTGCCGCCTTTCCGGTAGGGCGCGAGCAGGTCGATGACTTTGATGCCCGTTTCGAAGATCTCGACCTGGGTGCTTTGCTCGACGAAGCTCGGGGCCGGTTTGTGAATCGGAGAGAATTTCGTTGCGTTGACGGGGCCCAGCTCGTCCACCGGCTCCCCGACGACGTTGAGGATCCGGCCGAGGCACTCTTTGCCCACTGGCATGGTGATGGGCGCGTCGGTGCTCTTGACCTCCATGCCACGAACCAGGCCGTCGGTGGAATCCATCGCGACGGTGCGCACCGTGTTGTCGCCGAGGTGCTGCGCGACTTCGAGCGTCAGGTTCCAATCCTTGTCGCTGATGCCGGGGTTGCTCACTCGAAGGGCTGTGAGAATCGGCGGGAGGCTTCCCTGAGGGAAGGTGACGTCCACGACGGGACCAATGACCTGAGTAACGCGCCCGTTCTGAAGCTCTGCCATGTTCTTTCCGCGGTTATCGAAAGTGTGTCGGCCGGCGGTTTAGCCCGCCCGAAAGCGAGCGCCACCTAGCACGGCGCCCAAGAGTGGTCAACGGCGCCAGCAAGGGCGAGTTAGGGTCAAGACGAGCCGCGGCAAGCCCTTGCGGGCGGACAATTGACCCTACCGTGGACCCTTTCTACGCTGAGCCACGAAATGCAAGGTGAGGACGCCGTGATTCACGCGCTGCTCGGCGCGGGCACTCGCTACGAAGGCAAGCTGTTCTTCGATGGACGGGTGCGCATCGACGGAGAGCTCACAGGAGAGGTGCAGAGCAACGGCGTGCTCATCGTCGGGGAGGAAGGGATCATCCGGGGCGTCATTCGGGTGGGGACGCTGATCGTGCGAGGCGGGATCATCGAAGGCGACATCCACGCCACGGACCTCGTCGAGCTGCATGCACCGGCCCGGATTCGCGGCGACATCCGGACCCGCGCGCTCTACCTCGACAAGGGGGTCTGGTTCGACGGCTCGTGCGTGATGGGCGAGGTGCTCGATCTCGAGGAGCCTACGCCGGCACGTGCGGCGGAAGACACCTCCCCAGATGGCTACAAGGACCAGCCCAACAGCACCTGAAAAGTCAGGGCATGGTCGGTCCCACGGCCGCCGTCGCCCATCGACGGCACGTCCATCGTCGCTCCGGAAAAGCGCAGTCGGTAGTATTCCCACACGAAGCGGAAGGCATAGCTGAAACCTGCATCGAGCCGGCCGCCAAGCATCACGGCGGCATCGAGGCCGAATGCAGAGCTGTCGTCGCCAAACGCGTCGGAGAGATCGCCCAGGGCAAAGGGAAACCGGAGGCCGAAGTCGAAGCGCAGCGCGAGGAAGCTGCTCACGATTTCGTAGGAAAATGCCGGACCCAGCCGTACGTACACGATCCGCGAGGACGGAAGCACCGAGTTCAAATCGATGTGGAGGACGTCGCCACCGACCCCGAGCAGCCCGCCCACCTGAAGCCGCTCGAACGGGTGCAGATAGCCGAGCTGACCCAAGAGACGCCAGGTGTTCGTCTGAAGGGTAATTCCCGTGTTCTCGGGCTCGACCTCGAGCCCGATTCCCGAGCCTCCGTCGATTTGGAGGACCATCGCCTGCATCGGGGGCTTCATCGATCGTCTCGCCCACGGGCGGGCCATGAAGTGCCATCCGAAGTCGAGATAGGCACCGGTGTCGAAGCTGCGGCGCTCGGTACCTCCACTTCCATCGCCCACTTCGAGGTGGATGTTGCGGAAGCGCGCGCCGGCCCCGATCAGCATCACGAGCACCGGCAGCTTGCCCCTCTCCTCCTGCACCTTTGCAGCGTCGTGGACGTCGGCCTCTTCGCTCTCGGCCGGCCCCTGCTGGGACCGAGCGGTGCCTACAGCCTGTACGGCCGCGAAAAGCGCAGCAAATACGAATACTCTGGCCGACCGAATCATCCGCTGTTCAACCTAGCAAAGCCGCTCGAGCAAGGGAGGATTGTTTCGACCCGATCGAGGTCAAACGCAGACGTTCCCACGCAGGAGGCTGCCCTGACTCGCGCTCGCGCGCGTGATTCGGACCGACCTTGACTGGGTACCGGCCCATGCTAGGAACGCGCGCCGCCAGGGATTTCTCCTTGCCGTGGCTGCGATTCGGCCCCAAACGCCGTTCGGAGGTGGTCCGGGGCCGGCCGAGAAAACTGCTGCAATGCACTTGCTCTTCACAGCCCTGTTGTCCGAGGGCTCCATCATCGACCTCGACGGGACGATCTGGATCCAACTCGCTTTCTTCGGGATTGCCTTTCTCGTCCTTCGTCCTCTGATTTTCCGTCCGATGGTGGCGCTCTTCGAGGCACGCGAGAACGCCATCCAGGGTGCAAAGCTCGAGGCGCTGCGTCTCCAAGACGAGGCTGCCGCCGAAGGCGAGGAGTTCGAAGAAGAGATGCGCAAGCTGCGTCTTCAGGCCGGCGAGGAGCGAGACCGCCTTCGCGCCGAAGGCAAGCGACTCGAGCGCACCGTCCTCGACCGTGTTCGCGAAGAGACCGACAAACAGCTTGCCGAGGCGGAGGCGAAGCTCGAGCGCGAGCAGGCCAAGCTTCGTGCCGAGCTCTCGCAGTCGGTGCCGGCATTGGCGAAACAGATCGCCTCGAAGATACTCAACCGGGAGGTAGGGTGATGCGCCTTGCCGCGCTCCTTCTGATCGCGCTCTGGGCTCCTGCGCCCAAGTTCGCCTCGGCAGAAACCGCAGACGACTCGTCCTTGGCGCACGAGCTGGCCGAAGAACAGGCTCATCACGACACCCACGCGGCTCCCGAGCACCACGACCTGTCGTTTTCGAGCCTCCTCAAGAATCGTGAATTTCAAGGCACGGTCTTCAATTTCTTGGTGCTGGTCGGGCTCCTCACTTGGGTGATCCGAAAGAAGGCCAACCCGGCAATGGCGGCTCGACGCGCCGAGGTGGAAAAGGAGCTCGCCGAGGCGCAGCAGCTGCGCGCAGAAGCCGAACGGCGGCACGCGGAGGTGGCATCTCGTCTCGAGAAGCTCGACCAAGAAATGGCGCAGATTCGAGCCGAGATGGTCAAAGCGGGCGAGGCCGAGCGTGACCGCATCGTTTCGCAGGCGGAAGAAAAGGCAGCCCGCATGCGCAAGGACGCCAACTTCCTCATCGAGCAGCAGATCAAGCAGCTTCGCAAGGACCTCACACGAGAGGCCGCCAACGCCGTGGTGCTCGCGGCCCAAGAGCTCTTGAAAGAGCGCGCCACCGAGGCCGATCAAGAACAGTTGGCCGAGCTCTATCTCAAACGGCTCGACCAAGTGGTCGAGGAGCCATCATGAGCACGTTCGGACGACGCTACGCGAAGGCCTTGCTCGACCTGGCTCGAGAGCAAGGCGAGGTCGATGCCGTTCTGCGGGACGCTGGAGCCCTTTTCGATGCGTGGAAGGAAAGCGCCGAGCTTCGCGAAATCCTCCAGCACCCGGTAATACCCAAGCCCGCTCTGAAGTCGGCGGTCGGTGCGGTGATGGACAAGCTCGGCAGCACGAAGCTGCTTCGGAATACCGTGTATCTGCTGGGAGACAAGGGTCGCCTCGGCCACCTCGACGACGTGTTGAAGGCGCTGGAAGAGCTCGCCGACGCGGAGACAGGCCGCGTTCGGGTGGAGGTCACGAGCGCCAAGCTCATGAGTGACGCCTACTACGCTCGGTTGGTCGAAAAGCTCCAGGGCGTGATGGACCGAAAAATCGTGCTCGTCAGAAAAGAGGACCCCTCGCTCATCGCTGGCGTGGTGACACGCATTGGCGATCGGGTATTCGACGGGAGCGTGAGCAACCAGCTGCACGAGCTCAAAGAGACCTTGCTTACGGACGGCGAGTCGCCGTAACCGCACCGAATTAGGAGCCTTGCAACATGCAACTTCGCGCTGAAGAGATTTCCAACATCATCAAGCAGCAAATCGCGTCGTACGAGAAGTCGGTCGACGTCGTCGAGACGGGAACCGTGCTCACGGTCGGAGACGGCATTGCTCGCATCTACGGCCTCGAGCGGGCCATGGCGGGCGAGCTCTTGGAGTTCCCCGGGGAAGTCTACGGGATGGTTCTCAACCTCGAGGAGGACAACGTCGGCTCCGCGCTCTTGGGGTCCGACGTCGGCATCAAAGAGGGAGACACCGTCAAGCGTACCGGTCGCATCGTCGAGGTTCCGGTGGGCCCAGCGCTGGTCGGACGAGTGGTCAACGCGCTCGGGCAGCCGGTGGACGGCAAAGGTCCCATCGAAAGCAAGCTCACGCGTCGAGTCGAGCTCAAGGCGCCGGGCATCGTGGCGCGCCAGCCGGTCAACGAGCCGCTTCAGACCGGTCTCAAGGCGATCGACTCCATGATTCCGATCGGACGCGGCCAGCGCGAGCTAATCATCGGCGACCGCCAGACCGGCAAGACCGCCGTCGCGCTCGACACCATCCTCAACCAGAAGAGCTACAACGAGGCCGCCGGCGACGACGAGTCCAAGAAGCTCTACTGCTTCTACGTGGCCGTGGGGCAGAAGCGCTCCACCGTCGCGCAGCTCGTGAAGAAGCTCGAGGAAACCGGCGCCATCGCCTACACCACGGTGATCGCCGCGACCGCGTCCGATCCCGCGCCGATGCAGTTCCTCGCGCCCTACGCAGCCACC
>DATIUW010000173.1:0-1508 GCA_035466435.1 Polyangiales bacterium | reverse complement strand
GATCCTCGACGTGCGCGTCCATGGGGTCATCGGCGCCCGGGGGGATGTCCTCGTTCGGCCGCGCATAGCGTCGGCTGTAGGCGACGGCGCGATACGAAGCGCTGAGGGCGGGAAGCTGATGGCTCCAGGTGCGCATGTCTGATGCGCTGCCATGCACCAGCACCACCGGCTCGCCGTGACCCCGCTCGCGATATGCGAGCGAAGCGCCACGCACGAACACCGTCCAAGCCCGATCGAACGCGTCATCCATGGCACCAGCCACCGTACCCCAAGGTGGCGTAACCTTTGCCCTCGATCAAATACCTGAGGCACTTGCCGTGGATGGTGAGCTCTCGTCGTTCCATCGCAGCGAGATCGTGACACGTCTCGCCGATTCGTTCACGCGTTCGCCGCGGCCAGCGCCACGATGACGCCCATGGCGATCATGCACAGGAACTGGATGAAGAAGAAAACCCATCGCATGGCGGCGACGAAGTTGGTCTGCGTGAAGGACACGTGAATGGCCGAGTGGACGACGCGTGCGCCGATCAGCGTCAGCGCCAGCATGTCCATCGCCTGGTTGTCGACCTGCGCGATGACCGCCACGAGCACGATGGCACCGTAGACCGGAAGGTTCTCGATGCAGTTGACGTGGGCGCGCATGGCGCGTCGGTAGAAATCCGTTCCTTCGAGGTTGGCCCCATCGAACTCGCGAATCTCGGAGCGGCCGGTCAAGATGCGCCCCCAGCGGTAGACGCCCACCGTGAGTGACAAAACGAGGAGGGTCCAACCCGCGAATGCGAGCAGGACCCACACGGGTATCGTCATACTCACGATATCAGCCTCGAGGCGCGATGTTCTGGTTGAGCCGGAACAAGTTGCTGGGGTCGTACTTGCGCTTGAGCGCGAGCAGCCGGTCGTAGTTGGGTCCGTAGGCGGCCTCGATGGGCGCTTCGCCCTCGGGGACGAAGTTCACGTAGACGCCGCCGGTAGCATATGGCGCGGTGGCTTCGAAATAGTCGCGTGACCACTTGATGCACTTGCTGTCATCGCTGGTGTCTTCCCAGCGCGCATGGACGTTCATCACGTATTCCGCATCGCGGTGAGGGTACGCCGTCGCTTCGGGCGCCACCTCGTTGACGGCGCCGCCCAGGCGGCCGAAGAAGATCTCGGTCTGATCCGAAGGCAGTCTCCCGAGATAGTCGAGCGCCGTATCGACCAGGCCGTCCGAGAGCTCGGTGAAGTTGTGCGACTTCCAGTAGTTCCGCGCTCCTGGCGTCAGCAGCGGGTCGAACGCCGCCTGCCACCCCGTGAACGGATGCGGTCCGATGACATCGGCGATGGGGTTTCCGATCTTCCGCAGAGGCTGCAGCAGGCGCTCGCCTTCCTTCATGTCGCCCGCATAGAACGCCGCGAGGATGACCACCTCTTTGCCGTGGACTTCTTCGGGCAGGAAGGGGAGGGGCGGCGCTTTTCGCATGACCAGCCAGACGTTGAGGTCTCTCGGCAGGTCCGAAGCGAATTCGCGA
>DATIUW010000172.1:0-2427 GCA_035466435.1 Polyangiales bacterium | reverse complement strand
GCTCATCACCCGGTGGAAGTCCTCCTTCGAGAAGTCGAGTCCGCGCCAGTCGAGCTGCTCGTATTGCGGCATCCAGCCGAGTGGGCTCTCCGTGGCGCCGGCGCGCCCACGCACCCGGTCCACGATCCAACGCAGGACGCGCATGTTCTCACCGAACCCCGGCCAGATGAACTTTCCTCTTTCGTCCTTCCGGAACCAATTGATGATGAAGATGCGCGGTGGCGCCGCGGTGTCGCGTCCGACCTGCAGCCAGTGGTTGAAGTAGTCGGCCATGTGGTATCCGCAGAAAGGCAGCATCGCGAAGGGGTCCCGTCGCACTTTACCGACCTCGCCGCCCGCGGCCGCCGTCTGCTCGGAGCCGATCGTCGCCGCCATGAAGACGCCGTATGCCCAGTTGAAAGACTGCACCACGAGGGGCATCGTCTTGGCCCGCCGTCCCCCGAACACGAACGCGCCGATCGGAACGCCGGCAGGGTTCTCCCAGTCGGGGTCGATCACCGGACACTGTGAAGCAGGGGCCGTGAACCGCGCGTTGGGGTGCGCCGCGGTTCGCCCGCTGTCGGGCGTCCACTTCTCACCGCGCCAGTCGGTGAGCTCGGGCGGCGGCTCATCCGTGAGGCCTTCCCACCAGACGTCCCCGTCGGGGGTGAGCGCGCAGTTCGTGAAGATGCTGTTTGCCCGGCACGACTGAAGGGCGTTGTTGTTGGACTTGGCCGAAGTTCCCGGAGCGACGCCGAAAAAGCCGGCCTCCGGGTTGATCGCGCGCAACACGCCTTGTGCGTCGCGCTTGATCCATGCGATGTCGTCTCCGATCGTCGTGACCTTCCAACCCTCCTCGGCGAGAACTTTCGGCGGATTGAGCATGGCCAAGTTGGTTTTTCCGCACGCGCTCGGAAGCGCAGCCGCGATGTAGGTCTTCTCGCCTTTCGGGTTCTCGACCCCGAGGATCAGCATGTGCTCGGCGAGCCAGCCCTGATCGCGTCCCATCACCGACGCGATTCGAAGTGCAAAGCACTTCTTTCCAAGCAGGGCGTTCCCCCCGTAGCCGCTTCCAAACGACCAGATCGCTCGTTCTTCAGGATAGTGAACGATGTACTTGTTCTCGTTGTTGCACGGCCACGCCACGTCTCGTTGACCCGCTGCGAGAGGAGCGCCGACCGAGTGGACGCATCGCACGAAGTCGCCGCCCTCGAGATATTGCCAAACCTGCTTGCCCATGCGCGTCATGATTCGCATGTTCACCGCGACGTAGGCCGAGTCGGAGAGCTCGATTCCGATCTTCGCAATGTTCGAGCCGAGCGGCCCCATGCAAAACGGGATGACGTACATCGTGCGCCCGGCCATGCAACCTTCGAAAAGACCGTTGAGCGTGGCTTTCATCTCTGCGGGGTCCCGCCAGTTGTTGGTAGGTCCGGCATCGTCCTTGCGGAGACTGCAGATGAAGGTTCGGTCCTCGACTCGCGCAACGTCGGCAGGGTCTGAAAACGCAGCGAAGGAATTCGGGCGCTTCTCCTCGTTCAGCCGAACGAAGGTGCCCGCCTCGACGAGGCGGTCGCAGAGCTGCTGATACTCCTGTTCGGAACCGTCGCAGAAGTGGATCTCCGACGGTTGGCACAGAGTGGCGACGTCTCGAATGAAATCCCGCGCTTCCTGACTCTTTAGCTCCGGAGGAAACGCAATGGCGTTGGTGTCTAAGGTCATCTTCGCCGCTCCTGATTGACGGGTAGAGCGGAGTTGTGATCGATATCTGCCGCGCCCTCAATCTGAAGGTTCCCGGTTTTGCGGGGGCGAGCCCGAGGGGGGTGAAAGTCTTGCGCCTTCAGAGTCAACGACGCATTCTCTGCGCGTCGGAAATGCTGCCAGCGACGGGCCTCTTCAAGTGATTGTCACGCGGTGGCGACTGGATCAGTCGAGTGACGAGGGCATCAACTTCACGAGTCGTGAATGCAGGTCGCGGGACTCGAAAGGCTTGGTCAAGAGCGCTTCGCCCTGCTTCAAAATTCCTCGGTCAATCAGGTCGCGGCGGCCATGTGCGGAGATGTAGAGTACAGGAACGTCAGGACGCTTCAGTCTCAGCTTCTCTACGAGAACCGGACCGAGCATCTTCGGCATCATGACGTCGCTCACGACCAGATCGATCCGCGGTGCCTGGTTACAGATCTCCACGGCTTCGTTTGGATTGGTCGTCGCGAATACCTCGAGCCCAAAGCTTGCGAGGAACCGCTCCAAGGTCGAACAAACCATCGGGTCGTCCTCGACCAACAACACCGTCCCCCGAAGAGTTGCTGTAGGTTCGATCTCTCTGAAAACTTCCTGGCCATCGTTCTTCGGAAAGCACACGGTCACACAGGTGCCCCGGTCGACCTCACTGTCGATGTGAATGTGGGCACCCATGCGTTGCGTCACCGTGAACACGGTCGCGAGGCC
>DATIUW010000171.1:0-1546 GCA_035466435.1 Polyangiales bacterium | reverse complement strand
ACATCCTCCTGCACGGCCGCCACGGCGATCATCTCGGGAGTCTGGTGGAGCCCGGTGTACACGACTTCGAACCCCGCGTCGCGGAGCGCCCGCGCCACTCCTTTCGCCCCGCGATCGTGCCCATCGAGCCCGGGCTTGGCGACGAGAATGCGAATCTTGGGATCCGGCATGCGCGCAGATGTACTTCAGGCCCGAGCCTCGCGCCACCAGCGCCCGGAGCGCAGTGTCGGGGTCAGCGACCGTGGCAGCGACAGTGACAGTGGCTGCGACAAGGTCAGCCTCAGCGGCACTCGATCCCGGGGTCACGGGGCCCGGACCCCGGGCCGCGGCACTCGATCCCCGAACCTCGCCCCCCGCTCCCCAACCCCGATGTTATCCTCGCCGCATGCTCTGGCCTTCTGGTCTTCGACATGGCTTGCGCCGTGAGCTTCCTGACGTGCGAGCGGTCGTCGATGCGTGGTGCGCGGAGGAGAGGATCGAGCGCCCGTCCGATGCATTGATTGCAGGTTTCTACGTTCCGATGGCGGCTTGGGTCGCCGAGCACGTGGAGGGCCGCACGCTGGTGCTCGGCATCAATGGTGCGCAAGGTACCGGCAAGTCCACGCTCGCGCGATTGCTTCAGCGACTCCTCGAGCACGCCTACGGGCTTCGGGCGGCGATCCTGTCTCTCGACGATCTGTATCTCACCGCAACGGAACGACTAGCGAGAGCGCAAACGATCCATCCCCTGCTCGCGACGCGCGGGGTGCCGGGCACGCACGACGTGGACCTCGGACTGCGCGTCATCCGCTGCTTGCGACGGGGAGAGCCTGTGGCCCTCCCGAGGTTCGACAAAGCCACCGATGACCGCGTGCCCGTCGCACGGTGGCCTCGATGGGAGGGGCCCTGTGACGTCGTGATCTTCGAGGGCTGGTGTATCGGCGCCCGGCCACAGCGAGCCGAAGATTTGAAAGAGCCGATCAACGGCCTCGAGCGATTGGAGGACGCAACCGGCGAGTGGCGTTGGTACGTCAATCGGGAGCTGGGCGGCCCTTACCAAGGCCTTTTCGCCGAGATCGATCTCCTGGTGATGCTACGTCCACGAGACTTCGATCGCGTGTACGAGTGGCGCGAAGAGCAGGAAGCGCGGTTGCGCTCCGCCGCGGACGGAGACCAAGTCATGACCCCAAGCGCCGTACGGCGATTCGTCATGCATTTCGAGCGTCTCACGCGCTTCATGTGGGAAGAGATGCCGAGCCGCGCCGAGGCCGTGGTCTATTTGGGAGACGACCACATGCCGGCCCGCGTGGAGTTGCAGGACGCATGAAGGTCAGCGCCGGCCCGTGGCTTCCGGTCGTCCGAGCGCCAGCTCGGCCTCCTCGTCGACCTCCCGTTCGAAATCGCCGGTCGGCGCTTCGTTGGCCGTGCCCGCGTAATGGGTGGTGAACGCGTCCATGATCTCGCGTATCGGGACGTCGTCGTACTCGCCGTGAAAGCGCAGATACTCCATGTGCCGTCGGCCTTCGAGATCGAACGGGTGATAGATGGAATCCTCGGTGCCATCGAA
>DATIUW010000170.1:0-14041 GCA_035466435.1 Polyangiales bacterium | reverse complement strand
TTGATCGAGCGAGATGTTTCGAAACGCGAAGATCCTCTCGATGTCATCGTCGGGCGAGCTCGTCGACGCGGGCGGCCGGTCCGGCACCGAGGCCAAGCTTTTCTCCATGAGAGCCGGGTCGTACACACTGCATGCGGCGAGAGTCGCCGCCGCGAGGGCTGAACCCCAGTTGAAGAGAGCTTTCATCGGTCCGAAGCGTGTCCGCACGAGCAATCGAAATACTGCTATAACAGAATAAAACAGTTACAACGCATTTCAAAGCTTTGTGGGGTTCCTCACACCCGACGAAGCCTCGGGTGCCGGCCGGCGGGACCACCATGCCGCCAAGACGCTGCCCAGAATGCAATGGGTAATGGCGGAGATGGCGCTCGGAATTGCGGTGAGCGGGTTTGCGAAGTGCGACTGCGCGAGCACCGCCCCGAGGCCAGAGTTCTGCATGCCTACTTCGATGGAGGTCGTGCGCGCCACGGCGCCGAAGCCTTCCGCCCAACCCGCCAGCAGATAGCCGAGCAGGAAGCCCAGCGCATGTGCGGTCACCACCGCCCCGAGCAGCTGAAGACCCGACTCGATCACGGCGTCCTTCCGGGCGCCGAGAATGGCAGCGACGATCAAGACGATCATGAGCACTGCGGCGGCCGGCGCGGCTGGCAACACTCGTCGGGTGAGCCCCGGCAGGTACCGCCGCATGAAGAGCCCGAGCACGACCGGAAGCAAAACGACTGTCGCCGTGCTCTCGAACAATGCCCATGCGTCGACCTCGACACGGCTGCCCACGATCCACGTGGTCAGCAACGGCGTGCATAGGGCAGCCAGCATCGTCGAGAACGCCGTCATCGATACCGAGAGCGCGACATCGGCCTTTGCCAGATACGCGATCACGTTCGATGCCGTACCTCCAGGGCAGCAGCAAACCAGCACGAGGCCGACCGCAAAGGGCGCGGGCAAATCGAACAGATGACCCACGGCCCAGCCCAAAAAAGGCATGACGGTGTACTGAAGGAGGACACCCACCCCGATCGCCGTGGGTACCCGAAAAACCCGACCGAAATCTTCGAGCTCGAGGGTGAGCCCCATGCCGAGCATGATGATTTGGAGCCCCGGCGTGATCAGACCCCAGTCGAGGAACCAAGTGAATGCCGGCGGGTGGAGAAGCGCCGCGACACCGCCCACGGTGACCCAAAGCGGGAAGAGCCGAACGAAGGCGGTCACGGGTGCGCGGTGTAGCACAGCGGAGCGCGGCCGCCGGCTCAGGCGAGACGACGATGCCCTTCCATGCTAGGGATCGCCCTCCAATGTTCCGTCCACCGACAGACGACGTCCGGATCGAAGGCCTTCGCCCGTTGATCCCTCCGGCAATCCTGATGGAGGAGATCCATCCAGGTGACGCCGCCCTTGCCCGCATTGCCGAAGCGCGACGGCAAATCGCCGACATCGTGCACGGAAAAGACGACCGCTTGGTGGTGGTCGTCGGGCCCTGCTCCATTCACGATCCGGACGCAGCCCTCGATTACGCCCAGCGGCTCAAGGTGCTCCGCGACCGACACATCGGCGAGCTCTTGATCGTGATGCGAACCTATTTCGAGAAGCCGCGCACCACGGTGGGGTGGAAGGGGCTCATCAACGACCCGAGGCTCGACGGGAGCTTCGACATCAACCACGGCCTTCGCGTCGCGCGAGGCCTTCTCAGCTCGCTTGCGGAGCTCGAGATGCCGGCCGGAACCGAGTTCCTCGACCCGATTTCCCCACAGTTCGTGGCTGATCTCGTCTCCTGGGGCGCGATCGGAGCCCGCACGACCGAAAGCCAAGTGCATCGAGAGCTCGCCAGCGGCTTGTCCATGCCGGTCGGTTTCAAGAACGGCACCCGGGGCACGGTCGTGATCGCCGTCGAAGCGGTGAGAGCCGCCCGCAATCCGCATCACTTTCTGTCCGTCACCAAGCAGGGCCTGACGGCGATCGTTGCGACGAAAGGTAACCTCGACTGTCACGTCATCCTCCGCGGTGGAACCGGCAAACCGAACTACAGCCCCGAAGCGATCGCCGAAACCGTCCGGATGCTCGAAGCCGCAGGGCTCGACGGGCGCGTCATGATCGACTGCAGCCACGCGAACAGCGAGAAGGACCATGAAAAGCAGCCCGCCGTCGCCGCGTCGGTCGCCAAGCAGGTGGCGGCAGGCAGCCAAGGTGTCTTCGGTGTGATGCTCGAGAGCTTTTTGGTCGGCGGGCGTCAAGACAACGAGCCGGGGGTCGAGCTCACCTACGGACAGAGCATCACGGATGCCTGCATGGGCTGGGAAGCGACCGTGCCGGTCATCCAAGGTCTCGCCGACGCCGTCACCGCTCGCCGCAAAGGCTAGCGGTCCTGCATCTGCGTCAAGCGGTTGGCGCCATCGTGCGGATGAACAGCTCGACCATTTCCCACGGAAGGTTGGTCGGGAGGTTCAAGATGGGAAGGTCGATCCCGTACTCCCGGCGCCTCTTCAGCTCGGCGATGCAGTGCTGCGGATCACCGGCGATGGTGAGCGCTTCGATCATCTCGTCCGACACCGCTTCAGCGGCTTGCGAACGCGTTTTCTTGTCGCGGTACAGCTCGTCGACGCGTTTGCATTCCTCGGCGTAGCCGAATCCACTCAGCAGCTCCTTGTAGTAGTCGCCCATGCCGCCGATGTAGAACGAGACGATCTGGCGGGCCTCGCGAATGCCGGCTTCGCCGAGTGGAATCACCGTCGTGAAGGGCGCAGTCACGATTTGGCTCGGGTCCCGGCCCGCCTTGGCCGCGCCCTCGGCGATCCAGGCGTGCCCGCGCGAAAGCTCCTCGTAGGGCCAAAACGTGGGAATCCAACCATCGGCGAGCTCTCCGATGGAAGTGATCGACTTACGCTTCAGCGCCGCGACGTAGATGGGGATGTCCGGGCGCACGGGCTTCATCGCCAGCTCGAAGGGGCGGTAGTCGTGGAGCTTGGCGCCGCTTTCGTGAAGCCGCTTTCCCGACAACAGCGTCCTGATGACGCGAATCACATCGCGCAACTGGGTGAGCGGCTTGTCGAACTCGCGCGCATGGAAACCTTCGATCACCCGCTTCCCGCTGGTACCGAGACCGAGGATGAGCCGGCCCTCGCTGATCTCGTCGACCGTCGCGGCGTTCATGGCCAAAAGACCTGGCGACCGGCTGAAACAATTGACGATGCCCGTTCCGAGCTTGATCTGCTTCGTGTGAATCGCGATTTCGGTCAACAACGAGAAGATCTCGTATCCCCATGCCTCCGGAATCCAAAACGAATCGTAGCCGAGCTCGTCGGCGAGAATCGCAGCGCGCAGATAGAGCTTTCGGTCGTAGTTTTTCCAGAAGGGAAGAAGCCCGGTTCGATCGGTCATCGTTGTCCTCCGTAGGCGGGAGTAGACGGTTTGCGGCGCCTTTTCAAGCGGCTACGAGGCTTGACAGCCTCTGCCGATTCATGCCACCAGCCTGTTCTCGAAGAAGGACCCAGGCATGAAGATCGACGCCGGATTGCTGGTCAGCGACATGAAGGAGATTCCTGCCCGGGTCCGTGAGCTCGAAGATGCAGGCTTCGACGGGTGCTTCACCTTCGAGGGCCCACACGAGCCTTTCATGCCTCTGGTGCTCGCCGCCGAACACTCGAAGCTCGACGTTGGAACCGGGCTTGCCATCGCGTTCGCGCGTACCCCGATGACGGTGGCTCATCTCGCGCACGACCTTCAGCAGTTCTCGGGCGGCCGCTTCTGGCTCGGACTCGGCTCTCAGATCAAGCCCCACATCGAGGCGCGCTACAGCATGCCGTGGAGCAAGCCCGTCACTCGAATGAAAGAGTTCGTGCGAGCGTTGCGGGCGATTTTCGCTAGCTGGAACTCCGGCACGAAGCTCGATTTCCGCGGCGAGCTCTATACGCACACCTTGATGCCGCCGCTCTTCAATCCGGGACCGGCCCAAGGCGGAGCCCCTCCGATCTATCTCGGAGGCGTCGGCCCTCGAATGACGGAGGCCATTGGGGAGGTTGCGGACGGCATGCTGGTGCATCCCTTTCATACCGAACGTTCGCTCGCGGAAGTGATGCTTCCCAATCTCGAACGCGGGCTGGCTGCTTCGAAACGCTCGCTGTCCGAGCTCGCCCTGTGTGTCCAAGCCCTGGTGGTCACCGGGACGAACGAAACGGGATTCGAAAACGCCAAGGCGATGACACGAAACCAAATCGCCTTTTACGCGTCGACGCCCGCCTACCGAAGCGTCCTCGAAGCAGAAGGGCAAGGCGAGCTGCAACCCGAGCTTCGAAGGCTCACGAAGGAAGGTCGTTGGGGCGACATGGCGGCCCTGATCGACGACGGTCTGTTGAACCGGATCGCCGCCGTCGGAACGCCAGCAGAGGCAGCGAAGATCTTGCACGCGCGCTACGGGTCGCTCGCGCGCAGGCTGGCCGTCGCATCGCCTTTCCCGCTGCCGCAAGAATGCGCTTCGGAGCTCGTCAGCGAGCTGCGGAGCCGCGCGGAACCCCGATGACGACGCCCAGGTGCATCGCGCTCGACGAGGCCTCGGAAGAGGCTGCAGGCGGGAAGGCCGAAGGATTGGCACGCCTCTTGGCTCACGGGTTCGACGTTCCTCCGGGGTTCGTCGTGATTGGCGCCACCTCCGGCAACTTGCCCGGCGACTTGGACGAGCAGTACCTCCGCTTGGGTGGCGGCCGAGTGGCCGTGCGCTCATCGGCGGTCGGCGAAGACTCGGAGGACGCGTCTTTTGCGGGACAATACGAGACCGTGCTCGGCGTGGAGGGCGCCGAGCGCCTGCGGGCGGCAATCGAAGACTGCCTTCAATCCGTGGTTCATGCGCGTGCAGTGGCCTATCGCGGCGAGCAGACGGATCGCGACGAGACCGAGATGAACGTCGTCGTCCAACGCATGGTCGATGCGCGTGTCGCAGGTGTCTTGTTCACTGCAAACCCAGTGAATGCGAGACGCGACCAAGTGGTCGTCGACGCCGTCTCGGGCCTAGGCGAAGCGCTCGTGAGTGGACGGGTCGCTCCCGATCACTGGCTTTTGGATCGAAACGGCTCCGTCATCGATTGCGAGGCGCAGGGCGAACAGCCGGTCTTGGGGGAGCAGGAGCTGGCGCGCCTGCTCCACGGAGCGCTCCGCGCGGAGCAGCAGCTCGGCACGCCCCTCGACATGGAGTGGGCATTCGATGGCGACGGCAGGCTCTGGTGGCTCCAAGCGCGCCCCATCTCGCAGCTTCCCGCGGATCCGAACGAGCTCGATACGCACCCGCACCCCGACCACGTGTACACCTGGTCGAACATCGGCGAGATGATGCCTGGGGCGGTCACCCCACTGACGTATTCAGTCACCGGCCGGGGAATCGACATCGGCATGCAACGCGTCTACCGGCGCATCGGCGCCGACGTGCCGGCCGGGGACGGGCCCCGCTACGTCGGAATGTTCTTCGGTCACTTGTTTCTCGATCTCAACGCCTTGGCGGAGCTGTCGGCACACGTCGCAGGGTCGACGAAGAAACAGATGTGCATGGCGATTTGCGGCAGAGACATCGAAGAGGTGGCCGACCCGGAGCCGGCCTCGGGCTTGCGGCGTGCGATCAACGGGGTCCGCTACTTTGCCCTCCTGGCGGTCGCGTCCAAGCACCGCAAGGAGCTCGATGCGCTGCGAGCAAGCCTCGTGTTCCCCAAGCTAGGGACGCCGCGGCAGCTCTACCGGGCAATCGACGAAGCGCTTCCCGAATTGTGGAGAGCCTATGAGCTCCACTTGCTCTCGTCGGCGTCTTCCGGAGCCCTGAGCCCGATTCTGCTCGGCGTCTTGGCCAAGGGGAAGGAGCCCTCCCAAGCGCATCATGCGGACGTGGCCGAGTTGCTCGCCGGAGCGAAAGACGTAGAAAGCGCCGACATCGCCGAAGGCGTCGAGCGGATCATCGACCGCCTGCTCGAACATCCGCGCGCCGAAGAAGAGCTCGCATCCGCCGACCCGGAGGCGGCGCTGGCCTGGCTCTGCTCGACGGACTCCGGGACCGCCGGCGACGAGCTCGGACGCTATCTCGCGCGGCACGGGCATCGCGCCGTCCGCGAGCTCGAGCTTCGCCAGAAGGAGTGGGCGGTCGATCCCGCCCCCTTGATCAGCTCGCTGCAGTCGGGGCTTCGCGCCAGGCTCCGGAGTGGGGGCGCGCCTCGACCGAGGAGCGGCTCCAAGGGAACGGCGGCCATCGAGCATCCGGTCGTCCGCCGGTTGCTCCCACTCGCTCATGCAGCGATTCGAAGCCGCGAGCATACCAAGTCCGCGCTGGTCGACGTGACCACCCGCTTCAAGCATGCCTACCGCGCCCTCGGCTCGCGTATGGCCGACGAAGGCTTGCTTCCGGACCCCGACGCCGTGTTCTTCCTCACCCACGGTGAGCTCGGCGAGCTGCTCCGGGGTGGTCGGGAGCTCAGCGGTCTCGCGGCTCGCAGACGGCGGGTTCTCGACTACCAAATGCCGCTGCACTTTCCGCAGTTCTTCAAGAGTCGTCCGACACCGCTCGAACGCCGTCCGATCGAGACCGGCAATGGCACGCTCCTCGGAAAGCCGGTGAGCCGCGGTCGCGTGACGGGACGAGCCCGCGTGGTGCAGACGCTGCAAGATGCGGCTGCTTTGGAAGCCGGTGAGATTCTCATCGCGCCCATCACCGACGTCGGTTGGACACCGTACTTCAGTCTGATCGCCGGGCTCGCCACCGACGTGGGAAGCGCCGTGTCGCATGGCGCGGTCGTCGCACGCGAATACGGGTTGCCCGCCGTGGTGAACCTGCGAGACGCGACACGACGTTTTCGAACCGGCGATATGGTCGTTCTCGACGGCGATCGGGGAACGCTCGAGCTCGCCTAGCCTGGGCTCCTTGACTTCCATAGGCAATATGCGATCGGCAAGCTCCGGAGGAGCCTACCCATGGTCGCCACGATCGGACTTACGGGGCTGCGTCCTGACCCGGGTCATGCATCTCGAGTCGCCGCCCCACCCTACGACGTCATCAAGCCAGGCACACCGCTCGAAGCCTGGCTCGAGAACGAGCCGAGCTCGCTTTTCCACATCAGCTTGGGCGACGAGCCAGCGAAGGCGTGCGAACGGCTGGTGGCAGAAGGCGCGCTAGTCGAGGACCCGGATCCCGCCTATTACGTGTACGAGCAAACCTGGCCCGAAGGAAAGCGCACGGGCGTGTTCGTAGCGGCCGAGGTTTCACCCTACGAGGACAGGCAGATCATCCGCCATGAAAAGACGTTCGACGACAAGGTCAAAGGACGCCTCGCGGTGCGTCGCGCCACCGGTCTTCAGATCGGAGCCGTATTCGTCCTGACACGCGCGCCCATTGCCGCCCTGCTCGAAAAGGCAAAGCAGGAAGGCGAGCCCGTCTACGACTTCACGAGCGCCTTCGGGGGCTTCAGCGAGCTCGAAGGCATTCGCAACAAGGTGTGGCGGGTGCCCGAGCAAAGCGAAACGGGACGGGCTCTCCGGGCGGCGCTCGGGACGGAGCCTTTTTACATCGCCGACGGGCACCACCGCTATCACGCGAGCTTGCTGAACGAACAGAGTCACTTCCTCTGCTACGTCACCGAGGAGGCCGTCATTCAGGCCTACAACCGCGTGATCAACGGAGTGCGTCCGTTTGCCGAGGTGAAAAACGACCTTCCACTCCGACCGGTCGATTCGTTTCGCACGCCTCCGAAGCACGAGTTTTGCATCTACACGAAGCAAGGATGTTTCAATCTCGCCGCGCAGCACGTGCCGGATGACGTGGTGGGTCGGCTCGATTGTGCGATCCTCGAGCGCGAGCTCTACCCGAAGCTCGGGTTGACCCACGACATGATCGTCGACCCCAACCATTTCGATTACTACTCGGAGTCCGCCTTGCAGGAGATGAAGAAGGTGGTGGACGAGGGAGAGTACGACATCGCCGTCGCTCTTCATCCCGTCGGCTTGGACGAGCTGATGGCCGTGGCGGACGCGGGACTCGAAAATCCCGATGTCGTGATGCCCGAAAAGAGCACGTTTTTTCAGCCCAAGATCCTCTCTGGTCTTTTCCTCTACCGCTACTGACTCCGATGAGCGCGCTGCCGCAGTACGGAAAGCATCTCGACCCGCACGCCACGATGCGGGCGGTAGTCATCGACCGCTATGGCGGCCCGGAAGTGCTCCGCTACACGACGGTGCCTCGCCCCGTTCCGAAGCGTGGGCAAGTGCTGGTCCGTACGCGTTTCATCGGCGTCAACCCCAAAGACATCATCGTACGCAAGGGCAAGTTTCAGGTCGCGACGGGCACGAAGTTTCCGCTGCTCGTCGGCCATGACATTGCAGGGGAGGTGGTGGAAGCGGGGCTCGCTGCCGATCTTTCCGAGGGCGACGTCGTGTACGGCATGATCAACGACTTTGCAGGTCGGGCTTATGCGGAGTACGCCGCCGTCAATTGCCAGCAGCTCGGCATCGCGCCTTCCACAATCGAGCTGAGCGCCGCTGCTGCCGTTCCGCTCGCCGCGCAAACGGCTCTCCAAATGCTGCGGAACAACACGCACGTGAAACCGGGTCAGAGCGTCTTGATCAACGGCGCCTCCGGCGGAGTCGGGGTATTCGCGGTGCAGATGGCAAAGATTCTGGGCGCGCACGTGACGGCGGTGTGCAGCTATCGGAACGTCGACTTGGTGCAGGAGCTGGGAGCGGATCGCGTGATCGATTACACGAAGACCGAGCTGACCGAGCTCGATGAGCGCTTCGACGCGATCCTCGACGTGTTCGGCAACTACCGCTTCGACACGCTCGAGCACCTGCTCACGCCCCGCGGCACGTACGTGCAGACGATTCCGAGCCCACGCATCTTCAAGGACGTGGCGAAGACGTTCGTGCGCCGAAAGCGGGCCAAGCTGGTGGTGGTGCGCTCGCGCCGAAGCCAGCTCGACTGGATTCGGCAGCGAATCGACGCCGGCCGCCTTCGCGTCGTGGTCGACCGGTCCTTTCCGTTGGATGAGGCCGCACAAGCCCACCGCTACATCGAGACGAAGCGGGCCCGGGGCAAGGTGATCTTGGAAGTCGACTGAGATCGAGTACTCTCTGGCCCCATGAAGCTCACGAGTTTGGGTTGGGTCACGATCGGCCTGCTGGTCGCCTGCAGCAGCGGAGGCGACGATATCGAGAAGCGCGTCGACGACTTGTTGGCGCAGATGACGCTAGAAGAGAAAGTCGCACAGATGGCAGGCGACAGTGGATTCTTACTGCCCGAGGGTGAGGTCTTGTGGAACGTGCCAGGCGTCGAACGCCTGGGCATTCCGCCTTTCAAGATGGCCGACGGGCCGCGCGGGGTGGGCACGGTCGAAGGGGCGACCACGTTCCCGGTCGGGATGGCGCGGGGCGCAACTTGGGATCCCGACGTCGAGCGTCGAGTCGGCGAAGCCATGGGCCGCGAGCTCAAAGCAGTGGGCGGCAACCTCTTGCTCGCGCCCACCATCAACATCTTGCGTCATCCGAGCTGGGGCCGGTCTCAGGAAACCTACGGAGAGGACGTGCACCATCTGTCACGCATGGGAGTCGCCTTCGTGGAGGGGCTTCAGCAGTACGTGCTCGCCAACCCGAAGCACTATGCCGCCAACAGCATCGAGGATACGCGCTTCGAGGTGAACGTCACGGTCGACGAGCGAACGCTTCGCGAGATCTATCTGCCTCATTTCAGAGCGGCCGTGCTCGAGGGCGGCGCCGCTTCGGTCATGAGCGCCTATAACTCCGTCAACGGCCAGTTTTGTGGCGAGAACGAGCAGTTGCTCCGGGAAATCCTCAAAGGCGACTGGGGCTTCGACGGCTTCGTGCTGTCCGATTGGATATTCGGCACGCGATCTACGCTGGGCTCGGCCTTGAACGGGCTCGATCTCGAAATGCCCGCGGCCAAGGTGTATGGCGAAGAGCTCATGACCGCCGTGCAGAGCGGTGATGTTCCCGAAGCCGTGATCGATGACGCGGTTCGTCGAATGGTTCGAAAGAAGCTGCAGCATGGGCTCGATCAACCCTCGGACGTCGACGAGAGCGTGCTCGCGAGCGAAGAGCACCTCGCGCTCGCAAGAGAGGTTGCGGTTGAAGGCTCGGTTCTGCTCGCGAACGAATCGGAGACGCTGCCCCTCGACGAGAGCGCGCTCACGCGGCTCGTCGTCGTGGGCGTTCTTGCGGACACGCCCAATACCGGAGACTCGGGCAGCAGCGATACGAAGCCTTCGTTCGTCATCACCCCGCTACGAGGTATCGAGGAAGCCGTGGGGGACGGCGTCGTCGTGGACCACGTGGGAACCGACGTGCTCGACAGTGCCGACATCGCGCTCATCGAGGCCGCGGACGCTGCGATCGTCGTGACCGGCCTCACTGCCGAAGACGAGGGCGAAGGACTCATCGGCGCCGGAGACCGAGTCGATCTCGGGCTCTCCGCCGAGCGCGTCGCGCTGATCCGAGACGTCGCGGCCGCCAACGACCGCACGATCGTCGTTCTCCAAGGCGGTGGCGCAATCACGATGGGCGATTGGCTGCCGGACATCGAGGCGCTGCTGATGGTCTGGTACCCAGGCCAGATGGGAGGCCACGCGGTGGCCGATCTCTTGTTCGGAGAGGCCAACCCGTCCGGCAAGCTGCCGATCACGTTTCCAAAGGCTCTCGATCAACTGCCAGAGTTCGACAACGTCTCACTCGAAGTCACCTACGACTACTTCCATGGGTACCGCTACCTCGACCGAAACGATGCCACGCCGGAGTTTCCGTTTGGCTTCGGGCTGAGCTACACGACGTTTGCCATCGACGACCTTCGTCCGGCGCAAACCGAAGCGAGGGCCGGAGACGTGGCCCGCTTCAGCGTCGATGTGACCAACAACGGCGGCACCCGGGGCGCCGAGGTGGTGCAGCTCTACGTGAGCTACCCTGGCTCGGCCGTGGAGCGTTCAGAGCGCGAGCTCAAAGCGTTCGCCAAGGTCGTGTTGGAGCCCGGGGAGACACGAACGGTGGAGCTGGCGCTTCCCATCGACAGCCTCGCCTACTACGACGTCGATCAATCGGCGTGGGTGCTCGAAGCGCTCGATTACGGCGTACACGTGGGCACTTCGTCTCGAGATCTGCCTCTCTCGGCGACGCTGCGGGCAGATGCTGCGGCGCCGGTTTCGGTGTATTGAGCTCCATCGTCCCAAAGAGAACGATTTCCGTTCTGCGTAGGAGGAGCAGATGCATCGAAGCATGATTTTCGGGTTCGCCGTCCTGTGGGCGGCTGCCTCGGATCCGATCGCGGTGGCCGACGCCGATTTCGAGAGCATCGATTTTCCCACGGCCGGAGGCTTCGAGGCGAGGGCGGACTCGTACCAGCCCAAAGCGCCCTCGCCCACGCTGATCATTCTTTTTCATCAAGCAGGCTGGAGCCGTGGGGAGTACCGCGAGATCGCGCCCAAGCTGGCGGCGCGCGGCTACCGCGTCATGGCCGTCGACCAGCGTTCCGGAAAAGGCGTCAACGGCGTGGTGAACGAAACGGCGAAGCGCGCTCGAAGCAAAGGTCTCGCGCAAGATTATCTCGATGCCTATTCGGACCTCGAGGCGGCTCTCGAACACGCCCGAAAGAAATTGAAAGCCGAGCGGATCATCGTTTGGGGAAGCTCGTATTCGGCGTCCTTGGTGCTCCGGCTCGCTGCGGAGCATCCGGAGCAGGTCGTCGGAGTGGTGGCGTTTTCTCCCGGCGAGTACTTCAAGAGCGGACGAGGCTCCGCTTACGTCGAAGACTTCGCCAAGCGCATCAAGCAACCCCTCTTCATCACCTCGTCGAAGAACGAGCGGGCACAGGTGAAGCCCATCTTCGATGCGTCACCCTCGGAAAAAAAGATCCTCTTCACCCCGGCCTCGGCCGGTCAACACGGCTCGCGTGCGCTCTGGGAGAAGTGGCATGACCACGACGTCTACTGGACTGCGATCCAAGGCTTCTTGAAGGAGTACGCGCCCGCGCGATCGGGGAACTGACGTCCTTGGAAACGGAGCGTACGAAACATGCGCGCCTCGCCGGTCGAGAGCTCAGTGCAGATCTCGGCATCGCGGAGCAGCTCAGGCCCTACGAGCCGTATCGTTGGCAGCCAGGGGACACGGCGCGCCCCGTCTTGCAACTCGACGACGTGTCGGCGATCCCTTTCTTGGTCGACATCGCCGGCGTCGAGGAATACCAGCACCGCGGCCGTCTGAGAGCCGGCGATCGGGACGTCTACGTCACCGTCACGCCAGCCGCCGAGGGATACGAAGCGTACTGCCGCGATACGCTGCGACTCGGGGCCCCCGAGCACTTGGTGGCCGATCCGGTAGGCCCGCCCATTCACGTGGCGCGCGCCTGCACCACCGGACGCGCACGCGCACGCCTCGTGGAGATTGCGAGAGACGCTCGCGGCATGACGATTCATCCATACATGGGGATCGAAGACGTTTGGGAGCTTGCAGCGATGCTCAGCGTGGACAGCGGCAGCGAGGTGCGCGTGGTGGCGCCTCCACCACCGGTCACCTGGATCGCGAACGACAAGGCGCTGTTCAGCGAGCTCGTCACGCGGGTGCTCGGCCGGAGGGCGATCGTCGAGACGCGAGTTGCAAAAGACCCTGCGAGCATCGAAAGAGACTTGCGCGTGCTCGCGCAACGCTACAGCCGCGTCGGGCTCAAACGAACACGATGCGCTTCTGCGATGGGCAATGCGGTGTTTTCGGCGAAGGACGTGCAATCGAGGCGGGACGCGAGCCGCGCCGTGCACGAATTTCTTCACCGAACGGAGTGGCCCGAAGGAGAGGAAGTGCTCGCCGTCGCTTGGCTCGAGACCGACTCGTCGCCCTCGACGCAGCTCTGGATTCCGCCGCTCGGGCTCGGCGAGCCGCGTCTCGACGGCATCTACGAGCAGATCTTGGAAGGAGAGCACAAGGTCTTCGTGGGGAGCCGGCCTTCGAGCTTGCCCGATCCCGTGAATGAGGCGCTTGCAGAGTCCGCGCTGTTGGTCGCAGCAGCGCTGCAGGAGCTCGGTTACGTCGGCCGCTGTTCATTCGATCATCTGGTGACGGGCGATCCCAGCGGAGATTTCGAGGCTCTGCTCATGGAATGCAACGGCCGTTGGGGCGGAACGAGCACTCCGATGAGCCTGCTCGATCGTCTGCTGCCGGGGCCCCGCCCACCATACCGAGCGCAAGACGTGGTTTTTCCGAGCCTCGTCGGCGCCGAGCTCCCCGATCTGCTCGAGCTCGTGGGAGAGTTGCTGTTTCGTGCCGACGGCGGACGTGGACGATTCATCCTCTACAATCTCGGGCCTCTCGCGAGACACGGGAAGTTCGACGTCATCTCGATCGGCGCCGACCAGCGGGACGCGGAACGCGGCGTGGTCGAGCTCTTCCCAAAGCGGCTCGGACTGTGAATGAAGCTTGCAGCGGTGATGGCTCTCTGCGTATCGTCCGCCCATGAGCACCGAAGGTCTTTCCACGGGGCGCATCCAGCTGATTCGGCTCGTTTGCTTTTTTTTTGCGGCGTCTTCCTTCGTCCTCGGAGGTTGGATGATGACCGATCCTGCCTCCGCTTGGGGAAGCATGGGCCTCGAGGTGGGAGACGCTCCCTTCGTCCCGGCACTCTACGGAGGTGCGATCGTCGGTGAAGGCGCGATGTTCGCGCTCGGCGCGATTTGGCCGATCCGCTATTTGGTGTTCTTCCAGTACCTCGTCATCTACAAGACCATGGCCTGTTTTGCGGGGATGGCCGTGCTCCTCTCGATGGATGCAGCGCCGACCGGGGGCTGGCTCGTCCTCGGCGGCTGGGCATTCGCGGGATTGACTTCGGCTATCGTGTTTCCCTGGAAGCAGTGGCATCGCGTGGAAAGTTGGTATGGGACGCGCTGACGGCACGCCAGTCACGAACATCGGCGTGCTTCGGCGCATGTTGCCGACGCTCATGCCGTCGCGAAACGATTCGATCGTCTATTACGAGCAACAGCTCGACCTCACTCGGACTCTTCCTTGGCTCGAAGCGCGACAGCCGAGCATCACGCTC
>DATIUW010000169.1:0-15952 GCA_035466435.1 Polyangiales bacterium | reverse complement strand
TCCGGTCAGCTCGACCAGGTTTGCAAGCGCGACCGCATGGACACAAGACAGGTGGTTTCGCACCTTCTGCCTGTCCGCCATCGTGACTCGGGAGTAGCCGCTTCGCAGCTCCTGCACCACCGCGCCGATCGAAGAGGTGTACGGGGCGAGCCTGCCGATGATCCGGCTGTAGAGCAGCTTGCCTCCGGGAATTCTTTCGACGCGATCCCAAACCTCGCGGATGAAATTGGTCTTCGATTCGGTCGTGAGCGCCTCGGCTCGCAAGAAGGTCGTCATGGCCATGGCTGCAAAGCTACAGCAGAGTCACCTACGGGCCAATGCGCACTGCTGCCGCTGCGTCGTGCAAAAGGGCCGGATGCCGGATGTGGCCGTGGGCGTGTAACGATTCGGCGCTCGTGGCGTACAGATCGGTACAACCTCTCCTTCATTCATCCCCCCTGCCTGACACCTCGGGAGCAGTCGCTCCAAAGAGTGCCAGGCAGGGACTTTTTTGCCCATCCTCTGGGAGGTCGGGGCCAGGCGCCTCAGCCGGAGCCGGCGATGAGGTCACCCAGCCGCGTCAAGCTCTCGGCGGACCCACCCAGGGTGAACTCGAGGTGCTTGGAGGTCATGAAATATCGATAGAGAGGGTAGTCTCGATCGAAACCCATCCCGCCGTGAACGTGCTGCGCGGCAGCCACCACGCGCGCTCCCGCCTCGGAGGCAAAGAACTTGGCGACGGCAAGCTCCTTGTCGGCCTCGAGCCCCTGGTCGAGCCGCCAACATGCCTGCCACATCGAGGATCGCATGGCCTGCACATCGATGTATGCATCGCCGACTCGTTGCGTCACGCCCTGAAACGTTCCGATCGGAACGCCGAACTGCTTTCGTTCGCCGGCATAATTGGCCGTCATGAAGAGCGCCTGCTCGGCGATGCCATGCTCGACGGCACAAATGCCGAGGACCGTGCGATCGATGAGATAGCGAAGTACCCGATCTCCGTCGTCGGCGCTTCCGAGGATTTCCGCGGGCGACACGGGAGCGCTGGTCAGCTCCAGGAGCCATAGTGGCTGGCCGTTGGTGCCCCGCTGCGCGCCGAGACGGACTCCCTCCCCCTTCGGGTTGACCAGCAATACGACGGTCGCGCCGCCTTCCGTGCGCGCGGGGACGAGGATCCGCTCGGCGACGTCCGCGTACGCGACGTTGCTGAATCGTCCCGTGACACGCCACCCCGCGCCCTCGGGTCGCGCAACCGCCGATGGATTGAGCGGGTTTCGGCTACCGGTGTCGACCAGCGCGGGGGTCAAAATCGACCGTCCTTGCACGATGGCGGTCAGGAAACGATCCTTCTGCTCCGAGCTGCCGTACTCGGCGAGAGGAAGCGCCGAGGAAACGAGCGTCTCGATGGCCGGAATCGGTGCAACGGTGCGCCCAACCTGCTGCAGCAAGAGGCAAAGCTCCGTCAGACCCATCCCGGCGCCGCCATACGCCTCCGGGATCGCCAGACCGAGCATCTCGGATTCGGCGAGTTGCTTCCATGCGCGCTCGTGAAACCACGTGCCTTGTCTGGCCAGCGCTTTGAGCGAGTCGTCGGTCACCAGGTCTGCGAGGACCTGTTTGACGAGCGCCCGGATGCTTTCCTGATCTTCGGTGAAAGAGAAATCCATTGCTACCTCGTCAGCGGCGCCCGAGCCGGGGCATGCGAAGCCCCGCCTGGCAGATGATGTCTCGTTGAATTTCGTTCGTTCCGCCGCCGAAAGTGAGCACCAACGACATGCGGTAGTACTTCTCGAGCCGGCCCCGAAGGAGCGCTCCCTCGGAGCTGTGATGCAGAATCCCCGCCGCGCCATGGACCTCCATGAGCAGCCTCGAGCCTTCGACGTAGAGCTCCGAGCCGAACACCTTGATCGCCGACGCATCGGCCGGGGAAAGCTCGTCTTCGGCGATGCCCCACGCCTGTTGCCAGTTGAGCAGCTTGAGGACCTCGAGCTTGGCGTAGACCCGGGCCAGGTTCGTCCTCACCCACGGAAGATCGAGAATCGTACCGCCATCCCCATTGGGCGTGTTTCTGGCCCACGCCACGGTTTGGGTGAAGATCTTCTCGAGCGGGCCCACCGAGCACAGCGCGACACGCTCGTGGTTGAGCTGGGTCGTGATCAAATGCCAGCCGTTGTTCTCGCCACCGACGACGTTCTCGACGGGAACTCTCACGTTGTCGTAGTAGACCGCGTGCACGTTGTTTTCCCCGAGCGCATGCATCGGTGTGATCTGAACGCCCTCCGCATCGGCCGGAACGATGATGATCGAGATGCCCTTGTGGGGTGGCGCGTCGGGATCGGTCCTGCAGGCGAGCCACATGTAGTCGGCATGGTCAGCCAGGCTCGTCCAAATCTTCTGCCCGTTGATCACGTAGTGGTCGCCTTCCCGCACTGCACTCGTCTTGAGAGAGGCGAGATCGGTGCCCGAACCAGGTTCGGTGTAACCGATGGAGAAGTGACACTTGCCTTCGAGGATCTTGGGCGGGTACTTGGCCTTCTGTTCCGCGGTGCCGAACTTGAGCAGGGTCGGGCCGACGGTGTTGAGCGTGAGAATGGGCACTGGAAAGCCCGCACGCTGCACCTCGTCGAAGAAGATGAACTGCTCTATCGGACCGCGACCCTGGCCGCCGTGCTCCTCGGGCCATCCGATCCCCAGCCAGCCGTCGGCGCCCAACTGCTGCATGGCCTGGTGATACAGAGGGCCGCCGCCTTCGGCCTGGTCGAGCTCGGCAAGGAGCTCCTCGGTGATGAGACGATCGAAGTACGCGCGCAGCTCTTCGCGCAGCGCCTTTTGCTCGGGGGTGTAGTCGAAGTACATGGCCTCACGTCATTCGGCATCGGCGCCGGAATGAAACGTGTTCTAGTTTGATGGGACCGAGATGCAACTAGATGCATCCCCCGGGCTACGCAAGGCACGAAAAAGCCGGCTCCGAAAAGCCGGCTCTTGCGGTGAAAAGCGAGAAGTCGAGAAGGCTCAGTAGCCCGTCTTCTCCTTGGCTTTCTCCTCCGCGCCAGCGGCTGCTTCGTCGGCGGCTTCCTCGGCTTCTTCCATCGCCTCTTCCGCAGCCTCTTCGGCCTTTTCGGCGGCTTCCCCCGCAGCTTCGGCAGCCTCTTCGCCAGCAGCTTCAGCGGCTTCACCCGCGGCTTCAGCAGCCTCGTGCGCCTCGTGCGCAGCTTCCTCGGCGGCCTGCTCGGCTTCACCAGCGGCCTCATCGGCCTTCTTGCATCCCATCATCGCGGCACAAACCGCGAGGACTAGACCCAATTGAAACATGCTTTTGGTCATCTCGACTCTCCTCCGTTGCTATCGCGGGGCACACCAACGCACCCACACTCCCCGCTTTCAGGGGTGGAACTAGCGGTTTGGCGGCAATGCGTCAAACGCGAGACGAGAATCCACCCAGCCTAACCGCCGCCGATGCGAAGATCTCGGACAACGGACCCGAACGGGCGAATGAGGGCCGTAACTTGCCGCAACGATTAATGGAAGACGCGCCGCGTCGCAACGGACACCTTTCACGCTGGAGCGATTATTACCAACTGGGTGACATTCACGAATGAATTGTCATTTTATGTCATGGCTGCTCAGAACGCGCGGCCGCCTCGCTCCCGCAGGAGGCGTAACAGGTTCTCGAACACGACCGGTCGCGTCTCTTTGCTGTCGAGTGCCGCCGCATGAAGGAGATGGACGGGGCGGAAGACGTGGGAGGCGCCGATCAACTCACCGTCCTTGCTCCAGGCGGTCGTACTGAACTCGGCGCTCAGCGCCGCACGCTCGAATCGATCCCCGGAGGGGAGCGCGAGCCGGAACTCGGATGGCATCCCCGCGAACAAGCCTTCACCGACCGCGAGAACATCGCTGAGCCGACCACTCACCGGCGCTTCGGGAGTCGTCCCAAGCCGGGAGCCGAAGAACTCCGCCACCGGCCCGACGGCGGTACCGATGGCCAGGAGCGGCGACCCGCTCCAACAGAGCTGGTGCGTCCACTCTCGGAGGCGTCCGCTACGCGTTGCGCCCGGGCGGGTCGCGATCACGGCTAAGGCTCCGCTCGTATCGTGTGTGTCCGGTGCGGAAAACAAGGGGCCTTCAGCCACCTCGAAACCGTAGCGGCGCAGGTCCGCGGCGAGCTGGAAGGCGGAGCCGTCGTGCACCACGACGGCTTTGCGAAAGCGTGGCTGAACGCTGGAGGTTCGCTTCTGGGCTTGGTTTCTATCGGGTCGGGTCATCGTCGGCGCTCCCGGCCCCTCTCGAGACGACCCTCGGAACATTAACCAAGAAGGCCGCCCTGTGAGGCGGCCTTCGAGCAACAATGCGCGCAGGCCACCTCAGTCGGTGAACCAAAAGTAGTTACGCAGCATGTCGCACTGGGTTTTCATACTGCTTTGAGTCTACGTTCCCGGGCTGCGGCGTCAAGTCCCGGTCCAGCGTCCCGTCGAAATCCGCGGAAACGCGGTGGCATCACCCAAATAGATGTATGTCCAGGCGAGCGCGGCATCGCCGCCAGCGGCAGGCACCGCTCGGACCAAGGAGCGCCTGTAGAGAGAGCCTTCTCGGCCGTACCCTGCAAAGTCCTCGTAGAGATCCAGCTCCTCGAGTGTGCTCGGGATGTCATCGATTTCGAAGAGCTCCCCGTGCACCGGACCGCCTTCGCCCAGGATCAGGCCCGGATACCAATCGATGTGGATCAGCGACGCGCCCATCACGTGGGCAGGGCCGTGTGCGCGACGAACCCTGGGTGCGAGCAGGTCGTGCCGCGCCTGGCCCGTCATCAACGTACCGTATGCAAACAGCGCATTGGGGATGGGTGTCGCCGGTGCGCCGCTCGCCACCGCGAGAAACCCTTCGTGACCGTGACCGAAGCGCGACAGCCCGCGCATGACCATCTCGCGATACTCGGGCGATGGCGCGACGAATCCGCTTTCGATGCGCTCGTCACACACTCGATAGGTCGTCGCGACATGGGCGCGCCCATCCGCGGTCAGCACGTTCACCGAAGCGCGGCGGTAGTAACCGCCAGACACGCCCTCCTTGGCGTCGAGGCCTTCCCAATCGTGCACGCGAAAGAGCGCGCCGGGGGTGGCTGTGCCGCGGCGCTCTTGGACGTCGAGCGCGCCACCTGCGCGGAGCCGCGATCGATAGCGAAACACGAGCTCGTGGTCGGGCAGCCAGGCCGGGCCGAGCGGCTCGATGCATCCCGAGTCGTATCCCCGGGCTTGGCACCAGGCGGTCCAACTGTCGGCATCCAGATTGGAGCCATAGGCAAAGTAGAGCATCAGATAACCAATAGTAACCACTTTGGCTGGGTGGCGCCGTTCCTGGCGCTGACCTAAGTTCCGCGGCGATGAGCCGGGACCTCTCAGGCCGCTGTGGCACCTGCGGCTGGTACATACGCAAGCGCGAAGAGCCGGATGGATCGTGGCTCGGAGACTGCCGTCTCGGGCAAGGCCATTGGCCCCTCAAGGACACGGCCACCTGCTCGAGCCACAAATCACGGGAAGTTCCTTGGGATCAGGCCTTGAAGCGGCGACCCGCGGCGGGCGTGCCACGCAAGTACCGAGACGAGCCCGCGCAAAGGCCACGGCCCACCATCCCATCGGAGATTGGAATCGACATGGATCAAGAAACGTTTCGCCAAGTCCTTCGCGAGGTTCTTCTGGACGAGCTCGGTGTGCGTGACGTCGAGCTGGGAGACCGTTGGCAGGGCGGCGAGCTCGTGCTCGTGCCCGGCAAGTCCGACACGCAGGAAAAACGAATCCCTCTCGAGGTGTTCTTCAAGAAGGTGGTGATGGTGCGGGACAAGCTCCGAGTCCTCGAGCAAAAGATCAACGGTCACAGGGGACTCACGGACGAGGAGAAGGTACAGCTCCAGCACTACATCACGGGCTGCTACGGCTCACTGACGACCTTCAACGTGCTGTTCAAGCACAAAGAGGATCAGTTCACGGGCCAGAAGAAATGAGGGACGGGAGTCCGTCAGATCATACCGAGCTCTAGCTTGGCCGCTTCGGACATCCGTTCGGGCGTCCAGGGTGGATCCCAAACCAGCTCCACGTGCGAGGTGGAAACGCCTTCCACGCGTCCGGCTTTCTCGGCGACCTCTTCGACCAGCGCACCCGCAACCGGGCAGGCCGGCGCGGTGAGCGTCATTCGTATCTCGGCGTGCCCCTCCGGATCGACCTCGACGCCATAGATCAAGCCGAGCTCGAAGATGTTCACCGGAATCTCCGGGTCGTAGACGGTCTTGAGCGCGTCGACGATCGCGGCTTCGACCTCGGCCGGGTCGATGGGCTCCGCCGGCTTTTCTCCCGTCCCACCCACGGCTTCGGTGATCGGCTCCTCCGGCGGTGGATGGCCGCCGGCCACTGGTAAGAACACGTGGTCGGCCGTCGACCGCGGCTGGATCTTGTGAATCTTCAAACGCTCGACGTCGTCGCTCACAGCCCTACTCCGTGGTGACCTGACCGCTGCCTTCGTGGAGCGCCTGGTTCAAGGTGTGCCAGCCCAAGGTCGCGCATTTCACGCGCATGGGAAACTCGCGAACCCCCGCGAAGACGGCGAGCTTGCCGAGAGACTCGACATCGTCGCCTCCTTCTCCCGTGACCATCGCATGAAACTTCTCGAACAGCGCGTCGACCTCTCGTACGGTCTTGCCTTTGATCGCCTCGGTCATGGTCGAGCAGGAGGCCTGCGAGATTGCGCAGCCCTGACCCAAAAACCCGATGTCGGTGATCTCGTCACCGTCGAGCTGCAGGCGCAGCACGATCTTGTCGCCGCAAAGCGGGTTGTGGCCGCGGCCTTCGCGGTTGTACGGATCGGGAAGCCTGTGGTTCCGCGGATTCTTTCCGTGGTCGAGGATCACTTCCTGATAGAGCTCTCGCAAATCCATCAGCCGAACAGCTCCTTTACCTGGTGGAGCGCCCTGACCAAGGCGTCGATGTCCTCGGTGGTGTTGTAGATGCCCAAAGAGGCTCTCGCGGTGGCTGCCACACCGAAGTGCTCCATCACCGGCTGCGCACAGTGGTGCCCGGTCCGTATTGCCACGCCTTCTGCGTCCACGATGGTGCCGATGTCGTGGGGATGGGCCGCCTCCATCAAGAAGGACAGCACGGTGATCTTGTCCGCCGCCGTGCCGATCAACCGTACACCGGGGATCGATTCCAATGCCTCGGTGCCATAGCGGAGCACGGCAGCCTCGTGCCGATGCACGGCCTCCAGGTCGAGGGAGGTGAAGTAATCGATGGCCTCCCCGAGGCCGATGGCACCTGCGATGTTGGGAGTTCCTGCTTCGAACTTGTACGGAAGATCGTTGTAGATGGTCTCCTCGAAGGTGACCGAGCGGATCATGTCGCCCCCGCCGTGATAGGGGGGCATGCCGTCGAGCAAACGTTCCTTGCCGTAGAGAGCCCCGATTCCGGTCGGACCGTAGAGCTTGTGGCCGCTGAACGCGTAGAAGTCGCAGTCCAGCGCTTGGACGTCCACTGCGACGTGGGGTGCGGCTTGCGCGCCGTCCACCAGAACGACAGCCCCGCGCTGGTGGGCGAGCTCCACCATGGCTCGAACGGGCAAGATCGTCCCGAGCGCGTTGGACACGTGGGAGATCGCCGCCAACTTGGTGCGGTCGCTCAGCTTTCGCGCGAAGTCCTCGACGAGAACCTCCCCCTCGTCCGTCATCGGGACGACGACGAGCTTCGCGCCAGTCTGCTGACAGACGATCTGCCACGGGACGATGTTCGAATGGTGCTCGAGCTCCGTGATCAAGACCTCGTCGCCTTCGCTCAAGTGGGTCCGGGCCCAGCTCTGCGCCACGAGATTGATCGCCTCGGTCGTGCCGCGCGTGAAGATGATCTCCGACTTGCGCGCAGCGTTCAAGAAGCGCCGAACCTTGTCGCGCGCCTGCTCGTAGCGAGCCGTGGCGCGCTGTGAGAGAAGGTGGACCGCACGATGGATGTTGGCGCAGTCCCGCGCATAGACGTCGGCGACCGCATCGATCACCGACTGCGGCTTGAGGGAGGTGGCGGCGCTGTCCAGGTACACCAAAGGCTTGCCATGCACCTCTTGATGAAGCGCGGGGAAGTCCGCACGGACCCTCGTCACGTCGAAGGGTGCGGGCCGCGCGGATGTGACCATCGATACCTCCGTCATGTGACCCCCCGAATGTCATCACCACGGGGAATCCTCGCGAGGATGGCCTCGCGCAGACGTGCTCGGGTCGGCTCGTGCTCCACCCGGTCGACGATGGCCTCGACGAACGCGAACGTCAGGATTCCGCGAGCGAGGTCCTCCGGAACGCCGCGGGCACGGAGGTAGAAAAGCTGGTCTTCGTCGAGAGCGCCCACGGTGGCCCCGTGACTGCAGATCACGTCGTCTGCGTCGATCTCGAGATGCGGCTTGGTGTGCACCGTCGCGGTATCCGAAAGCAGTAGGTTCCGATTCTCTTGGTGCGCCTCGGTCTGCTGGGCATCGCGATGCACGATGACGATGCCGTCGAATACGGCGGTGCCTTCTCCAGAAGCGATGCCCCGATAGGTCTGCCCGCTTCGGCAGCTCGGCGCTTGATGCTCCACCCGCGTGTGATGGTCGACGTGATCTTTGCCTTCGACGAGGTAGGCCCCATCGAGCTGACATTCGGCGCCACGGCCCTGGAGCAGGCATCGTGCATCGAAGCGAAGAAGCGAGCCGCCCATGGTCACGACGGTCGACCGGTAGCTGCTGTCGGCGGCCTGTCTCACGTCCACACGCCCTACGTGCAGGCCCTCGTTCTCGTGCACGCGCACGTGGCTGACCTTCGCATTGCGGCCAACGTCGATCTCGACGACCGAGTTGGTGAGCTGGAGCGATTCGTTGCCCACGTAGCTTTCGATGACCTTCAGCTCGGCGCCCTCGCCCACCGTGATCAACACGCGGGGATACGCCACGGCCGGTTCTTTGGAGGCCGGCGCCGAATGGACGAGCTCGACGGCATCCTCTACGGCGCAGCCTGCCGGCACGTCGATCCAAACGCCATCGACGAACAGGGCGGTATTGAGTGCCGCGAAGTGCTCGGGCACGCCCGCGAGGCTCAGCTTGCCTTCGACGAGCCCGGGATCGGCATCGAGAACCTGTCGGAGGCTTCGCACCGTCACGCCATCGGGCACCGGCGCGCCAAATGACGGAACGCCGGGCTCCCGCTGATGAAATTCCCGGTCGACGACGTTGCGGACGGGGGTGAACCGCCACGCTTCGGTCTTTTTCGTGGGCAGACCCTTCTCACGGAGGGCGTCAGCCGCGCGCGCCCGGAGCGCGCGAAGCCATTCAGGCCCCGTGTCGAACGAGGCGGGAAGGCTCCCGAGGAGTGTGTGTCGATGCGAGTCGCTCACAGGCTTTGTGCATCCCGGACCTCGGCATACCCCTGCTTTTCGAGCTGCTTGGCGAGGTCCTTATCTCCAGTTCGAACGATCCGGCCGTCGATCAGCACGTGCACCACGTCGGGGATGATGTAATCGAGCAGCCTCTGATAGTGCGTGATGACCAGCATGGCGCGCTCGGGACTGCGCAACGCGTTGACCCCTTCGGCCACGGTCTTGAGCGCGTCGATGTCGAGCCCCGAGTCGGTCTCGTCGAGCACCGCCAACGATGGCTCGAGCATGGCCATCTGAAAAATCTCGTTTCGCTTCTTTTCGCCGCCGCTGAAGCCTTCGTTCACAGCGCGCTTGGTGAGCTGGTCGGGAAGCTGAACCAAGGCTGCTTTCTCTTTCGACATCTTCATGAAGTCGATCGCATCGAGAGGATCTTGTCCGCGGTGTTTGCGTATGGCGTTGATCGCGGCCTTCAGGAAATAGATGTTGCTCACTCCGGGAATGGCCACGGGGTACTGGAAGCCGAGAAATACGCCTTCGGCAGCCCGCAGCTCCGGCGGCATCTCCAAGAGGTCCTGACCCTTGTAGAGAATCCGGCCCTCGGTGACCTCGTATCCATCGCGCCCGGCCAGCACATAGGCGAGCGTGCTCTTGCCAGACCCGTTCGGCCCCATGATGGCGTGGACCTCGCCGGGCTCGATGCTCAGATCGATGCCCTTGAGTATCGGCTTTCCGTCGACTGCGACGTGCAGGTTCTCGATCTTCAACATCAGCCAACTGCTCCTTCTAGGCTCACACCGAGTAGCTTCTGCGCCTCGACGGCAAATTCCATGGGCAACTCCTTCAGCACTTCCTTGGCGAACCCGTTGACGATCAGGCTCACTGCATCTTCCTCGGAAAGTCCCCGCTGCCGGCAGTAGAAGAGCTGATCGTCACCGATGCGGGACGTCGTCGCCTCGTGCTCCAGCTTGGAAGAGCTGTTGCGAACGTCGACATACGGTACCGTGTGCGCACCGCATTTGTCGCCGATCAACAGCGAATCACACTGGGTGTAGTTCCGTGAGTTGGTCGCACCTCGCATGATCTTGACCCCGCCGCGATAGGTCTGCTGACCGTGACCCGCGCTGATTCCCTTCGAAATGATCGTGGACTTGGTGTTCTTGCCGAGGTGGATCATCTTGGTTCCGGTATCGGCCTGCTGACGGTGGTTGCTGAGCGCGACCGAGTAGAACTCTCCGATCGAGTCGTCGCCCTTGAGGATGCAGCTCGGGTACTTCCAGGTGATGGCCGAGCCGGTCTCGACCTGCGTCCAGCTGATCTTCGAGCGTTCGCCCTCGCACAGCCCGCGCTTGGTGACGAAGTTGAAGATCCCCCCTTTGCCCTGCTCATCGCCGGGATACCAGTTCTGCACGGTCGAGTACTTGATCTGGGCGTCCTTGTGGGCGACGAGCTCGACCACCGCAGCATGGAGCTGGTTTTCGTCGCGCATCGGCGCCGTGCATCCTTCGAGGTAGCTCACGTAGCTTCCCTCGTCTGCGATGATCAGCGTTCGCTCGAACTGCCCCGTCTTGGCGGCGTTGATGCGAAAATAGGTCGAAAGCTCCATCGGACAGCGGACGCCCTTCGGGACGTAGACGAAGGAGCCGTCGCTGAAAACGGCGCTATTGAGCGCTGCGAAGAAGTTGTCGGAGACCGGAACGACCGAGCCCAGATACTTTTTTATGAGCTCCGGGTGCTTTTGGACGGCCTCGGAAAACGACATGAAGATGACGCCCACTTCCGCGAGCTTTTCGCGGAACGTCGTCGCCACGGAGACGCTGTCGAACACCGCGTCGACGGCGACGCCTGCTAGAATCTCGCGCTCGTGAAGAGGAATCCCGAGCTTCTCGTAGGTCTCGAGGAGCTCTGGATCGACTTCATCGAGGCTCTTGGGCGCGTCGTCCTTCGACTTCGGAGCCGCGTAGTAACAGATGTCTTGATAGTCGATTTCGGGGTAGCTCACCTTGGCCCAGCGAGGCTCCTTCATCTCCAGCCAGCGCCGGTAGGCCTTGAGTCGCCATGCGAACATCCATTCGGGCTCCTGCTTCTTCTTCGAGATGAACGCGATGATTTCCTCGTTGAGTCCGGGCGGCGCGTACTCCTGCTCGATGTCGGTGATGAAACCGGCTTCGTAGCCCTTCTTGAGGATCTGTTCGATCGATTCTGTTGCTGTAGACATGGGTTGCTCCAACTCAGTGGATGTCGCTGCTCCGTGGGCCGGCTTCGCGCCGCTGCTTTGCTTCTTCGCTGGAGCGAGCAAGCAACACGAGCTCCGCCGCGCCGGGAAATGCCATATCCGCCAACGTGATCTCGGAAAGCGCGGTTTGGACTGCGAGATTGATCCGTTGCCAGTTGGCCCGCACGCCGCAGTTGGTTTCGTACTCGCACGAGGAGTCGGTGGTCTCATCGGAGCACTCGGTCACCGCGATCGGTCCTTCGATTGCCTCGATGACTTCGTGAATGCCGATTTGCTCTGGCGAGCGGGCCAGTGCGTAGCCACCCTTGGCGCCCCGCTGCGAAACCACCACCCCGGCCCGCGTCAGCTTCTTGAGCAACTTGCTGGCCGTCGGCTCCGGAATTTGGGTCTGGAGCGCCAGATCCCGAGCGGCATGCGGCCCTTCGACGGCTGCCAAGTGGGTAGCCAGAACGACCGCATAGTCAGTCATTTTAGAAATTCGCAGCATTTCCAGGTGCTTACATATAGGACTACATCAGTCCCATATGGGCTATCTAAGGTACGCCGCAAACCATGTCAAGGAGCCTCGGCGCCCGATCTATCGTGCTTGCTCGGGAACCATGAGGACGGGCACGGGCGCCATGTCGAGGCATCGCGAGGCGGTGCTGCCCAAAAGAAGGCGGCCCATCACCCCCTGTCGGTGGGTACCGACGACCAGGATATCGGCCTGCACGGCGGTCGCTGCATCGCAAAGGGCATGCGAGGCGTAGTCGAACGAAACGATCTGATGATGCTGGGCGCTCGGCGCATGCTCATCGACGTAGCGGGCGAGCTTCTGGCCCGCCTCGATCTTGGTCTGATCGCGCAAGACCTGACGCCAGGTTCGCTCCTCGTCCGGCTTGTCCTCGCCTCCCGCCGGCATGACGACGTTCCCGACATGCAGCTCGCCGTCTACCCGTGCTGCGGCGCGCTTGGCCCAGGAGACGGCCGCCAGCGCGGAGTCCGAAAAGTCGGTGCCCACGAACCACTTCGTCCCCTGGAGCGCGTCCGGAATCGGGCCGTCGCCGGTTGCGACGAACACGGGTCGATCGGCGGCGCGAAGGACGCGCTGGGCAGTGGAGCCGAGGACTCTTTCTTTGACCCCTTTGCGCTCGATCGTCTGCGGACCGCTCGCGCCGTAGGATCCGATCACGATCAAAAAGGAGCCGCGCTCCTGCGCCAGCTCCGGGATGAGCCGCCACGGACGCCCGCGAATGACGAACGCCTCGCACTCGACCCCGGCCCCCACACAGCGCGCTTGCTCCTTCTGAAGCTCCGTCTCGAGGGCCGTCTCGTATCGAGTCGAGTCCTCCTTCGCGGCTTCGGACGCCTCCTGCAGCTCGGGCGATTCGGGCCACCAAGAATCGGCATCATCCAAGACGTGCACGAGGTCGATTCGAACCCCAAACGCCTTGGCCGACGCAATCGCGAGATCGACCGTTCTCGGAGTCGCGGGGGTCAAGTCTACCGCACAAAGGATGCTCGCTCCTGCCATGGGGGAAGCATAATGGAAGGCGTTGGAGGCGCACATAGTCGGCGCTAGGGTTATCGAGGGTCATGCCACGAACGCCGATTTACATGGACCATCACGCTACGACCCCCGTGGACGAACGTGTCCTCGAGGCCATGCTGCCCTATTTCGCCGAGCGCTTCGGCAATGCCTCGAGTCGGGTTCATGCCCATGGCAGGGCCGCTCGCGAGGCGGTCGAGAAGGCCAGGGCCGAGGTGGCGGAACTAATTGGCGCCAAGCCCGAGGAGCTGATTTTCACCTCGGGTGCGACGGAGAGCGACAACCTCGCGATACGGGGCACGGCCTCGGCCCGAGCGGCAGATGGGAAGCACATCGTCACCGTGCGCACCGAGCACAAGGCGGTCGTCGACACGTGCAAGGCGCTCGAGCAGGAGGGCTGGCGCATCACCTGGCTCGACGTCGACGAGCGCGGCGTGGTCTCCCCGGATGCGGTGGCTCAGGCGCTCACCGACGAGACGGTCTTGGTGAGCGTGATGCTCGCAAACAACGAAGTCGGCGTCGTGCAGGACGTCGAAGCCATCGGCGCGCTCACGCGCGACCGGGGCATCGTCTTTCATTGCGATGCGGCACAGGGCCTCGGATATCTGCCCTTTTCGGTCACCGAGTCCAACGCGGACCTGGTGAGCGTGTCCGGCCACAAGATGTACGGCCCGAAAGGCATCGGTGCGCTTTACGTCCGGCAGGCCCTGCAAGGGCGCGGGATTCCGGCAGCGCAGATGCAAGGCGGCGGTCACGAGCATGGGTTCCGATCGGGAACGCTCAACGTGCCTGGCATCGTCGGTTTGGGCGCGGCCTCCCACATCATGAAGACCGAAGGCAAAGAAGAAGCGGCGCGTCTGGCTGCGCTTCGGAATGATTTGCGCGACCGTCTCCTCGGCGCGCTGCCGGAGGTGCGCCTCAATGGGGCCGAGGCGCCGCGGCACCCCGGCAACCTCAACCTGTCCTTCGGATACGTCGACGGAGCGCAACTTCTCATCGAGATGTGCGAGGTGGCGTCCGTCTCGAGCGGATCGGCGTGCAGCAGCGCGGAAGCCGGGCCGAGCTACGTCCTAGAGGCCATGGGAGTGCCCAAGGATTGGAGCGCGGCATCGATTCGATTCGGTCTCGGCCGGCATACGACCGCCGCCGAGGTGGAGCTGGTGGCCGAGGCCGTCACTGGCATCGTCAACCGGCTCCGGGACCGCTCGCCGCTTTGGGCCGCCAAACAAAGCGGCAAACCGATCGACTGGTAGCCTCTGAGCCCTCGGGGCTGGCGGAGGGCTGCCGGCCGCCTTAAATAGAGGTCAGCATGGCCGAAATGGAAAGCTTCAATCTGACACCCAGGGCGATCGAGATGGGTAAGAAGAAGGTCGCCGCTGCAGAGCAGCCGGTCGAAGGGCTCCGGCTCGGCGTGAAGGGCGGCGGATGCTCCGGCTACTACTACGTGTACGACTTCGCGACGAAGATCCGCCCGAACAAGGACCTGATCTTCGACTTCGACGGACTCAAAGTCGTAGTCGACAATCGCAGCATCGAGTTTTTGAAGGGCGCCGTGCTCGACTGGGAGCAGAGCTTGATGAGCTACGGCTTCAAGTGGAAGAATCCAAACGCCAACGGTGATTGCGGCTGCGGCCAGTCGTTCGAAGTCGGCTAGAATCCCTCCTCGAGGGGGACCGGAATCGGATTCGGCAGATCCGTGTAGCGCTGCAGGTCTCCGGTGGAGCAATCGTTCGGAAGCGATTGCGGGTCGGTCAGCTCGACCGAACGGCAGCAGCGATCGAATGCCGGCTCGGGCCCCGACCTGGGTCCGCCAGCGCAAGGGTCGGGAATGGGCAAATCCACCGGGGCGATGGTGTCCGCGAGGCGCGCCTGAATCCCTTGGAAGCTGAACGCGATGCTGGTCGCGGTGCAGGAATCGTCAGGGCTTCCCAGCTCTGGGTCGATTCGAAGATCGAGGTTGTTGGTGAGCAACGTGGTGACGCTGTCCCGAAATCCCTCGTTGCAGATACCGAGCGGAGCGAGCGTCGCCGCGAGCTCTCCGGCCGAAAAACGGCCCGCGAGCAGGCCCTTTTCGAGAATCTGACCGTCTTCGCTCAGGTCTGCGACCAGGAACCCGTTGACCGAGATCGAGAAACTGCCGGGACCGGTTAGAAAGACGAAGGTGGCCGCGGTGTCGACGGGCAGCACGACGCGCCCATCGCGAATGTAGGCATCGGTCTTCCAAACCAAGGGGTGGGAGAGCTGCCTGGCCACCAGGCTCGACGGGTCGACGAAGAAGACGTCCTCGCCATCCCAGGCAGGCGGCGGCGCCTCCGCGGAGCCGCCCGGAAGCATCAACGTCGCGCCATTGGGGCCGCCCCATTCGAGATTCGAGACGTCGTCCATCGACGTGCCGTCGACGGAGGAAAGAACCGAGACGTCGACCTTCGCGTCGTTCGGCGTGCCGTTCCACTCCCGCAGACGCAACAGCACCGTGCCAAAGCCGAGTCCCTGGTTCAACGCGATGTTGTCCTCCAAGCAGGCGATCAAGTCGACGACGGTGGGCAGCACGTGCCGGCCGAATGCGTTGTCGATCCCCTTTTCGCCATCGAGAACCGGCATTCCGTCAGCCGCCACGCATTCGGCCGGATCGCCGATCGAGGCGGTGTTCATGCCGTCGAGATCCAGACCGAAGCGCCGCCAACGATCACCGGATTGATCGAGCGAGATGTTTCGAAACGCGAAGATCCTCTCGATGTCATCGTCGGGCGAGCTCGTCGACGCGGGCGGCCGGTCCGGCACCGAGGCCAAGCTTTTCTCCATGAGAGCCGGGTCGTACACACTGCATGCGGCGAG
>DATIUW010000168.1:0-1636 GCA_035466435.1 Polyangiales bacterium | reverse complement strand
TTGATGACAAACGGCCCCGCCCGCAGCTCGTGCACCCGAGTCCGCTCGTCGCGGTGTCTCCGCAGCACCGCTCTCAGCCGGAGCGCGAGCTCGCGGGCCCCAATCGGCGTGGGGATGAAATCGTCCGCGCCGAGCTCGAAGGCGATCACGCGATCGATCTCGGTCGTCCGCGAAGAAAGAAACACGACCAATGCCTCCCGTCCGCACGCCCGGCTCCGCACGCGTCGCAGTAGCTCCGCCGCCGGCATGTCCGGTGGTTCTTCGTCGAGGAGGATCGCGGCGGAGCAACCGCATGAGGCGCGCTCGATCGCTTCCTCCGCGGTCAACACGGGCTCGAAACAGACCCGGTCGTCGCCGAGCGCGCCCTCGAGCTCGACGGCCAAGGTGGGGGAGGCCGATAAGACGCAGATCTCTGCCAGCATTGGGCTTTGATTCTGTCGCCCGAGGTGACAGCTTCGTGTCTGAAAAGTGCCACCACGGTGAGAATCCCTGGTCTTTGGAGGATTGTTTCTTCTTCGTTGCAATCGTCACCCATGCCCGACACGGACGAGCGCGAGCCTTCGGAGGTGCAATACGCGGCCGCTTTGGGGGAGGAGCTAGGTTCTTGCGCACCCGCCGGACGGGCGTCGTGGCCCGTGGCGATCGCCAGAACGGTCGCTACCGCGGATGAGGCGCTGGCATGCCGCCGTGCCGTCTTGCGGCGATGCGACGAGAGCGGGGAGCCGGTTCGCCGCGCTTCGTGGCTTCGCGATAGCAGTTCGCGGATCGGACGAAGGATGCGGCTCGCCGTCGAGGTGGAAGGCCCGGTCCCGAGCGAGCCATGTCTCCTCGTCTCCAATCACGTGAGCTACCTCGACCCGATTGCAATCGGCCAGGTGCTTCCCTTGAGCGCCGTGGCCAAGTCGGAGATCACGGGATGGCCCGCCATCGGAGAGGTGCTCGACGCGCTCGGCATCGTGTTCGTCGAGCGGGGCAATGCGAGGAGCGGGGCCGTTGCGCTTCGCAGGGCGATGCGCGTGCTGGGCGCCGGAGTCCCCGTGTTGGTCTTCCCGGAGGGCACCACCACCTCCGGCGACGACGTGCTGCCGTTCTCTCGCGGCGCCTTTGGCATGGCCCGTTTGATGCGCGTACCCGTCATCCCTGCGACACTGCGCTACGAATCGAGTGAAGCCTGTTGGGTCGGAAGCGCATCGTTGCTGCCACATCTCCTGAGAATGCACCGTCATCACGAAGTCGGCGTGCGCCTAACCTTCGGTCCGCGTCTCGAGCCGATGGCCTTTTCCGACGCAGCCTCACTGGCGTCCGCGACACGCCAGTGCATCCGAAGCCTCGTTCTCCGGTGAGCCTTCCCGAGCTCGAAGACCTCGAAGCCCTCATCGACCGGCTCGGCGGGCAAGCTCGAGTGGAAACGCTGCGCCGGGTCGGAGGTTACCCGATCTACGGCATCGTCCTCGGCAGCAAAGAGCCCGAGGCACCGTGTCTGCTGCTGGTTGGCGGCGTGCACGGGCTCGAACGAATCGGCAGCCAGGTGGTGCTCGCGTATCTAGGAACCTTGGCCGAACGGCTGCAATGGGACGAGCTGACGCGCAGCGCGCTCGAGCGCAGCCGGATCGCGATCATTCCGCTGCTCAACCCC
>DATIUW010000167.1:0-1635 GCA_035466435.1 Polyangiales bacterium | reverse complement strand
ATCGAGCCGCTGCTTCCTTTTTTGTTCCGCGAAGGCGGTGAATCGGAATACGTCGACCTCTTGCGCGGCGTCGGCGCGCCGAGATACCAGGCTGTCGACCAACGTGGCATCAGAGCGCGCGAAGACTACGAGCGCGTTCGGGGCGACCTCTTTTCCGAAGAGCTCATCGCCACGCTCCGCGCATGGCTTCACGAGCGGACGATCGACCTTCGCCTGCAGGCCCACGGTGGATACGCAGACGTGCTCGATGCGTATGGCATGGCGGACGTCCCCGAATCGGAAGGCTTGTTTGGCGGCGGATCCTACGACTTTCTTCGACTCGCTGCGTCCGCGGCGCACGTCGGCGGCAAGCGCTTCGCAAGCAGCGAAACCTTTCCGAGAAACGGCGCGCGCGCGCTGAGCGAGATCGATGCCCGTATCTTGATCGGCCGTGCCTTCAGCGCGGGCATCAACCGGCTGGTCCACCACGGAAACGCCTATCCCTATCTGCACAGTGACGGGCAGCGCTGGTACCCCTTCCACCCCATGGAGGACAGCGCGTTCACCACGGGGCCCCTCGACATCACGTTCGACATTCATCGAGGCGCCGAGATCTGGGCTTCGCTGCCTTCGCTGAACCGCTCGGCGGCCCGATTGAGCTACGCATTGAGCCGAGGCGCCGCCAAGGCCGAGGTGGCTTGGCTCTACCCGGAGTGGCGCGCCGAGAACTTCGTGAACTTCGGCGTCGAGCCTGGCGCCTACGAATCGGAGATCAGCATCGCGCTCCGGCGGGCGGGCTTCGGCTACGACCGCATCAGTCGCTCCGCGCTGGCGTCATCGAGCAGCTCGAATGGCTCGCTTCGCGTCGGCGAGGCGTCGTTTCAGGCGCTTCTACTCGACGGCCTTTCGGCGGCGGCGCCCGAGATGCTCGAAGCGATCGTCGACGCCACGGACGCGGGCGTTCCCGTCCTTTGGGCCGGTGATTTTCCCACGCGCGCCGACGGGTGGGTCGACGCGGCGAGCAGAGACGCAGAGGTAGCCGCACTCGTCGAAACGTTGCGCTCGCGCGTCCGTGTCGTGTCGTCGGTGGAGCACATCCCGTCGGCAATCGCGGCGGAGGTGGTGACGGCGCCGTTGCGCCCGGTCGACGCTGCGGGGCTGGGGATATCCGTAGCAGGCCGCCAGGTTTCCGGCGGCGAGCTCTATTTCCTCTTCAACGAAAGCTACGAAGCACGCACCGATGAAATCCGCATCGAGAGCAGCTTCTCCGAAGCACGACTGCTCGACCCCGAAACCGGAGAGACGGAGGCGCCCGCAATCGAAGACGGCGTCCTGACGATCACCCTCGGAGCGGCCCGCGGCAAAGTGCTCTGGCTCTCGCGCTAGACGCTACGGAACCAAGATTACAGAGCGCATCCCGAAGTGGTCGGATAGCGGCACCGTCTGTGAGTCAACCGGCACGACCGCCTCGTCGTACACGCGAGCGGTCGAAAGCACCGCATCCGAAGCGAGGGCGTAGAGCAAGATGTGGTCGATCCAGCTCGACGTTTCTGCATCGGTGACGGGGTTCGTGCTGCAAAAAGTGCATTGCGGCGTGTAGGAAGACGCATACGCAGGCTCGAATACCGTCTCGAGAAGATCCAGCGTCGGCTCTCC
>DATIUW010000166.1:0-106448 GCA_035466435.1 Polyangiales bacterium | reverse complement strand
GTACTTGGTGTGGGTCTGGCGGCTCACCCGAAAATCGGCCGACATCGCAGCCATACTGAAAGGCGCGACCGACAATGAAAGCCGCTTGGCTGCGCTCGAGTAGCTTCGGGCCAGGCAAACTCCGGGCGGCAAGGACGCGCTCAATGCCGTCGCGCAAGCGCAGCTCGTCGCGCAGGAGGACCCGGCCGAGGCCATCCGAATCCTCGAGACCATCGACGTCAAGAAGGCGCCGGCCGTGGTTCAAGACGACGTGCGCGCCAATCTGGCGATGTTCTATCTCGTCGCCGGCCGGACGCGCGACGCACGGGAGCTCGCCAACGAAATTCGCCTCGACCGGCAGCCACAAGCAAAAGCCAAAGCGATGTACGCCGCGGTCGTCGCAGAGTCCTTCGCGCGTACCGGCGATCCGGAAGAAGCACGGAAGCTCCTCGAAACGTACGATCCGAAAGACAAGGAGTACGGCCAGGTCGCCGGCATGCTGCTTCGCGCGCAGGTCTATACGTATGCCGCGACGAAAAAGCTCGGGCGTGCGCGCGAGGCGATGGAGCAGCTCCTCGAAGTCGACCCAAACATGGTGGCCGCCTTCGTGCAGAAGGGAAACCGGCCCGAGCTGGCCCGGCTCGCAAAGCAAGTGCTCGCAGGAGCCGGTGCGCTCCCCAAACAGAAAATGCGCGTGCGCACACGCTAGACGCGGTGAGCTTGCGTACCTGGACGATTCGAGAGGTCCTCGACTGGGCGACCGAAGACTTTGCGCGGCGCGGAATCGACAGCCCGAGACTCGATGCCGAGTTGCTGGTCGCCAAAGCGCTCGGCATCGACCGAATCGGTCTCTATCTCGATTTGAATCGGCCGTTGCTGGAGCAAGAGCGCTGCCTCATCCGTCCGTTGGTGGCGCGGCGGCGCGAACGAGAGCCCGTTGCCTACATCCTGGGTTACCGCGATTTCTACGGCCGCCGCTTTTGCGTCACTCCTGATGTCTTGATCCCGCGGCCCGACACGGAGACGCTGATCGATCATGCGCTCGAGTGCATTCCAGCCGATGCGCCGTGTCGGGTGTTGGACGTCGGCACCGGAAGTGGGGCCATCGCCATTACCGTGGCCGCCGAGCGACCGTTGGCGGTCGTGACCGCCACCGATCTTTCGGAGGCAGCGCTGAAAGTCGCAGAGCGCAATGCCGAGCTGCACGGGGTTGCGGGGCGCATCCGATTCGAGCGCGTCGACCTCGTGGCGCGCGGCGAGCAATACGACGTAATCTTGTCGAATCCGCCTTACGTTGCGAGCCGGGACCTCCCGACACTACAGGCAGAGGTGCGCGAACACGAGCCGATGGCCGCGCTCGACGGCGGCGAGGACGGTCTCGACGTGATCAAAGCCCTGCTGAAAGCCACCGAGCCGGCCGCCGTACCGAGCGCTCCGATCCTCATCGAGGTGGGCCAGGGACAAGCCCAAAGCGTCCTCGACTTCGCGCTCGAGGAAACGTCTTGGGAGCCCGTCGCCATCTACAAGGACCTCAATCGCCTCGATCGCGTGGTTCATCTTCGCCGTATCTGACGCAGCGCGAGCTCGCCGAAGAGAAGAGCTAGCGCCAGCAAGAGCAGCACCGGGGCCAGCGGTTGCTCACTGCCCTTCGAAGCGTCGGCTGAAGACACCTCTGCACCGGGTTGCTCCTCCGGAGGCGCTCGCGAAATCAAATCGCTCTCCGCCGATGGTGCATGGACGACGAACGCAAATCGCTCTCCGCTCACACCATTGACGAGAACTCGATAGGCTCCGATCTCACCGGTCTCCCGAAACGTGACCCGGTCGGCCTCGGCCAGATCCACCGTTCGGCCGGTCGGGGTCACCACTTGAATGCGCTGAGTGGACGTCGAGCCAGGAAGCGACACCGGCTCGTAAGGCTCTATCGAATGATCGGTCCGGCCGGCGAGCCGGCCCAACGTGTCGAGAACGAATGGAACGAACACGGGCTGGTAGGGCAAATCCGTCCACGCGTCGTCGATCGTCGTAGCAAACATCGCCACGCGGCCGCTCCGGTACCGATGCTCCACCATCGCAGGCGAGCCGTCACTGAAACGGGCCGTCACGACTGCATCGAGGTTGATCTCGGCGATCGGCGTGCGACCTCGCACCTTCGCCTGATCGAGCTCGGGGAGGGTGCTCGACGCGAAGGTCAAAGGCCTTTCCTCCATGCGAGTGGCCGTGTACCTTCCGGGCAGCAGCTCGCGCAACAAGCTCCCGTAGACGCGGGGATTGATCCGGTCGCCGGCCGTGATCCAAATGCTTCCCCCGCCGCTCACGAATCGCTGGATGAGCGGCAGCCACTTCTCCTCGAGCGCAGCGTTTGCCAACACGACGACGTCGGAGCGAATGATCGCGCTCTCCGAAAGGTCCTGCGCATCGAGGGTCTCCACGGCGAACGAGCGTCCGACGAGCGGTGCAACGCCGAGCGCATGACTCAAGAAGGCCGTCTCCCTCTTGCGTGGATCGGGATGCGGGTCGCCATCCACGAGGAGAACGTGAATGGTGTCCGAGCCGAGCAGCACGCCGCGAACGTTGTCGGCGGGAAGAACGTCATCGGGATCGAGTCGCAGCTCGACCACCGCGTCCATGAGCGCGGGCTCGATCACCAGCGTCGCTTCCCCTCGATCGCCCTTCCACCGAACCGGCGTCCTTTGGGTCTCTTGACCTCTTTGCCGCAGTCGGATCTTTTGCGGGACTGACGTGCTGCTCCCCTCGATCTGGACGTCGAGCCGCAAACCCTCGGCAGGCTCCGGCTCCGCAGTGACGTCGACGCTCGCGATCCGGCGATTGTCCGGGGTGGGAGTGGAGACCACCTCGAACCCGACACGAATGCCGCGGGTCGGCCATTCGCACTCGTCCGCCCGCGCGCCCGGCGTGAAGTCGGATATCACCAAAAGGCGGCGGTCGGCGAGCTCGCTCTCGAGCAAGAGCTCCACCGCAGACTGCACTGCTTCGCACAATGCCCCGGCCCGGGTCGAGCGTGCCTCGATCTCGCCGAGCGCATGCTCGATCATGTCGAGCTCGGAGCGTCTCCTCACCCAGACGCGGGGCGGTTTCCCCGCGAGGATGATCGAAGCTTCGGAGCCTTCTGGAAGCTCGTTGATCTGCTCCATCGACAGCTCGGCAGCGCGCTCGATCAGCGTCTTGCCCTCGTGAATCGCTGCCATCGACAAAGAATCGTCGAACACGACCGCGAGCGCATGCTGGCGGTCGAGCAAGCTCGAGTGGACCACCCGATAGGGCGCTGCCGCCACCAGCACGAGGGCCGCCACGAGCAGGACGCGGACGACGAGCAGCAACCAATCGACCACTCGGAGTCGCGCCGCCCGCGTGGCATGGATCCTGTGCAGAAACGCGATCGTCGGCAGGGTTTGTTGGGGCAGCTTCTGGCGACGCAAGAGGTGCGCCGCGATCGGAATCCCAATCGCAACCATTGCGGCGAGAGCCCATGGGAGACCGAATCCCACGGCTCAATTCTCCCGCAGCAACTGGAGCAGCGTGTGTTCGGGCGGCGTATCCGTCCTGGCGAGCATGTATCGCGCCCCTGCGGCCACGATCCGCGTCTGGCAGGAAGCGACGAATTGATCGACCGCCTCGCGATAACGCCGTCGAATGCCTTCTGGATCGACTTCAACCGGACTCTCGCCCTCGAGCCCCTCGAAACGCATCGGATGCTCGAAAGGCAGCTCCAGCTCCGCTGGGTCCAGCACGTGAAGCACGACCGTCTGATGACCCCGCGCCTGCAGCCGCGCAATCGGATCGAGGGCGGGCCCTTCGAGATCGAGTAGGTCGCTCGCGACGACCACCAAACCCATTCGGCCAGCATGCTCGATCAACTTGTCCAGAGATTCGTGAAGAGAGGTCTTGCCTTCGGAGGCAGACGGCTGCGCCAAGACTCGCATCAGGTAGTCGAGATGCGCTGCACCGGAGCGTGGGGGAACCCGATCTCGGACCGTGTCGTCGAACGTGATTAAGGACACGGCATCGCCCTGGCGCGTCAGCACGTAGGCGAGGGCGGCCAACAACGTGGCCGCGTGGTCGAGCTTGCTGACATCGCCGCTGCCCCAGTGCATCGATCGTGAGATGTCGAGCGCCAGCGTGCCCCGAAGCTGCGTCTCGTGCTCGAAATGCTTGATGGTGTACCGGTCGGATCGTGCATACGCCCGCCAGTCGATGAGACGTGGATCGTCTCCCGGCCGATAGGCCCGGTGCTCTTTGAAGATGGCGCTGGCGCCTCGGTGTGGGCTTCGGTGCATCCCCGCGAGGAGGCCATCGACGGTCCGTTTCGCCCGGAGCGTCAATCCCGCCAGGCGTACCGCGAGCTCGGGTTCGAGCACATGGGTCACGGCTCGATGCTTTGCCTTATGCCTTCGATCACGTCCGCGGGCGTCACTCCTTCGGCCTCCGCGCGAAAATTCATGACGAGGCGGTGAGTCAAGATGGGCTCCAGCAGCGCGCGCACGTCTTCGATCTCCGCGGCATACCGGCCGTGCAGAATCGCCCTCGCTTTGGCCCCCAATACCAGGCCCTGGCTCGCGCGCGGACCGGCGCCGAATGCGACGTTCTTCCGCACGATGTCGGGGGCCTTCCGGTCCTCGGGCCGGGACGCACGCACCAGGGCAACGGCATGCTGAACCACGTGGTCGGCGACCGGGACTCGGGGCACCAAATCCTGAAAGCCGATGATGTCCTGGGCCGAAAGAACGGGTGTGACCGTCGTGGGCATGGGCGCGGTGGTTCGCTTCACGATTTCGATCTCTTCGTGCTGGCTCGGATATCGAACGTCGATCTGGAAGAGGAACCGGTCGAGCTGGGCTTCGGGGAGAGGATAGGTGCCCTCCTGCTCGATGGGGTTCTGCGTCGCGAACACCAAGTATGGCTGCTCGAGCGCATAGGTATTGCCGCTGGCGGTCACTTGCCCTTCCGCCATGGATTGCAGAAGCGCTGCCTGTGTCTTGGGTGGCGCGCGGTTGATCTCGTCTGCGAGCAAGATGTTCGTGAAGACGGGGCCGGGGATGAATCGAAAGTGACGCCGGCCCGTGCTCGAATCTTCCTCGAGCACATCGGTGCCGGTCACGTCGCTCGGCATCAGATCCGGTGTGAACTGAATGCGGTTCGAATGAAGGGATAGTGCATCCGCCAGCGTGGTGATGAGCAGAGTCTTGGCTAGACCGGGCACGCCGACGAACAACCCGTGACCGCGAGCGAACAAGGCGATGAGCAGCAGCTCGATCACCTCTTCTTGGCCGATGATTCGCTGCCTGAGCCGCGCGATGATTTCATCTCGCGCGGTCGCGAGCTGTTGCACCCGAGCCACGTCGGATGGGGGGGTGCTCGGCGTTGCGGACTGGGTGCTACGTACGGGTTCGTTCACGAAGACCTCTTAGCGCTTGGCTCCCCGAATTGCCACACTACTCGCGGAGCCCGCCCAGCCTCGAGCACAACGCATGCTCGTGATCGGCATGCGGAAGGGGAAGCTTCGACAAGATGCAATGGGGTTGAGGGTCGAACGGATTGTGGGCAATTGCTCGCTCAGCCGCCTCCTTGGCGGGGCCGAGGTTTGAAACCCGGAACTGAGCCGTAGCCAGGCTGGAGAGCGCGGGGGCGTGGGTCGGATAGCGCGACAGGGTCCGCATGAGCGGCGCCAGCGCGTCTTGCGGCCTATTCCCCGCGATCGCTGAACGGGCGTAGCGTGAGGCTACCACGGGATCGTCGGGAGCGACGTGGTGAGCCTTTGCGTACTCCACCGATGCGGCGGCGGGCCTCGAGCGGGTCCACAACAGATCGCCGAGCCGAAGATGATTGCGTGCCCGCTCCAATTCTACCCCGGCGAGCTCGTCTTGCTCGGTGGCCTCACCACTCAGATACCGTGGCAGGAGCCTTGCGGGCGGCGGCTTCGGCTCGTCCGCCAGCTTCTTCTTCCAGCGCTTCTCGAGTCCCTTCCACGAAACACCAGCAACGCGGGCGAGCGCCTCCCTGGCGTCTTCTCCGCCGCTGATTCGATCGAGACTCTTCTGAATGCCTTCGGGCCCGAATGCTTCGTAGTAGGCGGCCATGAACGAAGAGACCTGTGCAAAAGCGAGCGACGCCAACTTCTGCGTCGGTAGCAGCGCAATCGACGGGTGGAGCTGATCGAAATCCAGAAGCTCGTCGGATTCGAAGGCCGCGTGAAGCAGTTGGCTCGACGCCGGATCCTGCCTCAATGATGGCGTGTCCTGTCTCCATCGCGTCTCGAGGAACTTGGCGAGGCCTTCCTGAAGCCAAACCGGCGCGCGATCGAGGGTCGCCTTCGTGAGCACCAGATGGACGTACTCGTGCGCAATGGTATCGAGCCATGGGTAGCCGTGCATCAGCGCGCGAGGGGACGCGATCATGAGACGTCCCCACTTGCACAACGCGACGGTGCCCGTGTTGCGAATGGCCTCGACCGACAAGGTGGACACCTGCGCGAGCGACTCGGCATCCGGATAAATCTCGAGACGAACTGGGCTGACCATCTTCACGCCCAGCTCGGCCTCCAGCGCCTCGGCCACGGCCTTGAGCGTATCGACAGCGTAGGGTACGAGGATCTCGTCCTCTCCTGGGGAGTAACGAACTTCGAAGTTTTCGTGCTGGAACGTCTCGTAGCCCTTGGTGGTCTCGTGGGTTCGGACGATGACGTCTGCGAGCGCCCCGAGATTATTGGTGGAGCCCGAGCCTCGGCTTAGCTCCTCGATGCCCGACGCAGCCGCCTCGTAGTCGCCGGCGAAATAGTCCGCCAACACCTCGAGCTCCACGATTCGCGACGTCCGCGGGTAGTGCTCGAGGTACTGCGCCACCAGCACCTGTGCAGGAACCCCTTCGCCCGCCGCAAGCGACGCCTCCAGCAGATCCAGCACCTCGGCGCCGGTGGCTTCGTCGGCCTGGACGGTGGTCGAGAGCGACCCGAGCCAGGCGAACACGATCAGTAAGCCCGCGAGTCTCATCGCAAGAGCCTTTCGTAATAATCGTCGACGGCTTGCTGGTAGCCCTCGGGCGGTTTGCCATTCATCGCATCGAGCACGCGGCGTCTCCACGCGAGCTCATCGGCCTTCGATCGTGCGCCCGGAATCTCGACTCGCTCGTGCGCGCGCATCCCGCTTCCTCTTTCCTCTCCGCCGGTTCCTCCCGAGCTCCTCTGCTGGGACTCGAGATGCTGCCGCAGCCGCCGGAGTTGGTCGGCAGCGGCTTCCTGCTGTTTGTGCGCTTCGAGCGGATCACCCTCTTCCAAAGCGCGTCCCGCGCGGTTCATGGGCGCTTCGATTTCCTCGAGCTGCTCGGCCGCCTGCTCGGACACCGGCACTCCGCCCACTTCCTCGCGAAGCCGGCGGGCGAGCTGATGTGTCGCCTCTCGCGCGGCTCGTTGATCTGCTCCCTGTCTTTCGAGTTGTTGCCGCTCTCGTTCCGTGAGGGAGCCCGCGATGTCGGGAACGGAGCCCTGGGCGGCCTGTTGAAGGTCCTGCGCGCGCGCCGCCGCTTCTCGAGCCTTCGCTGCCGCCTCTGCGGTTTGACCGCCGCGCCCGCGGAACATCATCGCTGAAAGCTCGAGATCCTTGGCGAGCGCGTTTGCCGCACCAGCCAAACGATTGGCCATGGAGAGCGCCTCGCCGAGATCTCCCCCCTTGAGCGCTTCCTGAAAGTCCTTGACGCGTTCCTGCGCACGCCCACGCAGATCGGACTCGTAGGGCCCGAGCGCGTCGTCACCGAGGCCGCCGAGCAGCTCCGAGACCTCCTTGGCCATCTTCTCGAGCTGCTCGCGGACCCCGTCTCCGAACGAATCTTTCTCGGCGGATGCGCGTTCGACGGCCTTGTCGCCCACGCGACGGGCCTTGTCGGCCATGCGCTTCTGCTCGACCTCGAGATCGCGAATGGTGTCCATCGCCTCCATCAGCGCGCGCTCCCGCGGACCGAACCGGGCCTCGACCAACGACTGCTCGCTCTGCGCGAGCGCTTGGGCCATGGCCTCGATCGTTTGATCGAGCTTCATGAGCGCGGCCTCGGCGGCGTCGAGGTCGCCTTTTGCAAGCGCTTCTCGAACGCTCCGAAGCGCGTCGGTCGACTCGCCTGCCTGCCGGGACTGCCGATTGACGAACTCTCCGGGCACGTACCGCATGGCCTCGCGAAGACGCTGCTTGAGAGCCTCCATGCGTCGTTCCGCTCGGTCGAGCGCAGCCATCAGCGCCCGCTGAAGCTCCGGCGTCTGCTCCCGGCGCAGCTCGCTGATGAGAGACGCGATCTCGCGCCGTAGCTGTTGCATCTCGCGTGCGATCTCGGCCGCATCGTCGAGCCGGGCCTCGCTGATCAGATCGGCGACCAGGAGGCTGTCCTTTTCCAACTCGGCCACGATGATTTGATCATGGCGCTCCCGCTGGCTCGGATGCGCGCCGTTCCCATAGGCTTGTTCCTCGCGCTCGTGCTTTCGCTCCAAGCGCTTCTGCATGTCGAGAAGCAAAGGGATGGTGCGCGGGCCGCGATGGTCGCCCAGGTTGGAGAGTAGGCCCATGACGCCGCGGTAGGGAACGATGGTCGAGCTGCGGCGCTTGCGCGCTTCCGAAAGAGAGTTGGGAAGGGGGTTTTCGAGCCGCACGGCAAGCGTCGCCAAGAGCGAATCCAGCAGCTTCTCGAGCTCCACGATGCTGTCGCGCCGACGTGTGATCTCCGAGGCGAGTGTCAACGTCCGGACCTGAGAGCGTCCGACCCCAGGCCCATCCACTCGGTTCCCATCCTTCGCTTCCAACCAAACCGTGACCGCATCCGCCGGAGCGAGGGAAAATTCTTCCAAGCGCATCACCGTCTCTCCGTAATGCTCCTCGCGCGTCTCGTCCGACGGGGTGAGGATCGGCCTCCGGAGGTGCTCGCCGTTCGGCAGCTTGATGATGAGGGTGAGCTCCTGGATGCCATGATCGTCCGTCGTGTCGTGTTGAAGCAGGATCGGTTGCCGTTCCTCGGCGATCAAATCCTTCTCGGGCGCGATCATCTTCACCTGAGGGGGCTCGTCCAAAAGCACACGGATCGAGCGGGCGCGGTAGTCCACACGTCGCTCTCCCCGATTCGACTCGACGTAAATCTCGAACGGTCCATCGCTGTCGGCGACGAACGAGGCGATGAACTCGTCGCCAGCCCTGCTCGCCTCGACGTGCCGGCCCGGCAGCTCCACCACGACCCGGGCGGCGTCTCCGATTGGCGTGACCGCGTACTCGACGGCGGTGCCCCGCGGCACGACCAGATGGTCGGCATCTTCGGCGCGCTCGTTCGGCCGAGCCATGTAGTCGGGGTACCGTAGATCGGCGTTGGTGCCGGCTACCACGTGACTGGTTCTAGCCCCCTCGATGATGCCCGGGTCTGGATGAAGGAGCGCGTAGCGGCCTGCAGCCGCGCGGTCGAAGCCGAGAGACCACCACCCAAGGGCGGCCAAGACCAAAGTCAGGGCGAGGGCCGGTTGTGCGAGCCAGCCCCAAGGGATGAACTTCCTGGCCGGAGAGGTCTCGAGGGCGCGGAGTAAACCGAGCCGTTGTGCAACGATCAGCTCTCGGGAAAACGACTGCTCTGCTCGTAGCTCGTATGCGCTTCGTAGTGGGGAGAGCAGGGAGGGCTGCTCCGTGGCGACCAATCCGAGCGCACCATGTCCGCGAAGCCTGAGCAGCGGCTGGATGGACCACGCCACCGCCGCGGCAATCATACCGAAGACCAGCGCCCAACCGATGCAGAGCCACACGAAAGGGGTCAGGGGGCCGAGCGCCCATGCGACCAGCACGAAGGCGATGAGCCCGACTGCGACCGCAGAAGCGGCAACCCGGGCCGCCATCACGGTAGCAGCGGCGACGCGCAGCTGCCTGCGGTAGCTCGACAACCTATCGGTCCTGGAACTCACCTAGCAATCGTAGCAGCCGAGCCAAGACGTCCAGGCGGCTTTTTCAAGAAGCTTTCAAAACGGAAAAAGCCGGGGCCTCTCGGCGCCCGGCTTTCCATGTTTCGCAGTTCGGCGGTGGGTTAGAAGCCCATGCCGCCCATGCCGCCGTGCTCGTGACCGCCGCCCGCTGGAGCTTCGTCCTTGGGAATCTCCGCCACCAGCGCTTCGGTGGTGAGCATGAGGCCCGCAACCGAAGACGCGTTTTGCAGAGCGCTCCGGACGACCTTGGTGGGGTCGATGACGCCCGCCTTGACCAAATCCTCGTACTCCTCGGTCGCGGCATTGAAGCCGAAGCCCCCCTTGCCGTTGCGAACCTCGTTCACGACGATCGAGCCCTCGACCCCGGCGTTCGCCGAAATCTGACGAAGCGGCTCCTCCATCGCGCGTCGAAGGATGTTTGCGCCAACTCTCTGCTCGTCACTGAGCTCGAGCTTGTCGAGCGCAGCCTGGCAACGAATCAGCGCCACGCCGCCGCCTGGGACGATGCCCTCTTCGACGGCAGCACGCGTTGCGTGCAGCGCATCCTCGACGCGGGCCTTCTTTTCCTTCATCTCGACCTCGGTTGCCGCACCGACCTTGATCACGGCAACGCCGCCTACGAGCTTCGCCAAGCGCTCCTGCAGCTTCTCACGGTCGTAGTCGCTGCTGGTCTCGTCGATCTGCTTGCGGATGGTCTCGATGCGACCGGTGATGTCCTTCTTCTTGCCGGCGCCATCGACGATGGTGGTGTTCTCCTTGTCGATGGTTACCCGCTTCGCGCGCCCGAGATCATTGAGCGTGACGTTCTCGAGCTTGATGCCGAGGTCCTCGCTCACCACGGTGCCGCCGGTCAGGATGGCAATGTCTTGCAGCATGGCCTTGCGGCGATCGCCAAAACCAGGCGCCTTCACGGCCGCCGTTTGCAGCGTGCCCCGGAGCTTGTTGACGACCAAGGTCGCAAGCGCTTCGCCCTCGACGTCCTCGGAGACGATCACGAGCGGCTTTTGCTGGCGCGCGATCGCTTCGAGAACGGGCAGAAGATCCTTCATGTTCGAGATCTTCTTTTCGACGATGAGGAGGTAGGGATCCTCGATCTCGGCAACCATTCGCTCGGAGTCGGTCACGAAGTAAGGCGACAGGTAACCGCGGTCGAATTGCATACCTTCGACCACGTCCAGCTCCGTTTCGAGACCTTTGGCCTCTTCCACGGTGATCACGCCTTCCTTGCCGACCTTTTCCATCGCACCGGCGATGATCTCACCGATGGTGCGGTCGCCGTTGGCGCTGATCGTTCCAACCTGGGCGATTTCCTTCGGGTCTTTGGTCGCTTTGGAGAGCGACTTCAGCTCTTCGACCACTCGAATCACGCCGGCGTCGATACCGCGCTTGATCTCCATCGGGTTGTGCCCCGCAGCGACCATCTTGCTGCCCTCGCGGAAAATCGCCTGCGCAAGGACGGTCGCCGTCGTGGTGCCGTCACCGGCGATGTCCGAGGTCTTCGATGCAACTTCGCGCACCATCTGGGCGCCCATGTTCTCGAACTTGTCCCCGAGCTCGATCTCTTTGGCCACCGTAACCCCGTCTTTGGTGACGGTCGGTGCGCCGAAGCTCTTCTCGATCACCACGTTGCGGCCCTTGGGGCCCAACGTGACTTTGACGGCATTGGCCAGCGCGTTGACGCCGCTCAGAATGCGGTCACGAGCATGGGTATCGTAGATGATTTCTTTCGCAGCCATGTTTCGCAGTCTCCTATTCGATAATTCCGAGGATGTCGTCTTCGCGGAGGATCAGGTGCTCTTCGCCGTCGATCTTGACCTCGGTCCCGCCGTACTTGCCGAACAGAACGAGGTCGCCTTTCTTCACGGCGAGAGGCTTTACCTCCCCGTTGTCGAGAAGCCGGCCCGTACCGACGGCCACGACTTTGGCCTCGATCGGCTTCTCCTTGGCGGTATCCGGAATGATGATGCCGCCTTTGGTTTTCTCTTCTTCCTTGACTCGCTTGACCAGGACACGGTCATGCAATGGACGAATGGCCATTTAATCCCTCCATTTCGGGTACTTACGCTACCCGGTAACTCGTTGGCACTCGTCGGTTGAGAGTGCTGATGGGCCGCAACCTAATCCTGAAAGCCAGGGAGTCAACCGCTGTGGGAAACCTTTCTCTCGCCGCCCGCGCACTGGTTTGCCCGCTCGGGGGCGCCCTGCTAACGTCGGCCGCCATATGGCACGCGTCACTGTCGAAGATTGCTTGGAGCACGAGGAAAACCGCTTTGCGCTCGTCATCTTGGCTGCCCGGAGGACCCGGCAACTGCTCAAGGGCGCCCCGTCGCTCGTTCACAGCAAGAACAAGCCGATCGTGACCGCATTGCGCGAAATCGCCGATCAGAAGGTGTACTTCGCCCGGCCGGTGAAGAGCGCGGTGCAGGAGTACATCGTCGAGACCAAGCCGAACGAGTCGACGCTCTAGACGCCAGCACCATCTTTGCAGCCCGACAGTACCCCGGGTAGCCTGATTGGGGGGTCATGGCTCGCATCACCATCATGGGGCCAAGCGGGCGGCAGGAGCGTCAGCTCTTCCGCCACAATTCGCTCGGACGACACCCTCGCAACACGCATCAGGTTCTCGATCGCGTCGTCTCGAAGGAGCACTGCCACATCGAGCTGGTCGACGGTCAGTACGTCTTGCGTGACCTCGGCTCGCTCAACGGCACGTTCGTCAACGGCCGACGTGTGCAGGAGCACCGGCTGGAGCCCGGGGACGAGATTACCATCGGTTCGACGCGCATCGTGTTCGAGCCTGCGCGGCGCCACACCCACGTTTCGTTCGACGGGGTGGGAGCCGAAGAGCTCCCGGATGCGACCAACCGGTTCAAGATCGGCGACTCCGATGCGGGCCCGTTGATTCGCGCGAAGGTTTCGGTTCTGGCGGAGAAGACTTTCTTCACCGAAGAGCTGATCGAGGACGAAGCCTCGCTGCGCCGCGACTACGAGAAGCTCCGCGCGAGCTATGAAGTGACACGCGCAATCGAGATTGGAACCAGCGTCACGGCGTTGTGCAACAAGATCCTCGAGGTGGCTTTTCGGCTCGTGCCGGCGGACCGGGGCGTGATTCTTCTCCATGACGAGCGGGGGCTCCTCGAGCCGGTTTCGGTTCGAACGGGCGAGGGCGTCGACCCCGATCAAGAAGTCATCGTATCGAAGACCGTGCTCGACACCGTCGTGCGCGAAAAGGAAGCGGTGCTGTCCCACGATGCTTCTTCGGATGCTCGCTTTCAGAGCGCGCAATCGGTGATCATGCAAGGAATCCGTTCGACCATGTGCGTCCCGCTCCTGCACAAGGACACCGTCCTCGGTGTCATGATGCTGGACTCGAAGCTCGCGACTCACGCGTTCACGGAGAAGGACCTGGCGCTTTTCGAAACGGTCGCCAGCCAGGCTGCCATCGCGGTACAGAACACGCTCTTTGCAAAGAAGCTCGAGCAGGAAGCCGTGATGCGCGAACGGTTTCGGCGCCTCTTGTCTCCGGCCATCGCAGAGCAGGTGCTTTCCGGCGAGCTCGAGGTGAAGAAGGGCGGGGAGCTTCGGGAGACCACCATTCTCTTCGTGGACATTCGTGGCTTCACCAGCATCAGCGAGTCTTGCGCGCCGCAGGTGGTGGTCGACGCACTCAACGAATACTTCGAGCGCATGGTCGAGATCGTGTTCCGCTACGAAGGAACGCTCGACAAGTTCATCGGGGACGAGATGATGGTGCTCTTCGGAGCGCCCGTCGCTCATCGCGACGATCCGGTTCGGGCCGTGCGTGCGGCGCTGGAGATGCAAGCAGCAATGACTTCGCTGAACGTGGGTCACGAACAGAGCGGGTTGCCGCCCTTCGAGATCGGCATCGGCATCAATACCGGGGAAGTGGTCGCGGGCTACATCGGAAGCAGCGAAGCGCTCGAATACACCGTCATCGGCGACCCCGTGAACACGGGGTCCCGTCTCTGCGCAATCGCGAAGCCGGGGCAGACCTTGATCAGCGAAGGAACCCGCGAAAAGCTCGGCGGCCAGTTCGAGCTGAGAGAGCTCCCTGAGGAGCAACTCAAGGGAAAGGCGCGGCCGACCAAGGTTTTCGAGCTGCTCGGTCGCGCCGAACGCGACTAGCGAGGGCTTTGCGAGGCCCGTCAGATATGCGAAGCATGCGAAGAAGATGGCGCATCTGGACTTCGAAGAGCCTTTGGTCGAGCTCGAGGAACGCATCGCTGCCCTCAAGGCGCTGACCGAGTCCGACGACCCCGAGGCAGCGGCGATCGATGCGGAGATCCGCGCCCTCGAAATGCAGGCCGACCGCCTGCAGCGCGAGCTGTATGCCGACGTCGACGTCTGGACCAAGGTGCAGCTCAGCCGTCATCCAGACCGTCCTTACTTGCGGGACTACGTGGCCCTGCTGTTCGACGACTTCGTCGAGCTCCATGGTGACCGAGCGTTTCGCGACGATCCTGCGATCATTTGTGGATTTGCCCGCTTCGATGGCGACATCGTGGCAGTCGTAGGACACCAGAAGGGTCGAACGGCCAAGGACAAGGCCCACCGCAACTTCGGCATGGCGCATCCAGAAGGTTACCGAAAAGCCATCCGCGTCATGAAGCTGGCCGAGCAAGCCCGGCGGCCGGTGCTCACGTTCATCGACACGCCGGGTGCGTACCCGGGTGTCGGTGCCGAGGAGCGTGGGCAGGCCGAGGCGATCGGCCGCGCGATCGAAACCATGAGTCAGCTCCGCGTCCCGATCATCAGCACGCTGGTAGGCGAGGGCGGCTCGGGCGGGGCCCTTGCAATCGGGGTAGCCGATCGCGTCCTGATGCAGGAGTTCGCTACCTACAGTGTGATCACACCGGAAGGATGCGCCTCGATCCTGTGGCGGGACGGCGCGCGCAGCCCTGAAGCGGCAGAGCAGCTTCACCTCCTCGCCCAGGATGCGGCGTCGCTCGGCGTCATCGACGAGGTGGTTCCAGAGCCGACCGGCGGGGCACACCGCAAGCCCGAGGAAGCCGCACGGCTGCTAGGCGATCGGATTTCGGCCCATCTCGAACAGTTGCGCGGGCGTTCAGGCGCGGAGCTGGTCGCCGAGCGATATCAGCGATTTCGGGCACTTGGAACCTGGCGCTAGGCACGTCTTTTTTGACGTGCGTCCCGTGCCGTACCTACGATCCGGGTGCGGGGTTATGCCGTGAAGATGCTCTTAGCAACGGTCGTCGTGCCGACACTGCTCGGGTGCAGCTCGGTGGGGCTGCACTCACAGACCCGCAATGCGTCCGAGGAATCGACGCGGGACGCCGAGCTCACCGCACTTCGTTTGCAGCACGAGGAGCAGGAGCAAGAGCTTCGCGTGCTACGGAGCCAGCTCGCGCTCGCCCGCGCCGAGGTGCAGGAGCTCAAAGCAGATCAGACCCGAGAGCCCGAGCCAAGCCGGAAGCGCTCGAGCGACAAAACCTTGCCGTGGGCCGAGCCCGCCCCCGGAGACTCGGACAGCCGGTCGCTCCGGATAGACGGTGAGCTCGTCGAAGAGCGTCTGCCCACCACCTCGAAGGTGCCGGACTTGCCGGTTTTTGCGGAGCCGGCTTTCGTGGAGCCGGAAGATTCGAGCCCCGCGCCGAAGCCCGACGTCACCGTCGAAGGATATCGCAGAGCGCTCAGCCTGATTCGAGAAGAAAGGTTCGAAGAAGCCTTGGTCGAGTTGGATGCATTCTTGGCCGTGCACCCGAGCCATCCTTATTCCGACAACGCGCTCTTTTGGTGCGGCGAAATCCATTACCTGCGACGCGAGTACGGCCCGGCGTTGCAATACTTCGAGCGCATCGACAAGCTGCATCCCTGGGGAAACAAAGCGCCCGACGCGCTCTACCGCATGGGGCAAATCTATCTGAGACGCGGTGATAGGGCTCGTGCTCAGGCTTACTTCGACAAGGTTAGGGAGCAGTTCCCGAATACCGCGGCGGCGCGATTGGCGTTGCGGGAGGACGCATCATGAAGCTGGTGGGATGGACGAGCATGGCGACTGTGCTGGTGGCAGGCACCGCGCTGGCGCAGGTCGACGTGGTCATGGACGACTCGAAGGCCGAGAAGGAAAAGGTCGAAGTCCCTGCGGACATGCCCGAGACGCACACCGTCATCGAGGGAGATACGCTTTGGGACATCACGGAGCGATATTACGGGGACCCTTACGCGTGGCCGCGAGTGTGGTCATACAACCCGGACATCACGAATCCGCATTGGATCTATCCCGGTTCGGAAATCCGGCTGCGGCCGGGCGATGACGAGGTGGTGAAGGTCGCGCCACGGGGCTTCAAGCGCTCGAAGGCAGGAGCCGCGAGCAGCGATGCCATCTACGTGGCCGAATACGGATACCTCGACAAGAACGCGCTCGAGAACGCAGGCTACATCATCGCGGCGAACGAAGAGCACATGATGCTCTCCGACTTCGACCAGACGTACGTGCGCTTCCGGAAGGACGTGGAACCCGAGGTGGGCAAGATCTATACGCTCTTCCGAACGATCGAGCCCAACGAGCGTTTCCAAACCATCGACGCGGTCGAGCGTCAGAACCAAGAAAAAGGGACGCTCGTCCGAATCTTCGGTGAAGTCAGGCTGCAGGACTACGATAAGGAGCATCGGATCGGGCACGCGGTCGTAGTCGACGCGCTCGACGTGGTGGAGCGCGGTCTCCGGATCGCACCGATGGAACGCAACTTCTATTGGGTCAACGTGGTGCCGGCCGACCGCTCACTGCGGGCGACCGTCGTGGCCAACCTGTATCCGCGCAAGCTTCCGTCCACCAATCAAGTCATCTTCGTAGACGCGGGCGCCGAACAAGGCGTCGTGGTCGGCAATCGATTCTACATCGTGCGGCAGGGCGACGAATGGCGGCGCAGTGCCGAAGGGAGAATAGGCCGAGAAATCGAGACCACCGTGCCGGTGCCCGATCCGCCCAAGCACTACCCTTGGGAGGTCGTCGCCATCGGGCGGGCGGTCAACGTCCAACCCACGACGACCGCCGTGCTGCTGGAGCAAGCGACGAGAGCGGTCCGCATGGGTGATAGGGCCGAATTGCGCGAAGGGGAATAGCCAAGTCTCGAAGGTCGTTGCTTCTAAGCCCGGGTTCGGGGGAGTATCGACCTGACAATGGCATCGGACGGCGATCGAGACGGCCAAGAAACGCTTCGCCTGCAGAGCGTAGTCGAGCGGGAGCGGGCCAAGCTGCGCGCGCTACAGGACATAAGCGCGGCTCTGGGGTCGACGCTCGATCTCGGCGAGCTGCTCGAAATGATCCTCGACCGTATCAGCGAGGTCATGGAAGCCGATCGCTCGACCCTCTACCTGGTGGACGAGGAGACCGACGAGCTCTGGTCCAAGGTCACTCAGGGTGAGGAGGTCCACGAAATTCGGTTGAAGCCTGGCGAGGGGCTCGCCGGCACCGTCGCGAGGACGGGCAAGCCGCTCAACATCAAGGACGCCTACCAGGACGTCCGCTTCGATGCCGAATGGGATCGGCGCACCGGATATCGGACCCGGTCCACCCTGTGTGTTCCCATGAAGAACCAGCATGGACGAACCATCGGGGTGGTCCAGGTGCTCAACAAGCACGAGGGCTACTTCACGGTGGGCGACGAGGCGCTCCTCACCGCGCTTGCCAGCCACGCTGCCGTCTCCATCGAGAATTCGAGGTTGTTTCTTTCGGTCGTCGGGAAGAACATCGAGCTGCTCGAGACGAAGGAGAAGCTCGAGAAGAAGATCCGAGAGCTGGACGTGCTCTTCGAGATCACCCAAGTGGCAGCGAGCGCCATGGAGCTCGACGATCTCTTGGCGGGCGTGCTTGCCCGGACCATGCGTGCAACGGACGCGGAAGCCGCTTCGATCCTCTTGGCTGACGAGCATACGGGCGACTTGACGTTCCGGGCCGCCGTCGGCGGGGAGCCGGACCGGGTCAAGAAGATGAAGATCAAAGCCGGCCAAGGCATCTCGGGATGGGTTGCCGAGCACGGCCGGCCGCAGATCGTCAACCAAGTCGACGAAGATCCGCGTCACTCCAGGCACATTTCCGACGAGGTCGGCTACCACCCGAAGTCGGTGCTGTGCGTCCCGCTACGATGGGACGACGGCGCCGGCGCCTTGCAGCTTCTCAACAAGTCCGGGGGTCGGGCCCCGTTCATCGACGATGATCTCAAGATGGCCACGGTGATCGCAGGCCATCTTTCGACGGCGATTTCCCAGGCGCAGTCGCGCGCCCTCAAAGCGCGCCAGGAACGGCTCACCACGCTCGGGCGATTCCTGTCCAGCATGCTTCACGACCTGAAGACGCCCCTGACCATCATCTCGGGCTACACCCAGATGCTCGTCGAAGAGAGCGAACAGGACAAGCGCCGCGAGGTGGCTGCATCGATCCGACGTCAGGTCCAACTCTTGAAGACCATGATGGGGGAAACGTTGGCCTTTGCGAAGGGTGAGAGACGCATTCTCATTCGACGGGTGTACCTCCACAATTTCTTCGAGGAGCTGGCGGACCAGCTCCGGCCCGAGCTCGCCGAGCGGGGCATCCGTCTGGAGCTCTCCTTGCGCGACCGTGGCGTGGCGCATTTCGACGAGGAGAAGATGCAGCGCGTGTTCCACAACCTGGCCCGCAATGCGGCCGAAGCCATCGGAGACCGTGGCGGGGTCTGCCGGCTGGAGGTCGACCGCTCGGACAACGGCAACCTGTTGCTGACGTTTTCAGATGATGGCCCCGGGGTGTCGGAGGAGATCCGCGGACGCCTGTTCGAGTCGTTTACGACACACGGCAAGCAAGGCGGGACCGGCCTAGGGCTCGCCATCGTCCAAAGCATCGTCGAGGACCACGGCGGGACCGTGTCGGTCGACAGCGAGCCGGGACGCACGGCATTCACCATCGTTCTGCCGCAGCCGCAGCCGAAAACGAGCACGAGGCCTGCCGCAGCGGAATGAGACGGTGGCTGGACCGACCTCCAAACATGCGCCTGACCGGCCTTCTTTGGACGCACCTCGGGTGGCGCTCGAGGTGCATCCCTGGCGGACGGAGCTCTACGAGGAGCTTCACAGCCGTCCGTCGCCTTTGGTGGAGACCCCCTGTACGATCGGTCACATCGCCGTCCAGACCAGCGAGGAGGAGCGTGCGGCGGAGCATGCGCATCTCGCGGAGCTTTGCGCGAGGTTCGGTGTGGATCGGCCCACGGAGGGTGCCTCGTGCTTCTATCAAAACTTCGGTGGCTTCGAGCTTCGCTGGGAAAGACATACGGAATTCTCGACTTACACGTTCATTCGAAAAGTCGCGGGGGACCCGCTGCGGCAGCCCGATGCGCTCACGCAGATCCCGCAGGATTGGCTGACGAAGACGCCGGGAAGGGTGACCGTAGCCCTGCATCTGGCCTTCACGCGCATGGACGTGCTCGCGCAGAGCGACCTCGAGGCGTACTTCGAGGGCCAGTCGCTGCGCGGCGGCCTGGTGCGCCAAGGAACGGCGTCTCTGTATGGGAGCTTCCGACTGCACTCGGACGGTTTCGGCCGAGCGGTGCTGCATGCCCGAGACCTCACGCCCCTTCAGGCCGGCCGTCTCGTGCAGCGCGTGCTCGAGGTCGAGACCTACCGGGTGATGGCGCTCTTGGCGCTGCCCGTCGCGCGTGAGATGACCCCCGAAGTCCGGTCCATGGAGCGGCAGCTCGCGCGCATCAACCAGGAGCTCACGCACGCCGAGACCGAGACCGACCAGCATGGGCTTCTCGACGAGCTCTCGAAGCTCGCGGCACGCGTCGAACGACACCGTTCCGACACCACCTACCGATTTGCGGCCACGAACGCGTATTACGAGTTGGTGCAGGAGCGGCTGCGGGAGCTCGCCGAGGAGAAGATTCCAGGGCTGCAACCAGTGCATGTCTTCATCGAGCGGCGCCTGGCTCCGGGAATCCGGACCTGCAACGCCGTACGCGATCGTCTCGAAGGCCTATCGCGGCGAATCAGCCAGACGAGCGACCTGCTCCGTGCGAGGGTCGAGCTCTCGATCCAGGGCCAGAACCGCCAGCTTCTGAGCTCGATGAATCAGCGGAGTGAAGTGCAATTACGCCTGCAACAGGCGGTCGAGGGCCTGTCGGTGGTGGCGATCACCTACTATCTGATGGGGCTGCTCGGCTACGTCTACGAGGGCCTCGCATGGGCCGGCCTGCCGTTCGGAAAGAAGCTGGTGTTCGCCGTTGCCGTGCCGCTGGTGATGCTCGTGGTGTGGCGAGTCATCCACGGCGTGAAAAGCCGCGTGCAGCGGGGGGGCTAGAACGAGTGCACCTTGAAATGATTCGAGGGCGGATCAGCTCAGGGTGTACTCGGTCTAGGCGAAGTCCCGTTCCGTACGCTCCTCATCCTCCTTGCAGCGGATGCAGAGCTCGGTTTCGGGGCGTGCCTCGAGGCGCTTGACGCCAATGGGCTCCTCGCAGTCTTCGCAAATCCCGAAGACTCCTTCGTCGAGCTTCTTGATGGCCTTGTCGATTTTCTGCAAAAAGACGCGCTCGCGGCCGCGCAGACGGAAGGTGAAGGATTGCATGTACTCACTCGATGCGAGATCCATCTCGTCGGGAAGCTCGGCCGCGTCCAGGGTCATGTCCTGATCCATGGTCTCGCGGGCCCGGCGAATTACCGCCTCCCGCTTCTCTTCCAGGATCGACCGGAACCGCTTCAACTCCGCTTTCTTCATGCTCGTCACCCCCCTTTTGAGGGAGCGCGAGCATAGTGATCGCACCTCGCTAGTCAAGATGCATGATTCAATAATCCGTAATTGCTGGGGAAAATGGTTAACCGCGGCCCTCGAAAAACGAGTGTGCGGCCCGAAGGCCGGAGCCCCAGAGGATGACATCGACTCGGTCCCCGTCGCGTAGCTCGGCGCTCTCGGGGGGCAGAATGGCCAGCGCGTTGACGCCCACGAACGAGGGCAACGAGCCAGAGCCTTGCTGGTCGTTTAGCGTGACCACGATGTCGCCACCCTCTCTGGTGGCCACGCCGCGCGCGATCTCGGTTCGCCCGGGACGGCGCTTGTACGTCCCCCGCAGCTTCGCGGAAACCGGCTGGGGATGCGGTTGGGGATCGCCGAGCATGGCGCGGAGGCCCGGAGCGACCAGCAGCTCGAAAGTGACCATGGCGCTGATGGGGTTGCCCGGAACACCGATGACGGGCTTGCCCTGGTGCTTCGCAAACGCAAGCGGCTTGCCGGGCTTGATTCGAACCTTCCAGAACGCCGGCTCGATGCCGATGCGCTCGAACGCTTCGTGGACGAAATCGTATGCTCCGACCGATACGCCGCCCATCGTGATCACGACATCTGCTTCGAGGGCCTGACGGAGCGCGCTTTCGATCTCCGTCACGTCGTCGCGAGCGGCCGGCAGCGGCACGGGGACGGCGCCTAGCGAGCGCACCATCTCGGTCAATACGTAGACGTTCGAGTTCACGATCGTGCCTGGCTCGAGCGCGGCCCCGAGCTCCCGGAGCTCGTCGCCTGTGGACAGGATGGCGACCTTGGGTCGTCGGTAGACGTGAACCCGGTCGATGTTCTGGCTGGCCAACACGCCGATTTCGCCGGGCCCCAGCCGGTCGCCCGCACGAAGCATGACCTCTCCGGCGCGGAGGTCGCTTCCCCGAGTGCGAACATGCTGTCCCCGCTTGGCAGCCTCTCGGATTCGCACGCCGTCTCCCGCGGAGGCGGTGTCCTCTTGCATGACCACGGCGTCGGCGCCGTCTGGCATCGGAGCCCCGGTGAAAATGCGGCAAGCTGCATGCGGGGGGAGCGGCCCGGGAAGCGGTCCACCCGCACGCGACTCCCCGTGCACCGGCAGCTCCACGGGCATCTCGGGGGTGGCGGAGCCCACCTCTCCCGCGCGAACCGCGTAACCATCCATGGCGCTGTTGTCGAAGGGCGGCGAGTCGACGGGCGCCGTGATGTCCCGCGACAGATGACGTCCGGCCGCATGCTCGAGATGCAGCGTCTCCTCGCCAATCGGAACGAACGCGGGCATCATCGAAGCCAGGGCTTCTTCAATCGTGCGCATCGGACGCCGAGAGTAGCACGTACCGGCCGGCGCACGCTCAGCGTGGATGCACTCGGTTTCGCCCCGCGCGCTTGGCCTCGTAGAGCATCTCGTCGGCGGCCTTGACGAAATCGTAGGGTCGCCAGCCTGGATCGAGCTGCGCGACACCACAGGAAATCGTGACGTCGACGTCCTCGCCCTCGAACGAAAAAGCCGTCGTCGCGATCATCTGGCGGAGCTCCTCGGCGATCAGCTTTCCGCCGCCGAGGTCGGTTTCCGGAAGAATGACTGCGACCTCTTCACCTCCGTATCGGGCGATGACGTCGTCGGGACGAAGCCGGCTCTTCACCAATTGCGCGACCTCCTTCAGCACGTAGTCTCCGGCCAGGTGGCCCAGCTCGTCATTGATGACCTTGAAGTGATCGATATCGCACATCACCAAGGTCAACGGACGCCGGTGTCGGGTGGCGCGCGAGAGCTCGCGATCGAGCTGTTCGACGAAGTGGCGCTTGTTGTGAATTCCCGTGAGACCGTCGATGATCGTCATTCGATAGATGGTTTCGTGGTACTGCGCTTCGAGGTCGGCGCCGCTCAGGAACTTCAGTATCGTGTCACCGATCTTGATCTGATCCCCGCGATCGAGCCGCCGTTCTCGGACGAGCTCGTCATTCACGTAGGTACCGTTGGTGGAGCCCATGTCGACGAGGTGGTACCCATCCTGCCTGGTCTCGATGCGCGCGTGCCGTCGCGAGACGCTGTCGCTGTGAAGCACGACGTCGTTCTCGCTGCCGCGTCCAATCGTCGCGGCGCCATCGAGCAGCGAGAAGCGCTTACCGAGCTGACTCGACGAGGGCGCATAGATGACTACCACGCAATCCTGTCCGCGCGGCACCGAGATCTGCGGCTCCGAGAAGGGCGTGACTCTCGTCTTGATTTCGCTCTCCACGATATCCACTCAGGGTAGAAATGGACGCCAAAAGCGTCAATGGCGTCGAAGGAACAGCATGTTGCGTTGATTGATCCAAACGTGGGCCAACACGGGGCCCCAGAGAATCCCGGTGAGCTCGAAGATCAGTCCGAATAGCAGCCCGAGAACGAACGCCCAAACGGCCCATGCTGGAAACGCTTTTCTCGGTCCCCAGTGCAATGCCCCGAAGATCGACGACGCGAGGACGAGGCCCAAGACCGGCTGCATCGCGCCACGAAAGAAAATCTCCTCGGCAACACCGGAAGCGAGAGCGAGTATCGTGATTTCCGTCCGAGAAAGAGGCGCGATGATGGGCGCGAGCTCGGAGTGAAGCGCACGCGCCCACTCGGCCCGTTCGACCAGACGCGGCGTCAAGGCCACCACCAACAGAGCCACGGCGAGGCCGAGCCCGAGCGAGGCGACGAGGCGCATCCCGAAAGGGGCCGCCATCCATGCCGTGTCGAGCGACCACGCCCACCGTTCTCGGGACATCTGCGCCCAGAGCAGCCCGCCCAAGGTCAGCGGGCCGTAGATGAGCAACGCAAGCGAAGTAATCCGAGGAGTGGATGGCAAGCTCTGCGGCCATGTATCAAAGTGTGCGATGGGCGGCAATGAGAGCGGGACGCACATTTGACAGGACTGCCGACAGCGGAGTACTAGCCAGGGCGTTACGCGCATGAGCGGTCAGCTTGGCGAAGACGTCGCGAAGGTCCTCGTGGTCGACGACGAGGAAGTGATTCGGGAGATTCTCGCGGACTTCCTGAGCATGGAGGGCTTCTACGTCCGCACGGCAGAGGACGGCAGCAGCGCGCTGGTTGAGCTCTCGCGCGACCGGTTCGACCTCGTGCTGAGCGACCTGAAAATGCCGAACATGGGCGGCCTCGAGCTTCTCGGTGCGATCCGCAAGCACACACCACACGTCGTGACGATCATCATGACGGGCTTTGGGACGGTCGAAACCGCCATCGAAGCGATGAAGCAGGGCGCGTACGACTACGTGCTCAAGCCTTTCAAGGTGGAAGAGGTGGTGCACACGATTCGGCGAGGCCTCGAAAAGCAGAGGCTCCAGGCGGAAAACTTCAGGCTCAAGGAGGCGCTCTCGCTCTACAAGGTCAGCGAAGCCATCGCAGCCAGCCTGTCCCTCGAGCAAGTGGTACACACGCTGAGCCGCGCTGCCATCGACGAGGTCGATTCGGATTTGGTCACGGTGCTCTTGAGCGATGGGGGAGGGAGCTTCTATCGGCGAACCACCGAGGTGAGCCCGAGCTTTCGGCTGAGGCGAGAGCCTGATTCCTTGAGCATCGCGGCGCTGAGCGAGCATTTCGCGCATGCGCCGGCGCTTCTCGAGCATGCGGAACGGTGCTGGCGTTACTTCGACGAGGTGGGCGAAGACCCTTCGCCGCAATCTTTGGCAGTCGCACGGCTGGCGGCGCGTGGGGATACCATCGGCTTCCTGTGCGCAGTGAGCTATACGCACGGCAAGCGCTTCGACGAGGGACAGCGCAAGCTGTTGCACGCGACGGCTGATCGCGCCTCGGCCGCCATCGAGAACGCCCGCCTCTACGAGGACCTTCAGGCGACCTTCAAACAGACGATTCGAGGCCTTGCAAGCGCGATCGACAAGATGGACCGCTACACGGCGGGTCACTCTGCGCGCGTCGCGGCGTACGCTCAGATACTCGCCATCAAGCTCGGTCTGAGCGACGAACAGATCGAAATCGTCAGGCAATCCGCCCTGATGCACGACATCGGCAAGATCGGCTGCGTGATGAATCTCAACAAGCCGGGCAAGCTCTCGCAGCAAGAGTACGAGATATTCAAGCAACACCCCGAGCACGGCCGCGACATCTTGCAGCCGATCGAGTTTCTCCACCCCTTGATTCCCGGGGTGCATCTGCATCACGAACGATGGGACGGACTCGGCTATCCGCTCGGTTTGAAAGGCAACGACGTGCCGCTCATCGCGCGCATCATCGCCGTCGCGGATACCTATGACGCGATGACGAGCGACCGCGCTTACCGAAAAGCGCTCGCGCACGACATCGCCATCTCGGAGATCGAGCGGTGCGGCGGAAGCCAGTTCGATCCCGAGATCGCACACGGGTTTTTGACTTCGATCCGAGAATTTCGAACTGAGGGCCGCAGCCTCGAAGAGTTTCCGGACGTTCGAGAAACCCGGTCCGGGCTCATGGCGCCACGGACGTGACGGCGCTCATGGGAGGCCCGGGCAAAGCAAACGCCGCGCTCCAGTGGCGCGACGAGGCGGGCGCAGCCCATTTGCGGACGATCGGCGGCCGATCGACCAGCTTGAAGATCGTTGCGAGCGGCACGGTGGCGCCGTGTCTCACGCGGATTCTCCGCGGCACCACGAAGACCAGGGTCAGCGTCTCGGATGGGCCGATCGAAGGATCGGCGTAGTCGAGATCGTCCAGTCCCTCCGACACCAACCGCCGGATCGTTTTTTCGTCTCGGAAAGAGCGCGTGGTCGTGACCAGGTGGCCGTACTCGTCGTTCCAAGCCGAGGGTCCCGTGGCGTACTGCTGCGGGTTACCGAGCTGGTCGCAAGCGGCGAGGCACGAAACGATACACAGAGAGAGCAATGAGCTTCGGCTAAGTCGACTCACGGCTTCGCTCCCGCGCCACGTCTCGCTCGGTTGCGACGCCCGGTGCGGGAAGCGCTGCCTCGCCCTCATTCGCCTTGTCCTGCCAGGGATACTTGATCCGGTTGTGATAGGCGTTGCATAGCGTGTCCGTGAGCGTGCTTTGGATCACGCGAAGGTCTTCCACCGTCAATCCCGACTCGTCGAGCTGACCTTGCCGGAGCTTGATGTTCATCACCCGCTGCACGATGGTCTCGAACTTCTCGCGGGTCGGCTCGTCCACGGTGCGGGCCGCCGCCTCGATTGCGTCGATCAGCATGAGGATGGCGGTTTCCTTGGTGCGCGGCCGCATGCCAGGGTAGCGAAAGGCCGTCTCGGAGAGGCCCTTGGGGTTTCCGGCTTCCAGACACTTGTGCCAGAAGTACTCGATCACGCTCGTCCCATGGTGCGTGTACGCGAATTCGACTACCGGCTCGGGGATGCCTCCGTCTCGCAGGATGCGAGCGCCCTCCACCACGTGCGCCATGATGGCGTCCGCGCTCACGTCTGGATCGAGATCACCGTGTGGGGACGGCTCGCCCGGAGCCAAATTTTCCACGAAGTACTTGGGCTGAATCGTCTTTCCGAGATCGTGATAGTAAGCGCCGACGCGCGTGAGCAACGAATCGGCGCCGATGGCGGCGGCTGCGCCTTCGGCCAGGTTCGCCATCGCTCGTGCATGCTGCCAGGAGCCGGGAGCCTCCCTTGCCATCTTTCGAAGCAGAGGATGGTCCACGTCCGTGAGCTCCTGGAGCCGCCCGCGGGTCACTACGCCCAAGGTGAAGGTGGCGAGTCGCTGCAAGAGCAGAGCGAGAAGGCCGGAGACCATCCCCCCAGCGACCGTCGAGAGAACCACCGAGCCGTCGAGCCTCGCCACGTCTCCGACCACGTCGATCGCGTTTCCGGCCGCCAGCGCGACGCTGATCAGAACCAACGCGGCGAACACGCCGGCAGCGCTTCCCGCGACCAACATGTGGCTCGCGTGCTTTCGGTCGTGGAAAAAAATCACCACTCCGAGCGTCGTCGCGAGGTACACGACCACCACTGGCATCGCAAAGTGCAGGAACGAGGCGCAAATCAACGCGATGGCGAGCCCGCAGGCCGTTGCCGTGGCCCGGTTGAAGTAGAGCGCCGCCCACAAGGGAACGGTCGCCAACGGCAAAACGAAGGGCAAGAGACCAGTGAATAGGAGCAAGAGCTTGGCAGCGAGGCACGTGAGTCCCACCAGCACCAGCAGGCCGGCCTGCGTGCGCAACAGACTGCCACGGCCGCCAGTGAAGGAGCGCAGGTAGGCGAGGAATATGTATGCAACCAAGAAATAGCTGACCCATACGCCGAGCAACATGCCTCGCTCTGGGGGCCGTCGTTCTCGCTCGAATGCCCGGACTAGGCGCTGCTCCTCGGAATCAGTGACGACCTCTCCGCGCTCGACGACGAGAGGTTGCGCGGGTCCACGGCGCTGCCGAAGCGTTTCTTTGGGAAGGTAGCTCGCCGGAATCCGAAGGGTGACGGGCGCCGGGCGGGTGGGGTCCACGCGCAGCGGCTCGAGAACCACCTCGACGTGGCTCGTGAGCATCATCACCGAAGCGAAGACGGCGCTGAGAATCAAACCCGAGGTGCGGCCAGCGATGAGGCGTGTGCGGAGCATGTGTGGGGGTCGACCCGCCCAGGTAGACCCTAGTGAGAGGCCTCAGTCGATTCAAGTCTTTCCGGGCGTTCGAACTCGAGACTGCCGAATCGTTCGGGCACGTGAAAATCACCGGTGCCCACCGGTGACCAGGCTGCCGCATGCTGGCCGTCTCGTCGACGGTCCAACACGTAGAGGTTGGCGCGCCATTCGTCTCCGGGTGCCGGCGGCCGGGCACGGACGCCCGCGGGACTGAACGTCTGCCACGGGATCGCCATCTCGACCGAATACCCTGCGTCTGCACGGTCGTCGTCGATCTCGCCGCGCGTGATCACGGCGACGCGGGCTTTGCTGTCCCAGTCCACGTGCCCGAACGGAGCAGGCACGCGCCGCGCATCGAAGCGGGTGTCGAACGTGGCACCCCGAGGCGACACTTCGATCTCGAAGTAGCTCTGGTCGCCCTCCGGAGCGACCATCAGCTCGATACAATCCTGCTCCCAGAGATGGGCGTCGCGCTCTTTGTGACTCGCCAGGAGCAGCGGGTCTCGCACTTCGACTGCCACGTACAAATGGTCGTCATCCCAGGAGAGCTTCGCCGAAGCCTTCACCGGCGCAGGGCCGCCATCACGCGTCGCCACGAAGGGACCAGTGCTGTTCGCGAGGCTCCAGGCGGAGTCTGCGAGGGAGCCATCAATCCGTGGAGGGATTGCGGCAAAAACGACGACCAGACTCGGCATGACGCTCGATTCGCGCCGCTCGGGCTCGCGCTTGCAGGACGCGATCGCGAACAGAAGGAAGATGAAAAACGAAGTCTTCGAGCGGCGAGGACTCATCGCCGGGACTTACGCCGGGATTTCTTCTGCATCTTTCGCTTCGACTTCTTCTTTCCTTTGTCGACGACGCGCCTGGGCGCGGGACCGCCTCCCGGATGGCCACCCTGCTCGGCGATCGCCGCTTCGAGCAGGCTGTCGGCCAGATTCGCCATCATCGGATTTCCTTCGAGCCCGCCAGTCTTCACGGCGTCTCGGAGCCGATTCGCAGCAGCCAACTGCTTCATGCCTGGAATCTTCGACAGCATGCCGGCCTGCGACCCGATGCTGCCCATCATCTGCTTCATGAAGGCGAACCGCTGCAGGATCTCTGCAACTTGTTTCTCGCTCGTGCCGGAGCCCTTGGCCACACGAACGATTCGGGCGGGTTGCTTTTGAAACAGCTCCGCGCCCGCTCGCTCCTCGCGGGTCATCGAGCTCACGATGGCCTTGATCTGTCCGATTTCCCGCTCGTCGACTTGGAACCCGTCAGGTACGCTGTCCGCGAAGAACGGCACCTTGTCGAGCAGGTCCTGAAGAGGGCCCATGTTCTGAAGCGTCTGGAGCTGCTCGAGAAAGTCATCCAGCGTGAACTGTCCGCGCAGCATGCGTCTGGCGTCCTGCTCGGCTTTCTTCTCGTCGACGACCTCCTCGAAATCCTTCATCAGGCCGACGACGTCACCCATGCCGAGAATCCGGCTGGCCATGCCCTCGGCCCGGAACTCTTCGAGACGATCGAGCGTCTCTCCAGTACCGACGAATTTCACGGCCGTCCCGGTGACGTTCTTGATGGAGAGGGCTGCGCCGCCCCGCGCGTCGCCATCGAGCTTCGTGAGAATGACACCGCTCAAGCCGAGTAGGTCATGAAAGGATTTGGCGGTCTTGACCGAGTCTTGACCGATCATGGCGTCGACCACGAGAAAGACGTTCTGCGGCTCGATGGAGGATCGAATGTCGTCGAGCTCCTTCATGAGCGGCTCGTCGATGGCGAGTCGGCCGGCGGTATCGTAGATGATCGTGTCGCACTTGAGCTTTTTGGCGTGCGCCAGTCCTCGCTTGCAGATTTCGAGCGGCTGCCCACCCGGAATCGAAAAGACGGGAACGTCGATCTGTGAGCCGAGCACCTCGAGCTGCTCGATTGCCCCTGGTCGTGCGACGTCGGCCGCCACGAGAAGCGGTTTTCTGTCGTGCTCCTTCTCGAGCAACAGCGCGAGCTTGGCTGCCGTGGTGGTCTTACCGGAGCCCTGAAGGCCCACCATCATGATGCCGGTCGGCTTGGGCTTCTTCGCGAATTCGACGGGCTCGCCGTCGAAATCCATCATCGCTTCCAGCTCGTCTTGGCAGATCTTCACGAACCGTTCGGCAGGACCGATCTTGACCTTTCGGCCCTTGGCCTTGGCTGCCGTATCGACGACTTGGCCGACGGCTTTCTCCTTCACCCGAGCCAGAAACGACTTGGTCACGCCTAGCTCGACGTCCGCCTCGAGCAGCGAGAGGCGCACGTCGCGGAGCGCCTGATCGATGTTCTCTTCGGTCAGCTCGGTGACGCCGGCGAGGCGATTTCGAGCGTTGCGAAAGCCTTTGGTGAGCGTTTCAAACATACGGGTCGGTAAAGCTGGGTCTGTGGCTGGTGCGCGTAGCATGGGCCGAAGCGGGCACGCAACCTGCTTGCCTCCTTGACCAGCGGTTTACGGCGTTGGATGGTCCCGCTTCATGGTGGAAGCGCTGCCGCAGAAGGGAGATGCGAAGACGATCTACGTCATCGACATCAGCTCCTATGTATTTCGAGCCTACCACGCGTTACCCCCACTTTCGAACAGCAAGGGCGAGCCGACCCACGCAGTCGCGGGCGTCTCGAGCATGCTGCTCAAGCTCCTCCGAGAACGCGACCCGAAGCGGCTCATCGTTGCGATGGATTCGAAGGAGGGATCGTTTCGCAAAGACATCTTCGACGCCTACAAGGCAAACCGGCCTCCGGCGCCTCCCGACCTTCAACAACAAATGCAGAGGGTCCGGGAGATCGCCGAGGCCTGGGGTATGACTCCAATCGAGGCCCCCGGATTCGAGGCGGACGACATCATCGCCACCATCGTGAAACAGGCCCGCGAAACTGGGCTGCGCGTCGTCATCGTGAGCGCCGACAAGGACCTGCTGCAACTCGTCGGACCCGAGGTCGTGATGTACGACACCATGCGGAACAAGGTCTTCGGACCCGAGGAAACACGGGAAAAGCTCGGCGTCGGCCCGGACCAAGTGCGCGACCTTCTCGCGCTGATGGGCGACAGCTCGGACAACATACCCGGGGTCCCATCGGTGGGTCAGAAGACCGCTGCCAAGCTCTTGGAGGAATACGGAAGCTTGGATGGCGTCTACGACCACCTGGACGACATCAAACGCAAGGCGCTCAAAGAGCGATTGACCGCCCATCGCGAGGACGCCATCGCGTCCCGCGCGCTCGTGACGCTTCGTGATGACGTCCCGATCGGCTCGGAGGCTGCCAACCGGCTGTACGGTGGGGGCAATCCTGCCGCCTTGCGAAACCTCTTCAGCGAGCTGGAGCTCACCCGCCTACTGGCGCAGCTCGAGCCGGCCCCCGCCGTCGAAGGGCACTACGAGACCATCACGGACGCCGAAAGCCTGACACGGATCGTCAATGCCATCCGCAATGCCGGAAGCGTCGCCCTGTACTCGGTCCTAGACGTAGACGACCCCATCCGCGCGGAGCTGGTCGGGATCGCGTTCAGCTGGCTGGAAAGCGTCAGTGCCTACGTACCACTCGGCCATCGCTACATCGGCGCCCCCGAGCATTTGAGCTGGAATGAGGCCAAGGTCATTCTCCAGCCTCTGCTGGAAAATTCGCTGATTCCGAAGCAGACCCTCGCCAAACGCGAAATGGTTTTTTGGGCGCGCCAGCGCGTCACGTTGCGGGGCGTCGACTTCGATCCGTCGCTGGCGAGCTATCTGCTCGATCCCGCCCGGCATGCACATCGCCTCGAGGACGTCGCGCGCCAGGAGCTCGACGGAGAGCTGAGCGAGGAGGGCGCCTTTCTCGGAAAGGGAAAGAAGTCGCTCACCTGGGATCAAGTGGAGATCGATTCGGCCTCGCGCTATGCAAACGAGCGGGCCGACTTCACTTTCCGCTTGAGCCAGCTTCTGACGCCCCGCATGCACGAGGGCGAGTTCCACCGGCTTTTCTACGACATCGAGCTGCCGCTCGCGGGAGTCCTGGCGACGATGGAGCTCAACGGGATCCGGGTCGACACGGAGCTCCTCGAACGACTCGCAAGGGAAGCCGACACGCTGCTCGAAACGTTGCACGCGCGGTGCACCGAGCTCGCCGGCCACGACTTCAACGTGTCCTCGCCCCGACAGCTCGAGACCATCCTCTTCGACGAGCTCGACCTCCCGGTCATCAAGAAGACGAAGACGGCTCGCTCGACTGATCAGGGCGTCCTGGAAGAGCTCGCGGTCATGCATCCGCTTCCGGAGGCCATTCTCGAATACAGATCGGTTTCGAAGCTCAAGAGCACGTATCTAGACGCTTTGCCGCGGGAGGTGAATCCGGAAACAGGCCGTATTCACACGCGTTACAACCAACTGGTGGCCGCAACCGGCCGTCTGTCGTCGAGCGACCCGAACCTGCAGAACATTCCGATTCGGACCGAGATGGGTCGTCGCGTGCGCGGGGCCTTCATCCCGGCGCAAGGCTGGTCCATGCTGGCCGCGGACTACTCGCAGATCGAGCTCCGAGTGCTCGCCCACCTCAGTAGGGACCGAGCCTTGGTCGAAGCATTCTCCCGTGGTGACGACGTCCACGTGCAGACAGCATGCGCACTATTCGGCGTGCGGCCCGAGGAGGTCACCAAGGTGATGCGGGGGCAAGCCAAAACCGTGAACTTCGCCGTCATCTACGGACAAACGCAATTTGCGCTGGCCCGAAACCTGAAGATCGAGCGCAGCGAAGCCAAACGCTACATCGACGCGTTCTTCGATCAATATGCGGGCGTCAAGTCGTTCCTCGACCAGGTCGTCGAGGACGCACGCGCAAACGGCTTCGTCACCACGCTTCTGGGGCGGCGTCGCACGCTACCTGACATCCGAAGCCGCAATCACAACCTTCGAGCCGGCGCGGAGCGCATCGCCCGCAACACACCGATTCAGGGAACGGCAGCGGACATCATGAAAGTCGCGATGGTGCGCATACAGGATGACTTGGAAACGCAGCGCCTGCAGAGTCGAATGGTGCTGACCGTGCACGACGAGCTGGTGTTCGAGTCACCGCCCGAAGAACACGTCGCGCTCGAGCAGTTGGTCCTCGAACGGATGCAAAACGCAGTCCCGCTGTCGGTTCCACTCCCGGTCGAAGCAGCCTGGGGAGCGAGCTGGGGCGCAGCGCACTGAGGGTGAGGCTGTCGAGGATCGAGGTCCGGGGCCCGAGAGCCGAGACCCTCCACGGACAGTCCTCCTGCTAGAGGGTTTTCTTTCCGTCGGCGATGAGAACCTCGTAGAGCTGCGGGCGGGAGACACCCGTCTGAACCATCCGTCTGTAGATCGGCCCCCGCAACCGGATTGCGCTCTCCCAGGCGGGTAGTGGCAAGCCCGGAATGAACCGTCCGTTCATGTAAAACGCCGGTGTCCCGCGAAAGCCGAGGTTGGTGCCGAGGCGGATCTGTCGGTCGATGACGTCAGCGTGCGCGTCCGTATCGAGCGCACGGCGAAACTTGCGCATGTCGAGGCCCATCTCTTTCGCGTAGCGCTCCAGGTCCTGACGGCCGAGCGCGTGCTGATTCGCAAACAGCTTGTCGTGCATCTGCCAGTACCCTTCGTCGCCTTTTTGCGCCTGAGCCTCGAGTGCGGCCGTCGCAGCGGCTCTCGCATGGGAATGGCCCGAAAGTGGAAACTGCATCCAGACGATTCTCAGGTCGTCGGGGTACTTGGCACGCAGCTCCTCGAGTACCGGCTCCATGTTCTTGCAGAACGGACACTGATAATCGCTGAAGGCCACGATGGTGAATATCGCGTCGTCCGGGCCTTTCTGCGGCTCATCGCCAGTGAGCGGAACGTAATAGGTCGCTCTCGGGTCCGGCTGATCGGTAGGAGGCGGGGCCATCTTCTGGACGGCGGCCTCGGGTTCCGACGTCAACTGGCTGCCGGCGGTCTCGTCGACGGCCTGCGTTTCGAGCGTGGCGGCTTCGGTGCTTTCTTCCTGCTGCTTTTCGGCGCGGCACCCAAACGAAATGGCCCCTGCCGCGAATAAGGCGGCCAGTCTCGATGCGGTGGAGAAGCTAGTCATGTCCTCGTTTCCTCATATCACGGTTCAAGCGTATCTCGGCTCCTTCTAGCACGGCCAGCGCGCTCGGCGGCACGGCGAAACTGACGCGAGCATGTATCGTGTTATGCTCACGTCGACGTGAGCCTAGCGAGGACCGAACCCGCCTGGACCAAACGAGGCGTGAGCTGAGAGCCCGTGCACCGATTTCACAAACGACCTGTCATATTCGGGGAGGTCTTGTTCGATCATTTTCCCGATGGGAGCCGCGTGTTGGGCGGGGCTCCATTCAACGTCGCATGGCATTTGCGAGGGTTCGGCTCCAATCCGCTCGTCATAAGCGCCGTCGGCGAGGATGCCGAGGGCCGCGAGGTGCTGGAGCGGATGACCAGCTGGGACCTCACCACCGATGGCATACAGTCGGATGCCGAGCACGCGACGGGCAGCGTGACCGCTTCGGTCGTCGATGGAGAAAATCGCTACGAGATCGCGCCTGCCCAAGCTTGGGACTTCATCCAATCCGCCCCTGCTTTGGAGGCGGTGTCCGAGGAGCCGGCCGGGCTTCTCTATCACGGCACCTTGGCGCTCCGCTCCGAGGAAAGCTGGAACGCCCTTCGAGCCCTCCGAGACGAGCTCGATGCGCCCTCGTTCATCGACTTCAATCTCCGTGATCCCTGGTGGACGAAGGACAAGATCGATTGGTGTTTGTCTACGGGGAACTGGGTCAAGCTCAACGAGGGAGAGCTAGCCGAGCTGACCTCCAAATCGATCTCGTCGTTCGAGCAGTGTCGCGACGTAGCCATCGGCCTGGCCCGCGAGCGCGACATGCAAGGCTTGATCGTCACCCGAGGACAGAGCGGCGCGCTCTCGGTCGTGGGTGGCGAGCACGTCTATGATGCGCCGGCACCCCCCATCAAGAGCTTCGTCGACACCGTTGGCGCAGGTGACGCGTTTGCCGCGGTCATGTGTCTCGGCCTTCTTCAGGGGTGGCAACATCAAACCGCGCTCGAGCGCGCTGCCGCTTTTGCTGCCGACCTGTGCGGCATCCGCGGCGCCACCACCACCGATTTCACGCTCTATGAGCGGCACCTCGGGGACTGGGCGAAGGATACCAGCGCCGGCACGATACCCGCCCCTGGATCTCGACAGCTCTACATCCTGTCGTTGACGATCCACGGGCTGGTGCGTGCAAAGGACATCGAGCTCGGCCGCGACGCTGACACCGGCGGCCAGGTGTCGTACGTCATCGACCAAGCGAGGGCGCTCGCGAAGCATCCGGACGTATCGCGCGTCGACGTCGTGACCCGCCTCATCGAGGACAAACGCGTCGATGACGTCTACTCGGAGCCTTCCGAGCCCATCTGCGAAGGCGCCCAAATCGTTCGCATTCCGTTCGGCCCCAGGCGCTACCTCCGCAAGGAGACCCTCTGGCCTCATCTCGACAGCCTGATCGACCAATTGACGCGGTACATCCGCATGCAGGAGCAGACCCCGGATCTCATCCACGGCCACTATGCCGACGCGGGCTACGTAGGTGCGCGTTTGTCGAAGCTCCTCGGAGTACCGTTCGTCTTCACCGGGCACTCTCTCGGCAGGGTGAAGAAGCTACGTCTCGAATCGAGGGGCGAAGCCAACGAGCAGACCTACCAGTTCACGGCTCGAATCGAAGCGGAAGAGCGCGCGCTCGAAACCGCCGCGCTCGTCATCGCAAGCACGAATCAAGAGGTTCGCGAGCAGTACGAGCTCTACGACCACTACGAACCCGACCGAATGGAGGTGATTCCGCCCGGCGTCGACCTCTCTCGCTTCGGACCCCCGGACTCTTCGTGGGAGCGTCCGGCGATCGCAGACGAGCTGGATCGTTTTCTCACCGACTCCGACAAACCGATGCTCTTGGCGTTGGCCCGAGCCGACGAGCGCAAGAACTTCGAAGGCTTGATCCGCGCGTTCGGAGAAACCGAGGGGCTGCGCGACATCGCAAACCTGATCATCGTCGCCGGCAACCGAGACGACATCAACGAGATGAGCCCGGGCGCGCGTCGCGTGCTCACGCAGATTCTGACGCTGATCGATCGCTACGACTTGTACGGATCGGCTGCCTATCCCAAGCACCACGACTCGACGGACGTGCCCGAGCTCTACCGTCTCGCGGCGAAGAGCAAAGGCGTCTTCGTAAACCCAGCATTGACCGAGCCGTTCGGTCTCACGCTACTGGAGGCGGCTGCCACCGGTCTTCCTCTGGTGGCCACGAACGACGGCGGGCCCCAAGACATCATCGGGACCTGTCAGAACGGACTCTTGGTCGATGCGTTCGACAACGCTGCCATCGGCGCCGCCATGCGCGATGCCCTGAGCGACGAGGATCGATGGAACCGGTGGTCGGAGAGCGGGGTCGAAGGCGTACACGCGACCTATGCGTGGGAAAGTCACGTGGCTCGCTACATGCAAGAGGTCACCAAGGTCATGAAGGGCACCCGCCCCGCGCCGGTGTTTCGGCGGCGCACGAAGCTCGCCGGCATGGATCGACTCCTCGTGACGGACGTCGACGACACCCTCACGGGAGACGATGAGGCCTTGCGTACGTTGCTGGAGCGTTTGGAGACCACGGAGGCTCAGGTCGGATTCGGCATCGCCACCGGCCGTACGCTGTCTGAGGCAATCGAGCTGCTCGAGGAGCTCGATGTGCGCGTGCCCGACGTTCTCATCACTGCGGCGGGCAGCCAGCTGCACTACGGGACGCACATGCTTCCGGATCGTTCGTGGGAGCGACAGATCCGCTACCGCTGGGACAGAAACGAGGTCGAGGAGGTGGTCGGCGCGATTCCAGGCCTCGAACGAATCTCTTCGGCAGAAACCCCATACCGGCTTCGCTATCGTCTGGATCCCGAGCGATCACCCAACATACGAGACATTCGGCGGATGGTCCGCCAACGAGGGCTCAGGGTCACGACGATCCTCGACCACGGCCTATATCTCGACGTCGTTCCCGTGCGCGCTTCGCCGGGGCTCGCGATTCGCTTTTTCTGCTTCAAGTGGAACCTCGAGCCGCAGCGGCTGCTCGTCGCAGGCGATTCAGGAAACGATTGGGACATGCTTTCAGGAGACACGTTGGGCGTCGTTGTGAGCAATCACACACCGGAGCTCGAACGTCTACGCGGACGCTCCCGCGTTTATTTTGCAGAAAGTCCACACGCGTGGGGGATCCTCGACGGGATCGATTGGTATGATTTCTTGGGGGACATCCGAATCCCGACCGAGGAACCAGAATGATCGAAATCCTGCAAGAGCTCATCGACGCTCACCGCGAGCCCATCTACCTGTTGTTCAGACGATTGAAGGCGCTCGATCGGCGCTTTTTGCTGTGGTCCGACTTGGTGCACGAGTTCGAGGTTTTTGGTGAAACCGAGGTGGGCGCGCCGTTGGTCGATACCAAAATGACCTGGATCATGCGGCGTTCCCAAGAGGCCGTCGTCGACGAGCCCTTCATCTGTCTGGCGGTGCGGGAACGGGTCGGTCGTTGGCACTACATCCAGATCCACACCGAGGAGATGCGCTGCCGCGAGCTCAGCATTGCCGAGTTCCTCGACATCAAAGAGCGCCTTGCTGCAGGCATGCCTCCCGGGGAGCGCTACGTGCTCGAAGTCGACCTCAGTCCCTTCGAGCGAGGCTTTCCGAAGCTGAAGGATGCCCGCAACATCGGAAGGGGCGTGGAGTTCTTGAACCGCCACCTGTCGGGTCGATTGTTCGTCGATGGCGGACGCGGTCAGAAGCTTCTCTTCGATTTCTTGCAGGTGCATCAGGTGCGCGGTCAGCAACTGATGCTGAACGGGACGCTGCGTGACGTCGACGATCTGCGCGAAGCGCTCGTCGAGGCGATGGAGATTCTGGAGGGACGTTCGAAAAACGGCGACGTTCACCGGGAGCTGCGGCGCCTCGGGTTCGAGCCGGGGTGGGGCAGGACGCCGGAGCAGATCCGGGAGACCATGTTGCTTCTGTTGGACATTCTAGAAGCGCCTTCTCCCAAGAACCTCGAGCAGTTCCTCGCTCGGATGCCGATGATCTTCTCCATCGCAATCGTCTCGCCGCACGGATACTTCGGGCAGTCGAACGTCCTCGGAAAGCCGGATACCGGCGGCCAGGTGGTTTACATACTCGACCAAGTCCGCGCGCTCGAGCGCGAAATGCGGGAATCCATCCGCGATCAAGGCCTCGACATCGAGCCTCAGATCGTCGTTCTCACACGCCTCATCCCGGAAGCGCACGGAACGACCTGCGACCAGCGGGTGGAACCGATTCTGGGCACGGAAAACGCCAGAATCCTACGCGTTCCTTTTCGGACGTACGAAGGGGGGGAGATCATCCCTCAGTGGATCTCCCGCTTCGAGATATGGCCCTACCTGGAGCGTTACGCGATCGATGCGGAGCGTGAGCTTCTGGCCGAGCTCGGCGGTGTTCGGCCGGATTTCATCATCGGCAATTACTCGGATGGAAACCTGGTTGCGAGCGTCTTGGCGCACAGGCTCGGCATCACCCAGTGCAACATCGCGCATGCGCTCGAGAAGACCAAGTATCTGCTTTCGGACCTTCATTGGCGCGACCACGAGGCCGAGCACCACTTCGCCGCACAGTACACCGCTGATTTGATGGCGATGAACACGGCCGACTTCATCATCACCAGCACCTATCAAGAGATTGCAGGCACGACGGAGAGTGTCGGCCAGTATGAGAGCTACAGCGCTTTCTCGATGCCTCGGCTGTATCGGGTGGTCTCCGGCATCGATTGTTTCGATCCGAAATTCAACATCGTTTCGCCGGGCGCCGATCCGAGGGTCTTCTTTCCGTACGGTGACGTGAGCCATCGTCCCGAGGAGCTACGCAAGGAGATCGAAACGATGGTGTTCGGCTCTCCCGAATGCGCATTCCGAGGCTTTCTCGACGATCAGAACAAGCCGCTGCTGTTTGCCATGTCGCGCTTGGACCGTATCAAGAACATGGCCGGGCTGGTCGAGTGGTACGGCCAGAACGAAGAGCTCCAGAGGGTGGCCAACCTGCTCGTCGTGGGAGGCCGGCTCCGGGTAGAGGAGTCGAACGACCGCGACGAGCGCGAGCAGATCGAGCGCACTCACTGGTTGTTGAGCGAATACGATCTCGAGAGCAAGGTGCGCTGGGTCGAGATGCAAACCGACAAGACCAAGGTCGGGGAGCTCTATCGCTTCGTCGCCGATCAGCGCGGCGCGTTCGTGCAGCCTGCTTTGTTCGAAGCCTTCGGCCTCACCGTCATCGAGGCGATGAGCACCGGCCTACCGACCTTCGCGACTCGTTACGGCGGCCCGCTCGAAATCATTCAAGACGGCATTTCTGGCTTTCACATCGACCCGACCCAGGGCGGAGAGGCCACCCAAAAGATGGTCGACTTCTTTCGTCGTTCCGAAACCGTTCCAGACACCTGGGAGTCGGTTTCGAGGGCTGCGATACAGCGCGTCGAAGAGCGGTACAACTGGCCGCTGTACGCGTCGACCCTATTGAAGCTATCGAGAATTTACGGGTTTTGGAGATACATCTCGTCACTCGAGCGCGACGAAACGCGCCGGTACCTCGAGATGTTCTACGGTCTTTTGTTCCGGCCTCTCGCAAAACGCGTGCTCGAAGCCCATCAACACTGAGCGGTCGGCTCGACGGGCAGGACCACGGTTTCGCCGTCGCGGCCCCGCCCACGGAGCACGCCGTGATCGGTCAGAACCTCCACGTCGAGGGTCCTCGACGGACGCATTCGCGCCCCTTCTTGGTCTGCAATGCGCACCTCGAGGACGTCCTGGTGCAACTCGGCCTCGTAGGTGGTGAGTAGGTAATCACCATCCCGGTATTCGAGGCCGTCCCCTGCGTCTTCGTAGAGCTGCCCCGACGCGCGTCCGGACTCGTCGAGAGAAATCAGCAAGGTCCACGGACCCGCGAAAGCCTCCTCCGCGCTTTGGCCGCCAGGCCCGAGGGGCACGATCGCACCCGGTCGCAGACGCAGCACGGGCTGTGCGCTCTCGCGTTCGGAATCCTCCCCAACCAGGGAAAAGGATCGCCAGTGCCCGCTCGGCATGGGAAAGTCGTGTGTGCCGCGCTCGAGCAGTCGAGGCTGCACCATCACGTCGGACCCGAGCAGGAATGCATGGTCCTCTCCGCGCAGGGAAGGGTCTTTGGGGTCCGCGTAGAAGAGGGGGCGTGCAATGGGAAGCCCCATGACGGCGGCTTCGTGAAAGAGCGTGTAGAGGTACGGGAGCAGGCGATAGCGCCTGGCCAGCGCGATCTTGGAGGCCTCCTCGACCTCCGGCCCGAAAGACCAAGGCTCCTGATCACCCGTCAAGGAGTTGTGCGTTCGACAGAATGGAAGCAACGCGCCGACGCCAATCCAGTGCGCAAAGAGCTCCGGAGAGGGGGTGCCCGTGAAGCCGCCGATGTCGGGACCGCTCACGGGCTGGGCCGACAAGCCCAGGCTCAGCACCATCGGGACCGACCAGTGCAGGTGCTGCCAGCTCGAGACGTTGTCGCCCGTCCACGTCGCCGCCCAGCGCTGCCCGCCCAAGTAGCTCGACCGGGTGAGGACGAACGGACGCCGTCGAGGGCGTGCCGTCCGCATGGCTTCGTTCGTAGCTTTGGCCATCAACATCCCGTAGACGTTGTGGTATCGGGCGTGGGTGCCCGGCTCGATGTCGTCTCCGCCGAGATGGCGAAGGTCCTCGGGCAGCTCGGCGCCGAGGGGCAGGATCGGGGAGGGCTCGTTGAGGTCGACCCATAGGCCGTCCATACCCGTTTCCAAGATCTCGGCGGTGAGGCGCTTCCACCAAGCTCGAGTCTCGGGCCGCGTGTAGTCGGGAAAGGCGGCGTCCCCCGTCCACGTCCAGGCATGGTATTCGTTGCCTTCGGCGTCGCACACGAAGTGTCCTCCGGCGACGCCCTCATCGTAGACCGTGTATCCCGGTTCGGCCTTCACCGCGGGATCGAGAATCCAAACCGACTTGAAGCCCAGCTCGTGCAGGTAGTCGTTGGTGCCCTTGGGGTCGGGGAAGCCCTCCGGATCGAAGGTGAAGACCTTGTACTCATCCATGTAGTGGATGTCGATCCAGATGACGTCACACGGAATCCGTCGGGCGCGAAACTCGCGCGCCAACTCGCGAACACGAGCATCCGGATGGTACGAGAACCGGCACTGATGATAGCCGAGGGTCCAGCGCGGAGGGAGCTCGATCCGGCCGGTGAGGGCGCCGAGCTTCGTTGCGACGTCCTGCGGAGACTCGCCTTCGATCACGATGATGGGAAAGGGCTTGGGGCAGCGCAGCCGTATTCCATCGCTCAAATCGATTTGGATCCGGTATGTCGTATCGGCGAGCACACCGAAAGCAGTCCCATCCGAACGGACCCCCAAGACCCAAGGATGCGCCTGATACAAGCTCTTCGAACGCGCGTCGTAGTTCTGTACCGGTGTGCCGTCCGCTTCGATCCGGAAAGGCTGCTTTGCCCAGACCTCGGTGACGAACCCGTTGCGCAAGAGCGGTCCAGCCACCTCGCCGGTGCCATAGAAGCTCGTGCCCTCATCGACGGAGATCGTGGCCGTGCAGACATCCGGACCGCCCCGGAAAACGGGGACGACCTGCCACTCGGGTGGAATGGGGGCCCGTGCAACGAGCGGCTCGATCAACGCGAAGGAGCGGGGGAGAGTGGCTGGATCGACGCCGGGAGGAACGAAGCGAGCGATGCGCTCGTCGAGCATTCCCGGCTCCTGAAACGAGGCGTCACGCATGAGGGTCACGTTAGCGCAAGGAACGTGCGGTCGCAGTGATGCTCGTGCCGGCTTGGTTCACCCGCCGATCGGCATCGTGTAGCACAGGGCGTCTCCTTCGAGCACGACCGTGCCGTCTCCTCGGACGACTTCCGTTTTCAGCTTGGTAATCGGTTTGTCCAATCTGACCTCCAGCACCTCGACTTTGCCCGTGATCTCGTCGCCCGGACGAACCGGTGCCTTGAAGCTCCAACTCACGTGAAGAAATACGGTGCCCGGCCCCGGGAGATCTTCCGCCACGACCGCGTTCAGAATCGCGCTGGTGATGCCTCCTTGGACGACGATTTCACCGAACCGCGACTGCTTCGCCGCAGCCTCGTCGTAGTGCAATGGGTTGCGGTCACCGGAGATTTCGGTGAACAGCTCGATGTCGCGCTTCGACACCTTGCGGGTCCGCTCCGCTCGTTGCCCCACGGTGGGTGCACCCCGCGGCCAGGTTGACTCGTTGCTCGCGCTCATGATTCACAGCTCCTGCGCCATAGTCACCGCGAGGTCGGTTCCTCGCAAGTGCGGAGGTCGCCCGGGCGATCCCTCGCCAGAATCGCGGCGGCCACGCCGCCGAGAATCAGAAGGGAAGCCACGGCGAGGCGCGCCGTGGGCTCCTCGGACAGCGCCACGATGCCACCAGCAGCCGCGATGAGCGGCACGGCTAGCTGAACGATGGCTGCGCGGGTCGCGGTGAGGCCGCGGAGGGCGAAATACCAGATCACGTACCCCAGTCCCGACGTGATCGCTCCCGAAATGACCGCCAAGAGCACGCCTCGCGGCGTCGTCCGCAAGGTGGGCCACGAGATCAGGAGCCCACCGAGGGCAAAGGGCAGGGTGCGCACGAAATTTCCCGCCGTGGCCGCGACCGGCGCCCGGCTCTGCTTTCCTCGGAGCGAATAGACGCCCCACGCCACGCCCGAAGCGATCATCAGCGACGCGCCAAGTGGGTCCGGGGCCGCAATCCCGGGAAACACGAGATAAACCAGCCCAGCCATCGCGACGACCAGGCCGAGCCACTCCTGAAGCTTCGGCCGTTCGCCTTTCCACAAGCCCACCCCGATCATCGTGAGCTGCACGGCGCCAAACAAGATGAGCGCGCCGGTCCCCGTCTCGAGCGAGACGTACGCCAACGAGAACGCCATGGCGTATACGAACAGCGCCACACTCGATCTCCAGGATCCTGCAGGAGGCTCGTCGGGATCCGGCTTGGCGAGCAGGACGGACAACGGAACCAGAATGGCGACGCCGCTCGCTAGACGAATGACGGTGAACGCCACCGGGTCGATGAGCGCCGGAGCCAAGGCCATCCGGCAAAGCAAGGAATTCGCCGCGAAAGCGACGAGCGTGACCGCCGTCAGCGCGGCGATGCCGAGCCGACTCAGGGGCACCCCCCCAGGCACACGCGATACTCACTTTCGCAGGCTGCAGCGCAGCTCTTGTCTTTGATTTCGCAGCGATTGGTGCAGGCCCTCCAACGGCCGTTGCACAACGGATCGCATGATGACGTGTGGTACACGGCCGGCGGCGGCCGTGGGTATTCGTGCTCGCGCGTCGGCACGGGCTCGGGGACCGGATCTGGCAGGGGAAGCGTCGATCCGTCGAGTGCGAGCTGCTCTAGGCGCTTTTGGGCGTAAACGACGCGCTCGGGCGGCTGATCATCGGCGTCCTGAGCCAGCCATCGGCTCCAACAGGCGCTTCGCTGCGCGGGTGTCACCGCCGGGTCGTAGTCCCCGCTGAAGCACCGTTGATAGTGCTCCTCGCTTCTTTGCGCTTGTTTAAGGCTCGGTCCGCATGCAATTGAAATGAGCAGCAGGCATGCGGGAAGGGAACGAGCCATGACGGCGGAAGGTACCATCGCCGAAGAGCGCAACCAAGCCACGGTCCTAGGTTGGGGCACCTTCGAAGCGAGCGACCTCGGCACCTTGTGGCTCGCCTGGACCGAAAACGGATTGTTGCGCCTTTCCTTCGAGCGCTTGAACGACGTCGGCGCCGCCGAAGCGGCAGTTCCAGAGGACTTCGTCGAGCCTCTCGAACGCTACTTCGAGGGCGGCAGGGAAGATTTTGCCGACGTTCCTCTCGACCTTCGTGGCACCGACTTCCAGCTGCGGGTCTGGGCCGCGCTGCGCGAGATTCCGTGGGGCCAGGTGCGGACGTACGGCGGGATTGCGCAGCGCATCTCCTCGCCGCGCGCCATGCGAGCAGTCGGGCAAGCGAACCACGTGAATCCCGTTCCGATCATCGTTCCGTGCCACCGGGTGGTCGAAGCCGGCCATCACCTGGGAGGTTACGGCGGGGGGATCGAACGCAAGCAGCTACTGCTCGAGCTCGAAGGCGTGCGCATTCACGAAGGCGTCGTTCAACCCGGCCAGCTCGACCTCTTCTGAGTCAGACGTAGCGAGCCAAAAGCAAGCAGGCGACGACCAGCGAGCCCGCGACCAGGCTGCCCCGATCCTTCAGGGCGAAGAGCACCGGATCGTCGTGCATCTGATCACGTGCGGCGAGAAACCAAATCCGCATCAGCCAGTACACCAGCACCAGGCAGATGCCCCAGAGCGCCTTGGGGCTCGAGTAGTAGATCATCGTGGCGGGGCTGTTGATGTAGAGCGCAAACACGAGGACGGCGAGCAAGCCCGCGGCGGGACCGGCCGAGGTGATGATCGGAACGTCTGCTGGCACGTAGTTCCGTCCGCGCAGGGACTCCATGGGATCGCCCTTGAGCTGGATGAGCTCCGAATACCGTTTCACGAAGGCCAAGCTCGTGAAGAAGAAGATCGAAAATGCCAGCAGCCAAGGCGAAAGCTCCACGTCGACGGCGACGCCACCAGCGAGGACGCGATAGGTGAACAGCGAAGCCAACGTGAGAACGTCCACGATCATCCGCTGCTTCAAGCTGAAGCTGTAAGCAGTGGTGAGCGCGACGTAGCCGAAGAGAACCATGACGAATTCGGGGTTCACGAACGCAACGGCGATCCCCACGGCCAAGCCCAAGGAGAGCGCAAAGAGCACGATCCCCTCTGGGATCGAAAGCGTCCCGGCAGCCAGGGGGCGCTTTCGTTTGCTGCGGTGTTGGCGATCCGATGGAAGGTCGACCAGATCGTTCAGAACGTAAATCGACGATGCACAGAAGCTGAACGCGATGAATGCCATCACCGCTGCAAACACCAAGCTCAAATCGGTGTACTGATGCGAGAAGTACAGGGGGACGAACAGCAGCACGTTCTTCGCCCATTGATGGGGCCGCAGCTCTTTGAGTGCCGCTCGCACTTTGCTTGGGCGCTCGGCCAAAATGGTCACGTTGGGAACCAAGTGCTCCGCACTCTTGCGAGTTGCTGCGCTCGGCGCGACCATGATTGCCTCGTTTGCCGCCTTCCAGACGGGAAGGTCGGCCAAGGCGTCTCCGATGTATTGAAAGCCTTCGGATCCGAAGCGCGAGACGAGAAACTCGGCCTTGCTCGCGGCCTTCAGGTTGTGCACGCCATCGCTACCGATCGCCTCGTCGAAGAGCCCCACGTACCCGGCGACTGCGTCCGCCGTGGTCTGGTCCGAGGCTGTCACGAGAAGCACCTTGCGGCCTTCGTCGCGCGCCTCCTGCATCTCGCGAAGCACTTCCTCGCGGAAGGGCAAGGTCGCCGGCTCGACCGGCGCCACCTTCGAAAGCTCTCGCTTGAGCTTCGGACGGCCGCCAGAGGCCATGGCGGCGGCGAGCCCAAAGAGCCTCCAGGGCGCCGTCTTCATCACATACAACAGGCTCTCCGCGATCGTATCGGTCGCCACGAGCGTGCCATCCAGATCTACGCAAAGCGGCTTGCGGATCGGGGTGGTGTCGGAGTCGGATGGCATCGGGTCCAAGTGCTCGCTCTCAAAGACTGCTCAGTGCTGCTTCCAATCGTTCGCGTTTCTCCCGGAGCTCGGAGGCATCGCGCCTGGACTTTTCGACGACCTCTCGTGGGGCGCGCTCGAGAAAGCTCGGATTGGAGAGCTTCTTCTCGACGGCGACGAGCTCCTTCTCGATCTTTTTGAGGTCGCGTTGCAAGCGGTCGCGTTCCTTGTCGGTGTCGATGACGCCCGGAACTGCCGCCCGCACCCCCGGATTCACGAACACGGCAGCGTCGTCGAAATGCGCCGCTGGGTCATCGAGCTTGGCTGGATCCGCCTCGAAGCACATTTCACATCGGGCGAGGCTCTCGATGGTCAGGCGCTCGGCCTCGAGCACGTCTCGTTTCTTGGCATCGTCGGTGTGCCAGTGAATTCTCATCGCCTGGCTCTTGGGAACGTCGTGCTCGGCGCGTATCGTTCTGACGCTGCCCACGAAAGCCTTCAACACCTCGAAGTCCTGCTCCGCCCCTCGATCGATCTTGGCATCGACCAGTGCCGAAGGAAATCGGCTGATCATGATGCTAGATGGCGCGCCGGCCCACTTGGGGACCCGCTGCCAAATTTCTTCGGTGATGTGTGGCATCATCGGATGAAGCGCACGGAGAACGGTCTCGAGCGCATGCGCCAAGGTTGCCTGTGTCTCCTCGACCAACGCATCATTGCCGCTGTCGAGCGCCGGCTTGCTCACCTCGAGATACCAGTCGCAGAGCTCGTCCCACACGAAGTGATAGAGCGCTCCCGATGCTTCATCGAGGCGATAGGCATCGAGACCCGCCGACGCGACGTCGAGCGCATGATACAAGCGGGAGAGGATCCAACGGTTGGCCAGAGCCTTGGGCTGCGGCCGCTTCTGCGCCGCCACCGTGCCCGAGTCACTCAGCCGCATCAGTGCATAGCGCGAGGCGTTCCACAGCTTGTTGGCGAAGTTGCGATAGCCTTCGATGCGCTTGATTGAAAGCGCGATGCGCCGCGACTGTGGCGAGTAGCTCAGCAGGGTCATGCGCAACGCATCGGCACCGTAGGCCGCGAAGCCTTCTGGATAAGTCGCCTTCAAATACTTGATGCCAGCCTTCTTTGCGCCTGCTTTTTCCGCCTTTTCGACTAGCTGCTCGATCGTCGCACCCGAAATCACGTCGAGCGGGTCGATCACGTTGCCCTTCACCTTGCTCATCTTCTCGCCGCGCTCGTCAGTCACCAAACCAGCCAACAGAACCCGGGTGAAGGGCACCTCTCCCATGAAGTGCAGCCCCATCATGATCATGCGGGCGACCCAGAAGAACAGGATGTCGTATCCCGTCTCCATGTCTTGGGTCGGATAGAAACGCTCCAACGCTGGCGTGCGTTCGGGCCAACCTAACGTGGAAAACGGCCAAAGCCCGGAGCTGAACCAGGTGTCGAGAACGTCTTCGTCTTGATGAATCGCAGCGCCACCGCAACCACCGCAAGTCGTGGGGTCGTCTCGCGACACGGTCACGTGATCGCAGTCGTCACAATACCATGCGGGAATGGGGTGTCCCCACCAGAGTTGGCGGGAAATACACCAGTCCTGGATGTTTCGCAGCCAATGAAAGTAGGTCTTCGTCCATTCGCTCGGGAGGATTTGAATGGTGCCGTTTTCGACCGCCTCGATGGCAGGGGCTGCCATGGGCTTCATCTTCACGAACCATTGGGTCGAGATCATCGGCTCGACGATCGTCCCCGAGCGCTGAGACCGGGGGAGCGTCATCATGTGTTTCTTGCGCCCGCGCGCCAATCCACGATTGGCAAGCTCGATCTCGACGGCCTTGCGCGCTTCGAAGCGATCGAGGCCCTGAAAGCGTCCTGCATTTTCGTTGAGCGTGCCGTCGAGATTCAGGATGTTGATCTCCTCGAGGCCGTGCCGCTTTCCGGTGGCGAAGTCGTTTGGGTCGTGCGCCGGCGTCACCTTCACCACGCCAGTTCCGAGCTCGGGGTCCACCAGCTCGCCATCGAGGATCACCGGGATGAGCCGATCGACGAAGGGATGCCGGACGTACTTGCCGTGAAGATGTCGATACCGGGGATCCTCCGGGTGGATGGCCACGGCAGTGTCGCCGAGCATCGTCTCTGGGCGGGTCGTCGAGACGACGACTTCGCCGTCGCCGTCTGCCAGCGGATACGCGAAGTCGAACATCGCGCCCTCGACGTTCTCCTCTTGCTCCACTTCGAGGTCGGACAGGACGGTTTGCGATTCGACGTCCCAGTTCACCAGGCGGGTGTCCCGGTAGATCAGCCCTTGCTCGTACAACCGTACGAATGCTTCGCGAACGGCGCGCACCATGTCCGGATCCATCGTGAACTTGGTCCGACTCCAATCGCAGGACGCGCCCATCTTGCGAAGCTGTTGCAGGATCCGTCCGCCCGACTGCTCTTTCCACTGCCAGACGCGCTCGATGAACTTCTCGCGGCCGAGGTCATGACGGGTCAAGCCCTCGTTCTTGAGCTGCCGCTCCACCACGACCTGCGTGGCGATGCCCGCATGATCGATACCGGGAACCCACAGCGTGTTGTAGCCCAGCATGCGTTTGTGACGGCAAAGCACGTCCTCGAACGTCGTCCGGCACGCGTGACCCATGTGCAGCGAGCCCGTGACGTTGGGCGGCGGAATCGCCAACGTGTAAGTCGGTCGAAGATCGTCGGGATCCTCGGAAGCCGCGAAGAACCCGGACCTCTCCCAGAACTCGTACCAGCGCGTCTCGCTCTCGGTCGGCGAGTATTGCTTGGGCATCTCGTCGGAATGAGCGGTCATCCGACCGACCGTGTGCGGTGAAATCGCTGGCCAGTCAAGTCTCAGTCGCCGACGAGACGATGCAGCTCCTCGCGAATCATGGCCTCGGCGAGCTCGGGCACGACCTCCCATACGACACGCTCGACGACCTCCGCCGAAAGCTTGAGCACACCCTCGACTTGATCGGGCGTGAGCCCGAGCATTTGCAGCCTCTCGACCACGGACTCTGAAATCGCCTCGTGGGCCGCGCTCGCCGCGGCAGCCGGCACGGGACGAGATGAAACGGGAGCCGCAACTCGCTCCGAGGGATGCGATGAAGATGCTGCGACCGGCGCAACCGAGACCTGCGCCCCGGTCAACGGAGTGCGAGTCATCGGGGTCGGCGACATGGGGCGCGACGTGGGCCCGCCGATGGGCAATGGGGGTGGCGTCGGGCGATGCGACGGCTGGGTGACCGGCCTCGGAGGCGTCGTCGCGGGGCGGGCGAGGGGGATCGAAGGGGCCTCGTAAAACGTCTCGGCTCCGCCGGCCAAGCTCGTGGCCTTCTCGATCGCTTCTTGGGTATCGAAAGGCTTCAGAATGTGGTCGTCCGCCCCCACCTCGGAAGCGCGCGCGGCGTCCAGCGGACGATGCTGGCTCGCCATCAGAATTACGGCGGTGCCGGCCAACTGAGGATCGGACTTGATCGCCCGTGTGACCTCGTAACCGTCGATCCCCGGAAGCGAAGCGTCGATGAACGCCACGTCCGGACCGAAGTCACGGCCTCGCTCCAATGCAAGCTCACCGCTTTCGACGGCAAGCAGCTCCGCGTCCTCGCCTGCGAAAGTCATTTCCATGACTCGGCGCATGCTGACGCTGTCTTCGACGACTAGAATCCTCATCGACATCAAGCCCCATTCACGTAGATGTATGCTCGCTGGCATACGCGATAGGCACCTTTGAGGTCAAGAAGGAGCGTATCCGGTTTGACCCGTGGTGCCGGCCCCGGTAGGCAGCGCGAGTGTCGGATTCGGACCTACGGCGGCTGTACCGCGAGCATGCGCCGAGCGCGCCCGAGGGACGGTTTTCGCTCGAGGCCATGGTGCAAGACTCGGGCCCGATCGAGCTCGACATCGGTTTTGGGCGGGGTTTGTCGCTTTTCGAGCGGGCCGAGGTCTCACCCGAGAGCCGCATCATCGGGATCGAGCTCAAGGTCAAGCTCGCCTACAAGGTCGACCAGCGGCTCCGACGGCGCGGCCTGGCGAATGTGACGGTAATGCAAGGAGATGCCCGCGAAATCTTGAAGAGGGCGGAGCCCAGCGGATCGGTGCAGCGGGTAGCGCTTCATTTTCCGGACCCTTGGTGGAAGAAGCGGCACGGCAAGCGTCGCGTCCTCGGCCAGGCCCTGCTCACCGAGCTCGCTCGGCTGATGAAGCCCGGGGGGGAGCTATTCATTCAAACCGACGTGCAGCAGCGGGCCGAGGAATATGTCGCGCAGCTTCGCGAGAGGCCGGAATTCACGCTGGCATCGGAAAGCGGCTACGTCGACGAGAATCCCTTCGGCGCACGCTCGAATCGAGAGAAGCGAGCCATCGAGGACGGTCTTCCGATCTGGCGGATTCTGGCGCGGCGGCGCTAGTCAGCGCAGCGCCAAGGCATCACAGCGCTGCTGGGTTTCGCGTCGAAGCCGGGTCTGCCGCTCCTCGAATGGCTCGTCCGGCTCGTAGCCGGGTATGAAGTAGCCCAGATCATCGACGATGTCGTAGAGCTCGTCACCCTCGTGCAACAGCGCGCAATTGCGCTTTTGGAGGGCCTCGACCAGATGGGGAACCGCCCGCAGACTGTGCTCCTTGGTGTCGTGCATCAGGACGATGCCTCCCCGCTCTCCCGTGTCACGCTCTCGTCGCTCGAGGACCCGAAAGAAGGTGCGAACCACCTCCTCGGGCGTGTGAACCTCCAGATCGCCAGGGTAGAGGGCCCACATCACGCTCGTGTAACCGCGCGCGCCAAGCAGCCCCTCGACCCGCTTGGAAAGTGCGCCCCCCGGAGGCCGAATCAACCTGGGCACTCGGCCGACCGCGCCCGCGATCTTTCGTTCGCTCAGGGCCAGCTCCGCCTCGATCTCGGCATCCGGCAGCAGAGGAAGCTGGCGGTGGGTTTCCGTATGATTCCCGATCGTATGACCTCGGCGGACGATATCCCGGACGATCCCCGCGTGGGCCCGCTCCCATGGATTGCCATCGCCAAAGCTCTCGCTCGTGACGAAGAAAACCGCCTTGATGCCGAGCTCGTCCAAGATGTCGAGGAGCAGGGGGGTCGTGCGCCGCGAGGGACCATCATCGAACGTGAATAGGATGGTGCGGTGCTTGCTCCCTCCCGAGAGGGTGAGACCGCTCGGAAAGCGTTCGCCCGTGGGGTCCGGGTTTCTCACGACTCCGACCCGACGAATCGTCTCCGGCCCCGGCTCGGCGTGCATGGGCTCCGCGTATCCGGGCTCGGGGATCGGCACCGTTGCGTCCGGAACGGCTGCCGCCGCGATCGCTTCCGGCCGGATGCTGATCTCCGAAGCGCCGACGAAGGAGCCGCCGGCGACGATCGAAATCGCGCAGCAGGTCAACCGAACGTTCCAGGGAATGGAGGGCATGTGAACCGGGAGATCGTAAGGAAGGCGCCCGGCGGGAGGCGAGAAAGCGGCAGGACCTGCACAGGTCTCCAGTTGCAACTCCCGATCGCATCGACTACCTCGGTCGGCCGGACGGGCATTTCGTGATCGAAGTCGAGTCGCTAAGCAGACGATACGGCAACAGGTGGGCGGTCCGCGACGTGTCGTTCCGGGTCGCAAGCGGCGAGATCGTGGGTTTCCTCGGCCCGAACGGCGCCGGCAAGACGACGACCCTGCGCATGCTGACCGGTTATCTCGCGCCGAGCTCGGGAGCCATTCGCATCGACGGCATCGATGCGCTGCAGGATCCCATAGGAGCGCGAGAGCGGCTCGGCTACATGCCTGAAGGCGTCCCTCTGTACCGCGAGATGCGCGTCTACGAGTACCTGCGGCATCGGGCAGCGCTCAAGGGAGTCGCCGCGGTTTCAGACGCCGTCGATCGATCTCTCGAACGGGCCGGGGTCGCCGATGCGCGCCGCCGAATCATCGGACAGCTCTCCAAGGGCTATCGACAGCGAGTCGGTCTGGCCGAAGCGCTCATCGCCGATCCGCCCATTTTGATTCTGGACGAGCCGACGTCCGGGCTCGACCCGAACCAGGTCAGACAGTTTCGCGAGCTCGTGCGCAGCTTTCGCCGCGACAAGACGGTTTTGCTGTCGACCCACATTCTTTCGGAAGTCGCGGCCGTGTGCGATCGCGTGATCATCATCCACGCTGGTCAGAAAGTTGCCGACCTCGAGTCCGAAGACACGGAAACGAGCCTCGAAGACGTGTTCGCGAGCTTGACCACCTCGACCTCGACGGAGCCCGCACGATGAAGAGCGCCTGGGTCATCATGCGGCGCGAGCTCGCTTCGTTCTTCGTGTCGCCATTGGCATACGTCGTGCTGACCTCTTGGTTGACGTGGAACGGGGTCGTATTCTGGGTATTGACCGAGTTCTACGCCCGCAATGCCGTAGCATCCGGAGCGGCCACGCCACTTTCGGCTTTTTTCGGCGGCAGCTCGTTGTTCTTCATCCCGCTCTTGGTCTTCGTTCCCGTGTTGACCATGCGGCTGCTCGCGGCCGAAAAGCAATCCGGCACCATCGAGACGCTGATGACGGCCCCCGTATCGGAAGCCTCGGTGGTATTGGGCAAGTACGGCGCCGCCATCGTCATGTGGTGCGTCTTGTGGGCTCCGACCCTCATCTATGCCTGGATCATGAGCCAACACGGAAGCGTCGATTGGGGCGCCACGGCGGCGAGCTATTTCGGAATCTTCTCCCTGGGGGCTTACTTCATGGCCGTAGGGCTTCTGATGAGCGCCCTTGCACCCAACCAGATCATCGCAGCGGTCCTGTCATTCGTCGCGCTGGGCGTTCTCTTCACACTGGGCATCGGCGAGTTCGTTTTCGATGGGGCGATGCGTGAGGTCTGCGCCTACATCAGCATGTGGAGCCACATGCAGAGCTTCTCGAAGGGTGTGATCGATACGCGCTATCTGGTGTTCGACGCCTCGGTGACCGTGCTCGCGGTCGGCCTCAGCATCGGAGCCCTCAAGGCTCGGAGGCATGCGTGAACGCGCAACGTCGAACCCGCATCAGCTTCGCCCTCACCGCGATCCTCGGTCTGATCGCCGTGGTCTTGGTCAACTACGTCTCGTCGCGTCACTACGTGCGTTGGGACTGGACCTCCGAAGGGCTGTTCACCTTGTCCGAACGGAGCCAGCAGGTGCTTCGCGAGCTCGACCAGGACGTTCAGATCTACGTGTTCCTCGGCCGTGACGAACAGGATTTCGCCGACATCGAGACGCTTCTCGAGGAGTACAAAGCGGTCACGGACCGGATTTCGGTGGAGTGGGTCGATCCCGATCGGGATCGGGCGCGCTACCAAGCCTTGGCCGACAAGTTCGGTATCGACAGCTGGCTCGCGGGCGAGGTCACGCTTTCGCAGGTGCCAGTGGTGGTGACGAGCGGCGAGCGCAAATGGAAGGTCGAACGCCACCAGCTCATCGTCGAGGATTTCGATACTTTCGACGACGCCGACGGACACAAGCTCGACCTGCAGTCCGAGCGTGCTCTGACCGGCGCCATTCTAGAAGTGACCACGGGCGACCCGACCAAGATTTGTCTCGCCGCCGGACATGGCGAGTGGGAGATCGGGGCCTACGGCGAACGTAGCTTCGACCCGGTAGCCCGGGAGCTCGAGTGGGAAAAGATTCAGGTCGAGCCGTTCGAAATTCGCCGAGACGACGTGCCCGAGGGATGTGACGCGCTGTTCGTCGTCAGCCCCGAACGCGTGTTCTCTGCCGAAGAGGTCGAAATCGTAGACCGTTACCTCGCATCCGGGGGCAACGTCCTGTTGGCCTTCGACCCAGTGCTCAGGAAGGAAGCTCTCGTTGCCACCGGCTTCGAGGGCTCACTCGAAGAGCGGGGAATCTTGCTCGGGCGAGACCTGGTGATCGAGAACGATCCCGCTCAACAGCTCCCCGGAAACCCCGGCGACCTATTCCTCGTCACGCGCTTCGGCACACATCGGCTCGTAGAAACCATCGAAAAACGAGGAGGCGGCATCCTCGTGGCAGTCGCCCGCTCCGTGGACGTGGCCGACGAAAGCGACACCGAGGTCCTCTTTCGCGCGAGCGACGATGCAGTGGCCGAATCGAACCTTCGGCGCATCCTCGAACCTGGATCGAAGCAGACACCTGCCTCGGCAGGCGCTGTTCCGTTGGCCGTGGCTTGGGAGTACGTGCCGCCCCTGGGCGACGATCTGAAGCCCATCGAGCCGGAAGGTCCGACGCCAGGACGTTTGCTGGTGGTGGGGGACAGCGACTGGATGAGCGGCGAGCTGCTCGACAATCCGCAGCTCTCCAACATCGATTTTCTGTCCTCGGCTGCCGGCTGGCTGACGCAGCGAGAGGCCTTGATCAACATCGCGCCGCGCAAGACCAATGCGAGGGCGGTCATCATGAGCGACGCCGACCTGCAAAATCTGCTCTTCCGAGTGGTGGTGCTCTTGCCCCTCGCAGCCTTCATCGCCGGCTTTGGCGTTTGGTGGTCGAGGCGATCATGAGCATGCGAGCTCCGCTGGCGTTGTTGGTGCTGGTCGCCGCATTGCTGGCCTACGTTCTCTTGTTCGAGCGTGACGGGCCCGGCCGGACCGAGGTCGAGGCGCGTTCCGGTTTGCTGGTCGAACCGCTCGTTCGCGACAGGATCACCCGCGTCCGAATCGCCTCTGGAGACGCGCGAATCGTCCTGCGGCGCGAAGGTGAGGGGTTCGATGAGACGTGGACACTCGAACAGCCCGTAGAGGCTCCTGCGGACTCCGAAGCAGCCGAGGACTATCTGCGTAGCTGGGAGTACTCCATTCCCGTGCGTACCCTCCAGAGCCCAAACGCGGAGGATCTACGCGTCTTCGGCATCGACAAGCCCGAGGCGGAAGTCACCTTCGAAATGGGCCGTGCGAAAGTCACGGTGATCTTAGGCTCTGGCAAGCCGGTAGATGGCGGCGGCTACGTGCGCATTGCCGGTGACGATGCGGTGAGCGTCGTCGGTAAAGACGTCGTCGAGTTATTCGGCTGGACCGCGGAATCCTTCGAGCTGCCGGCCGATGCGGGCGCGCCATTGCTGCCGGAGCAGACCGATGATGCGGGGCCCGACGCCGACGCGGTCGCTCCCTGACTCACTCGGCCTGCGCCAAGGTTTCGTGCGAATCGTACTCCAGCAATCCATTGCTGGTGTTGAAGCCGCCTGACGAGATGAGCGTGAAATAACCCTTCGCCCGAATCTTGTGGCCGACCTTCAGGTCCTTCGGAACCAGCACGTCACCCGAGATGGTCGTGGTCTTCCGGCCGCGCCGGGCGCGCTCGAGCTGCTCCTGGTTGTCCGCATACCCGACCACGATCAGCTGTTCGGCGCGTTCGGTCTGGTCGGCCGTATCGGCGATGAACATGTGCGGCATGGCGGCCTTGGGACATTCTTCTTTCTTTCGCTTCTCGCACGGCGGCGGCTCGTAGATCTCCACGATGTATCCGGTGACGCTCAGATCGGTGTCGAGCACTTTCGTGAGTCGGCTCCGCAAGCCGTAGATGCTGTACGAGTCATCCTCGTACGTCGTTGGAAACGGCGGTGGCGGCAGCGTTGGAACCTCGGGGAGGTCCGGCACGATTTCAGGCAATTGTTCGACCTCGGCCTCCGAAGCAGACGTGACTTGCTCACACCCGGCGCCGCACAGCGCTCCACCCAAGATCAAGGCAATGAGACGAGCTCCCATGTTCCCCCCTATTCAAAACAACGTAACACGTAGGATTCGCGACCGACAATCTAGCGGCCCGCAGAGGCGCAGCGGCCGTCCTCAGGCAGGGGGTGCTGCAGGGCCATTTTCAGCGTGGGCGGAACGTCGTCCGTTCGGCGAAGCTGGTCTACCGCAGCCCGGGACTCGGGGGTTCCGAGAATTCTGAGGGCCTCGATGGCGCGTGCCGCGTTGTTGAGATCCTCGGTCCGCGCATTGCTCGGCGCGGCTCGCAGCACGACCCCGAGCAGTGCATCGACCGCATCGGTCCGGCAGTGCGCCGCCGCGTAGTCGATTGCGGCGGCCGTGACGCTCGGCCATTCCTTCCGGTCTCTGAGCCGTCGGTGGATCCGATCCCAGCCCTCCTCGTGGGGTGCGGTGGCAAGCGCTTCGATGGCGGCGGTGCGCACGACGGACATCGAGTCGTCGACCGAAGCCACCACCACTGGCGCCGCTTCACCCTCGCGCCGCAGGCTGGTCACCGCGGCCGCCCGCACCATCGGCCAGGCATCGCGGCGCGCGAGTGTTGCGCGCTCGACCATCGTGGCGCCGTCCCCGGCGAGAACCGCCGCTGCGCGTGCACGCACCCTGGGATATGGATCTCCGAGCGAGCTTCGCGCCTGCTCACGCCGTCCACGCATGGCAAGCGCTTCGAGCGCTGCGTCTCGAAGCATCCATTCCTCGCGGTCGCGCCGCTGTGCATCGAGCCAGGAGTCGATGCGTTCGCTCGGACCGGCCGGCCCGGCGCTCCGCGCGAGCCTCCAGCGGGCGGCGAAGCTTCGAGCATGCGCAATGGCGTGCTCGACGAGCTTCGCGACCTCTGCGCGCTCCGCGTCGAGAGTGCTGAGCCCCAACGCTGCGCTTGCCACGGCGTCGGCCCCCGGCTCGTCTCGCAGCCACGAGTGGAGCGCTCCCGGTGTATCTCCCCCGCGCTCGGAAGCCACGGCCAAGGCCTGCCGAAGGCCGGCGCGGTCGGCTCCGCCCTCGCTTGCGATGGCCGTGAGCAGCGCGCCGAGTGCAAAGCTCGGGTCCGTCCGGGCCAACGAGATCGCCGCGCGATCGCCGACGTTGGCATCCGTCAAAAGCGCAGCCAGCCCCTGACGGCCTCGCGGCGTCGCTCGTTGAAGAGCGGCGAGACTGCGCGTCTGCAACGTATCGTCGTCGGATCGGGCCGCGACCACCAGTGCCTCGACCGCGGAGTCGTGCGTCACCGCTAGACCCGCGAGCGGCTCGATGGCCCGCTTCTTTGCCAAGAGGGAGAGCGACGGCCACGCACCGAAGATAGCTTCGGCAGCGGAGCGTCCACCGGCCCGAAGGATGTGGGCCGCCGCAGCGGCTTGGTCGTGGTCGCCCTCGAGAGCGCGAATGGCAGATTGGATCTCGCTGCGTTCTGGTACAGCCGCCGCGGGCGCGGCCAAAGCGGTCGAGAGCAGCAGAACCGCTAGTGCAGTGACGTGCTCACCCTTCATTCCCACCCGATCCGCGCCCCCTCGCTACCTCTAGCACGGGGCCCACGGGTGGGAGCAAATCCAGGCCGGAGTGGCGGCGCTCGTGTCGACCGGATGCCCTCGTCCGGCCAAGGCACCGAGGGTGGCTGGTGGGCTAGCCACCTTCGAGGGCATAGTGGCTAATCAGCTAGCCACTTACGACCCACGAATGTCGCGAAGGGGGCGGAGCATCGGCCCCGGCGAGCTCTCGGAGGATCTCGGAATTTCTCCATCATGTCCGAGAAATCCTTAGAAATTACAACTATGACGCATCAGAGTGTCTGCTACTGGAATTCAGGCCGAGAAACACGAGTAACACCCCTTCTCAAGCCGTGCGAACGGCCCATATACTCCCGGTTGCTCCGACGACAAAGCCAGCCAGCCGACTTATGTTCCTCTCAACGGTGCTTTCCGGCACGGTGCATGCATTGGAATCTAGGTCGAACGGGTGGTCCGACGCTTCATGGAAGGATCGAGGAGCCACCGGTGTTGAGCCAGTAAAACGGGGTGCCACACAGTTCAGGGCGCCACCGGAAGGCGAGAGGGAAAATGGGACGACAGGCAGCGACAAAGCAGTCCACGAAAAAGAGCCAAGTGCGGGCCAAGGCATCCAAGCAAGCGGAGCCTGAGGTGCAATCCGAGGTTCGCGAAGTGGCCAACGCGGGCGCCGCAGCAGCGGAGACATACGAGCCCAGCAAAGAGCAGTTGGAGAAGGCCCGCGTCGAGAGCGAGAAGGCCCTCAAGGAGTTCGAGCGTCAAGGCGCTGGGGACTCGACCCTCACCCGCTACTTCCGCGAAATGATCGGCCACCGGGTCCTCACCCCGCAAGAGGAGATCGAAGCCGCCAAGGAAGTGGAGCGGCTGGAAATCGCCTACTGGGAAGCCCTGCTCAGCTACCCCCCGTGCTTCGAGACGGTCGCCGCCGTCATCGAGGCGCGCGTCGAAGATCAGCCGCTCCCCGAGGTCGCCGCGCTCCGCCGCCTGTGTAAGAGCGCAAAGGCGGACAAGCTAGGGAAGCGTCAGGAAACCCGTTGGAACGACCTGGCCTTGCAGCTCTCGACCAAGATGCGCGAGCTCGACAGCGACCGGCTGTTCGTGCAGGAGGCCGACCGGGCCGTACATCGGCTTGCCGGAGACTTCGCCGACGAGCGCGACATCGTGGGTGATCACGTCCGGATGACCCCCACCTTCCGCCGGTTTCTGCAACAGGTGCGCCGGGCGCAGAAATCGCAGCAGAGAGCGAAGAACCGCTTCGTGGCCGCAAACCTGAGACTGGTGGTCTCGATTGCGCGCCGCTACAACCGCGGGCGGCTTCCGCTGATCGACCTCATTCAAGAGGGCAACATCGGCCTGATGAAAGCCGTGGAGCGCTTCGACCACAATCGCGGGTACCGCTTCAGCACGTATGCTTCGTGGTGGATTCGGCACGCGATCAGCCGCGCGCTGGCCGACAAGGGCCGCGCGGTTCGTATCCCGGTCCACATGCTCGACACCTACAACCGCGTGGCGCGCGCAACGCAGGCCATTGCGACCCGAACCGGCAAGGAGCCGACGCCCGAAGAGCTCGAAAAAGAGACGGGCATCGCCGCCGAGAAGCTCGAGAAGATCAAAGGCTACTGGGCCGAGACTCCGTTCTCGTTGGACCGCCCCGTCAATGACGAGGACGGCCGGAAGTTCATCGATTTCCTCGAGGAGGAGAACGTACCGACGCCGTACGAGCAGCTCGTGTCCCGCAAGTGGAGCGACGAGGTGCGTCGATTGCTCGACACCCTGACTCCGATGGAAGCCCGCATTTTGCGTTGGCGCTTCGGTCTGGACGACGAGGACGAGCTCACGCTCAAGGAGATCGGCGACAAGTACAACTTGTCCCGCGAACGGATCCGGCAGCTCCAAGAGCAGGCCCTCGGCAAGATTCGTCGTCAGATCAAAGAGTGAGCTGAGGCACGCCGTCAGGGCAGGTGCGTGAGAAGGAAGGCGTAATCGAACGCTGTTTCTCTCAGATAGTCGTACCTGCCCGATGCGCCGCCATGTCCCGCGTCCATGTTGATCTTGAACAGGAGCGGGTTGCCGTCCGTCTTGTGAGCACGCAGCTTGGCCACGTATTTGGCCGGCTCCCAGTACATCACCTGGCTGTCGTAGAGCGAGGTTCGGACGAGCATGGTGGGGTATGGCTGCTTGGTCACGTTCGTGTACGGGCAATACTCCCTGATCCGAAAATAGGCTTCCGGGTCGTTCGGGTTTCCCCACTCCTCGTACTCGCCAACGGTCAGCGGAAGGTCTTCGTCGAGCATCGTGTTCAGGACGTCGACGAAGGGAACGAGTGAAACGACGACCGCGAACAGCTCGGGCCGAAGATTGACCACGGCGCCCATCAGCAGACCTCCTGCGCTACCGCCTTGAATGGCGAGGCGGTCTGGCGACGAGTAGCCCTTGGCGATCAGGTGCTCGGCCACCGAGATGAAATCCGTGAACGTATTCATTTTGTGCTCCATCCGGCCTTGGTCGTGCCAGGCCTTGCCTAGCTCGCCGCCTCCTCGCACGTGGGCGATTGCGTAGGTCACCCCACGATTCAGCAAGCTCACACGCGCATGAGAGAAGGTCGTCGGATACGCGTACCCGTAGGACCCGTAGCCGGCCAAGAGCATCGGCGCCGCGCCGTCGTTGGGCGCCCCTGCCTTCCGAACGAGCGATATCGGAATCTTCGTGCCGTCGTCGGCGGTCGCCCACAACCGCTCCGCCCGATAGTCGCCGGGATCGTAGCCCCCGAGAACCTCCAGCCGTTTGACCAACTGCTTGGTCCTCGTTTGGACCTCGTAGTCGTAGACTGACTCGGGGGTCGTCAGCGACTCGTAACGAAAACGATAAGCGCTCGTGGACATCTCCTCGTTCTCGGCCGGATATACCGAGTAGACGGGCTCCTCGATTGCGATTCGGTGCGCCTCGGAGCCATCCGCGCTTCCAACGCGAACCTGGGGGAGGCCGGCCTCCCGCTCGAGCAAGACGTAGAAGTCCTCGAAGACGTCGAGGTGCTCGATCATGACGGTGTCACGGTGTGGGACGACTTCTTGCCAAGAGCTCGGACCGGGATCATCGAGCGGGGCTCGGACCACGCGGAAGTTTCGCCCCCGATCGTTGGTGCGAATCCACAGCTCGTCACCTCGGTGGTCCACGTCGTACTCGTGATCGGGACGCCGCTCCGCCACGATGCGCCAGGCGCCTTCCGGACGGTCGGCCGGCAAGAAGGCGACCTCGCTCGTCGTGTGGCTGAACGCGCCTCGAAACAAATATTCGCCGCTGCGAGAGCGCCAGACCACGACGATGAAACGCTCGTCATCCTCGCGGTATGTCGAATCGTCGCTTGCCACGCCGAGGCGGTGGCGAAGCACGCGATGGGGGCGCTTGGTTTCGTCGTCGACCGTGTAAAAGAAGGTGCGGTTGTCGCTTGCCCATGCGAGCGACTTGACCTTTTCGATCTGCTCGGCGAGCAGCTTCCCCGAGCGCAGGTCTTTGACCCGAAGCGTATAGTCGCGAAAACCCGTTTCATCGAGGGAATAGGCGAGATAGCGGCCGTCCGGCGATACCTCGAAAAGCCCGAGGTCGAGAAAGGGACGGCCCTCGGCCAGCGCGTTCATGTCGAGGAGCACCTCTTCACGACCGGGGTCGCCGAGAGGACTGCGACAGTAGATGGGATACTGCTTGCCTTTCTCGGTTCGGTGGTAGTATTCGAAGCCGCCCTTGCGGTACGGCGCGCTTCGATCGGTCTCCTGAATGCGTCCGACGATCTCGTCATAGAGAGCGCTTTGAAGCCCCACAGTGGGCTTCATGATCATCTCCGCATAATCGTTCTCCGCCCGCAAATAGCCCATGACTGCTGGCGATTCCTTGTCGCGGAGCCAGAAATAGTCGTCGACACGCGTATCGCCGTGCATCGTGACCACGTGCGAATGAACGGGCGCAACCGGCGCCGTCGGTGCCGCACGTTGCACCTCCACAGCCGACTCGGCGTGACGAGCGCAACCCGACAGAGCCAGCAAGAGCAGAAACATCACGCGCATGGCGCACAGCCTGTCGCACCCTCCCACACCGCGCCAGCATCGCGTCAGTTTTTCCGAGCCCGTTGCTTACCTCAATCTCCTGCATCGATGCTCGGCTCGACTGCGTAGGCTGCGAGCGCTCGGACGATGTCGTCGGCTAGATCTCTTGCGGCCTGGTGCTTGCCCGCGACTCCGTTGGCCAAAAAGCTGAACGCGATCGAGCGGTCCGGTTCGCCGAGCACGTAGCCCGAGAGCGCGATCACGTCGCGAAGCGTCCCGGTCTTGGCCCGCACCATGCGTGGGCGGGGAAGGTCTTCGAGGCGCGATTGTAGTGTGCCGTCGGAGCCCGCGACCGCGAGGTGCGCGAGATACTCGGCCGAAATGGACGGATCTCGATAGACGGCCACCAGCGTTTGGGTGATCTGCTGCGGCGAGATCAGGTTTCCATCGAAAAGCCCCGAGCCGTTGACCATCACCAGGCCTTCGGTGTCCACGCCCATTTCCTCGAGCTCCGCGAGCACCACGTCGACGCCACGCGCCGAGCTGCCCGGCCGCTCCGCTCGTGCCCCCATGATCTTGAGCAACATCTCGGCGGTGAAGTTGTCACTCCATTTGCCGAGGGCATAGAGGAGGGTGCTCAATGGCGCCGAGGGCATCTGCCCGATGAGCGGCAGCGCCTCTTCGACCGCTCCGTATTCCACACGCAGGGCTCCCCGAATCCCGGCTCTCTTGAGTGAGCGCACCAGCAAGCTGGCTGCGTAAGCCTTTGGGTCCGGCACGCGGCGGCGATAGTACAAGGTGCCCACTTGCTTCGGGATCCCGCCCTCTACGAGGACCGCCAGGCGGCCTTCCGGGGTGACCTCGTCGTCGATCTTCGGAGTCGGCGGCCCGGACGCCTTGGTGACGGTTCGGTTGTCGATCTGCACGTAGTCCTCCGACAGGACGCGCACGCGGGCCGGCCCGTCGATCTCCGGACCGGGCCCGAGGTGCACGACGTAGCTGTTGCGGTTGACTGCAAACGCCGAAATCGCCGCGCGAAAGGCGGCAGCCTCCCGGGGCTGCTGCTCGAATGCCGGCGGCAGGATCTGGTCGTCGAAGTACGTGTCGTCGATCACCACCCGATCGACCTGGTCGACACCGCGGAGGCGCATACTCTCCGCCAAGACCGTGAGGCCTGCGTATCCCAGGCTGGGATCGCCGGACGGGCGAATCACCAGCTTGGCGACACGCCCGTCCTCGATGGTTCCCTCGACACGTGTCGATGCAGAAAACGAAGGGCCGAGGCGTCGAAGGGCCGCCGCTGAAGTCAGAAGTTTTTGGTTCGATGCAGGATTCCGAGGACGGTCGGGCCGCATGCGGTAGAGTTCCTCGGCATCGTGCAGTCGAACGACGTGAATCCCGATCCCATCGCCGAGGCCGGCCTGACGCACCAGGGCCGCAATGGTATGGGCAACCGGCTCGGTTCCCTTGGCGAGAACGGATGGAGTGAACGCCAAAAGGGCGGCGATCAGCAGACCAAGAAGCGCTCGGTGCGCCATCTCGCGCAGCGTAGCAGCGTGTTGGCCTTGCTCCTAGTGATCGGCATCGCATGCAGTCGGTCCCCACAGACCGATCCAAATGCTTTGGTCGTGATGCTTCCTCGGGATGCCGAGCAGCTCGATCCCAGGTTCGTGGGGGATCCGTACGGTCTTCGGGTGTCACGACTGATCTTCGCCTCGCTCGTCACGATCGACCCCGTCACGCTCGAGCTGACCCCCGACCTGGCGGAATCCGTCACCGCGCTGAGCGCGACCGAGATCGAGGTGAAGCTGCGGGAAGGGCTGCGCTTCAGCGACGGCAGCCCATTGGATACCGAAGACGTGGTCGCGACGTTCGAAGGAATCGTCGATCCGAAGCTCGGAAGTCGATACGCGCGCAACTATCGACGGATTGCCGAGATGCGAGTCACCGGGCCACGCACGATCCGCTTCCTGCTCGACGAACCGCACGCCACCTTTCTGAGCGATCTGGAGCTGCCGATCGTCCGAAGCGAGGATGCTCATCGGCGCATCGCTACTCCCGAGGATCCCTTTCCCGTCGGTGCCGGTCCCTACCGCCTGGTGAAACGCGAGCAAGGAATCCTGGAGCTGCGCGCCAATCCCCACTGGCATCGCGGCAAGCCCAAGCATCCTCGCCTTCGATTGGTCGTCATCCGCGACGACAACACGCGGGCCCTGCGCATGTTGGCCGGGCATGGCGATCTCGCCATTGCGTCGATTCCGCCTCTGTTGTTGCCGATGTTTCGGGATGATCCGCGGTTCGAGACACGCCGCGCTGAAGGGATATCGACCGTGTATCTCGGATTCCACACGAGATCGCCCAATCTCCGCGACGTGCGCGTTCGGCGTGCCATCGGACACGCGATCGATCGCGAGCTGCTGGTCCGTGCGAAATACGACGGCTTGGCCCAGGTCGCAGACAGCTGGATCCCACGTGGTCACTGGGCGCACGCCGAGGTAGGCGCTTCGCTTGCTTTCGACCCGAGCCGAGCGCGCACCCTGTTGGACGCAGCAGGATTCGTCGACCCGCCCGGACCCGAGCCTCGCATGAGCCTCGTGCTCCGCACGACCTCGGATCGTTTCCGCCTATCGGTCGCGCGTGCGATTGCCGCAATGCTCTCGGACGTGGGGATCGAGGTCGACGTGCGGCCTTCCGAAGCCGCCACGCTGATCGCCGATCTGAACCAGGGACGATTCGAGATCACGCTCCTGCAAGTGCCGGAAGTGATCGAGCCGCACGTCCTCAGCTGGTTCTTCGAGTCGTCGCGGATTCCCGGACCGCAGCAGGAAGGCGCAAACCGGTGGAGATACCAGAACGAAGAGCTCGACGCGCTCTTCGAGCGCGGACGAACCGAAATCGAGACCGGGGAGAGGCGAGCCGCCTATCGCCGCGTCCAGGAGGTCCTCGCGCGCGATCTACCGGTGCTGCCGCTATGGCAGCCCGATACGGTTGCCGTGCTGCGCCGCGGTTATGACGTCGCGGTGCCTAGGGACGGGCGCTTTGGGACGCTGGCGTTCTGAACCCTGGGTGGTAGCGTAAAGGGTGATCCTCAGGGACCCGGTCCACGGTTTGATCGCCTTCGAAGGCACGGCGGAACGGGTCGTACGGTCGTTGCTGGATACGCGCGAGGTTCAGCGCTTGCGGCGCGTCCGTCAGCTCGGACTCGCATCGCTCGTCTTCCCTGGCGCCGAGCACACGCGGTTCTCACACGCGATCGGGACGGCATACGTCATGCAGGCGCTACAAGATCGCATCGACGCGTGCGCCCACGAGCTTCCACCCGATCAACGACTCGACGAGGAAGCCAAAGCCGACGGGCTCGCGGCAGCGCTTCTTCACGACCTGGGTCATGGTCCGTTTTCGCACTTGTTCGAGGAGGTTCTGCCCCATGCAAAGCATCACGAGCAATGGACCCAAGAAATCCTTCTCGATCCGTCCACCGAGGTCCACCGCACCATGGAGGGCATTTCCGCTGGGATGTCGGAACGGGTCGCGAGCCTGCTGAACGGAAGCTATCGGCTCGGCTATTTGAGCCAAAGCGTCAGTGGAACGCTGGACGTGGACCGTGCCGACTATCTGTTGCGCGACAGCCACATGACTGGGGTGCGGTACGGCCTATACGACCTCGACTGGCTGCTGCGCGCGCTCACCTTTGCCTCGGTGAACGATCGCTGGGTCCTCGCAATACAGGGACGCAAGGGCCTGCCTCCGGCCGAGAGTTTCTTCCTCGGACGGCACTTCATGTACGAGCAGGTGTATCACCACAAGGCCACACGCGCGGCTGAAGCACTGGTCAGGGCGATCTTCATGCGGGTCAGCGAGCTGATCTTCGACGGGACGCCTCCCGAGCCGCTGTTGCCTGCGTTTCGCGCGGCTGCGCTCGGCGAATCGTTGTCACTCGGGGAATATCTGCGCATGGATGATGCGGAGCTGCTCACGTGCCTGAGCGCGTGGGAGCACGGCGGCGACACGACCCTCGCCGAGCTCAGCAAGAGACTGCGCTGCCGGGCCCTCCCGAAGACCGTCCCACTACCGGATCATCGTCCCGAGGTTTGGCAGGAGGCCCTGGCTCGTGCGCAGGACATCGTCTCCGCGCGAGGGATTCGGCCCGACCTCACGGTTTGGCTCGATGTCGCAGACGACGTGCCGTACGCCGAGCCGGTGGACGGAAGCGCGAACGGCCTGTGGGTGGTGCTCCGCCATCAGCCACTGCAGCGCCTGGGCGACGCATCATTCTTGTTGGGGCAACTGCGAAACAAGCGCATCGAACGCCCGCGCCTGATCTTTCCCGCCGAGCTCCGACGGGAGGTGCTCGCCGCCATGCATCGCATTCTCGACTGAGCCGGGGTGAGCGCCGCGGGCGGAATTGCGGTAAGGTCTTCGTCTGACGGAGCCGTTTGGGGGATGGCCAGGATTCTCATCGTCGACGACCATGACAGTGCGCGAAGCCTGCTGTGTGAAATGCTGCAAGCCGAGGGTTACGACGTCGACCAAGCCTCGAATGGGGAGAACGCGTGCACCATGGTCGCGAGCAATGCCTACGACCTGGTGATCACCGACCTGCGCATGGGCGACATCGGAGGGCTCGATGTCCTGCAGCACACGAGAGAGACGTCGCCTCAGACCGAGGTCATCGTCATGACTGCCTTCGGAACGATCGAAGACGCGGTCGAGGCCATGCGGTTTGGCGCGCACGACTTCGTCCAGAAGCCGTTCGTCGAAGAAGAGCTTCTCGTCAAAGTGGCCCGGGCCTCGCGCAGGCAATCGCCCGACGGCGGGCCGCACGCAATCGCGAGCGACTTCCGCGAGAAGTACAACTTCGGGAACATCATCGGACAATCCCCCGAAATCCGGGACGTCCTGGGACGAATCGTGCGCATCGCGCCGACGGATGCGACCGTATTGATCACCGGCGAGAGCGGTACGGGCAAGGAGCTGGTGGCCCGCGCGATTCATGCAAACTCCTTGCGGGCGGAACGTCCATTCGTTTCGATCAATTGCGCAGCGCTGACCGAGACGCTGCTCGAAAGCGAGCTTTTCGGACACGTTCGCGGCGCTTTCACGGGCGCCGTACAAACCCGCAAGGGCCTCTTCGAGGAAGCCAATGGCGGCACGTTTTTCTTCGATGAAATCGCTGAAACGCCTCCCTCGCTCCAAGCAAAGCTCCTTCGGGCCATTCAAGAAGGCGAGATTCGAAGGCTGGGCGACAACAAGGCGATCAACGTCGACGCGCGGATCATCGCCGCCACCAATCAGAACTTGCGTCAGCTCATCGAAGACAAGCGATTCCGGGAAGACCTCTACTACCGCCTCAACGTCGCGCGCTTCGAGCTACCGCCTCTTCGAGAGCGCAAAACGGACATTCCGCCCATCGTCGACAGCTTCCTCGAGAAGTACGGTCGCAAGATGGCCAGAAAGGCCAAGCTCGGTCCGGGTGTGATGGACCATCTCATGGCCTATGATTTCCCCGGCAACATCCGCGAGCTCGAGAATCTCATCGAGCAGGGCGTCGCACTGGCGCAAGACGGTCAAGTTCACCTCTCGGACATCATGCCCAACTCGAACGGCACCGGAGGTCCTCGCCTGGAGAGTCAGTCCCTGGCCGACATCGTGAAGGAAGTCGAGCGAAACGCCATCATCCGCGCGTTGCGACAAGCAGACGGCAACAAGGAGCGGGCAGCGGAGCTGCTCGGGCTGAGCCCCACCACCTTGTGGCGCAAGATGAAGCGCTTACAGCTCGAATGGCCGTGACGGGCTCATTCGGATTCGCGTTGCCTCGCGCCCTCGATCCGCTGCTCGCGCTCGTAGGAATGGCCCACGATGCCTTGGAGCTGGTCGGCCACCGCCTCCGGTACCTGTGACGCGCCGGCATCTTCTTCCACGCGCTTCGTCGCATCGTGAACTTGCTCGCCGATCTGCTTGGCGATTCGCTCCGTCGCCGCGCCTACCTCACGGCCGAGCTCCTGCGCTTCGTCGGTGTTGACGACGCGCATCAGGTGCTGAAACGCGGAACGCTCACCCAACGGGACGAAGAACAGCACGTAGGCCAGAAACGCCAAGACTGCACCCATCCACACCAGCCTGATCGATCGACGGATCATGTCTCCTCCCGACGAATACCATAACTGCGCATTTTCTTGTGCAAGTTGGTCCGTTCGACGCCGAGAATGTTGGCCGCTCTCGAGATGTTCCAACCGACCTCATCGAGCGTCTGAAGAATGTATTCCTTCTCGACGTGACTTCGATATTCGCGCAAAGTCGGGCGTTCCCCGGGCTTGCCGAGCGCCGACGGCGGCACCGTGGAGGGCGGAGCGGACTCACGGCGGCCCTCGCTCAAGACCCCTTCCTCGGGAAGATCGTCCAGCGTAATCCGATCACCGCTCAAGATCGCCATGCGCTCCACGACGTTGCGGAGCTCTCGCACGTTGCCCGGCCAGGGACGTTCTGCGAGCGCCTCGAGAACGTCCTCGTCGATGGGTTTTTCGCGAAGCCCGTTGGCCTCGCAGAACTCGCGGAGGAAGCCCTTGGCGAGCAGTGGAATGTCTTCGCTGCGATCGCGCAACGGCGGGCTGACGATGGGAACGACGTTGAGGCGGAAATAAAGATCTTCGCGGAACCGCCCCTCTTTGACCTCGAGCTCCAGGTCCTTGTTGGTCGCAGCGAGCACGCGCACGTCGACGGCGATCGTTTTCTCGCTGCCGACGCGAGAGATTTCGCCACTTTGAAGTGCGCGCAGCACCTTGGCTTGGGCGCTGGCGCTCATGTCGCCGATCTCGTCTAGGAACAGCGTGCCTCCGTTCGCCAGCTCGAACATGCCCTTCTTTCGGCCTTGAGCCCCCGTGAATGCGCCTCGTTCATAGCCGAAGAGCTCGCTCTCGATCAGCTCTGCGGGAATCGCGGCACAGTTTACTTTGACGAAGGGCTTGCCCGCGCGTGGGCTCAAGCGATGAATGGCACGCGCGACGAGCTCCTTGCCCGTTCCGCTCTCGCCTGAGATGAGAACTCGACCGCTGGTCGGTGCGACCTTCTCGAGCTGCGCAAAGAGGTCGCGCATCGCTGAGCTCTCCCCAATCATCTCGTAACGCTGCTCGACGTCCGCACGAAGCTGCTCCACCTCGCGCTGCAACTGCCAAGTCTTGAGCGCGTTGCGCACGGTGACCAACACTCGATCGCGATCGAGCGGCTTCTCGAAGAAGTCCGTCGCGCCGAGCTGCACTGCTTGGACGGCCTCCGCTACGGAGGCATGGCCGGATACCATCAGGACGGGAAGCTTTCGCGTCTCCGGCTCACTTCGAATCTTCTGTAGCGCCTCGATGCCGCTCATCTTGGGAAGACGAACGTCCAAAATGACGAGGTCGACCTCGTTCTCTCGCAGCGTCTCGAGACACTGCTCCGCCGAGCCTGCTTCCAGGGTATTGAAGCCCGAGCCCTCTAGGACCATCCGCAAAGTTCGGCGGATGTTTCTTTCGTCATCGACGACGAGGACCGTGGCGCTCATAAACCGAGCTTATATCACGATCGATTCGGCAAGCCGGAAAGAGTGATAGAGTCAGCCGATCGTGACCGAGCGAGCTGCCGTCATCGAGCGTTTCGAGGCTCTTCTCGAGCAAACACGACCAGCGATCGGCCGTGTCACCCTGCAGGAAATCGCCCGGGAAACGGCCCCCGTCTTACCTCTGCTCGAAGAGCTTCCCGAGGCAGATCAGGCGCGGTGGGACTTGGACTCGTTCGCGTTTCGCGAGTGCTTCACGGTTTTGACGTTGCTCGGCCGGCGCTTGGCCCTGCTCGACCTCACGCCTACCGCGGCGTTGCAGGTCGTGGAGCTCGCGCTTCGCGCTACGAACGGATCCGACGGGCGTTGGGGCGAAACCTTTGCCCGGCGCGCGGTCGCTGCAGTCGTAGAAGGCTTCGTCATGGGACGCGAGGAGCGGGTTGCCGAAGTAGCAGAAGAACGCGCGGCCGATCCTCTGAAACCACTGCGTATCGAGGAGGGCGTCGTCGCGCTCTTGGTTTCGGGGGTACACGATCCCGAAGTTCTGGCCGAGTGCGTCGATGCGCTCGGCCGCATGATGCTCGAGACCGGCGCGGAAAACGCGATCGTCGATTTCACTCAACTCGGGGAGCCCAACGCCGCGAGGGCCTCCGCGGTGCTTTCAGCAGACGAGGTGGCGCGCATGCTCGGCGGTGTGTGCTTCTTCAGCGGTCTCGATGCGAATTGGCGGGCGGCTGCAGCGAAGGCGAACATCGAGTTGAACGAGCTGCACGTCGTTCATGGCATCGCCGACGCGCTCGCCTCCATCCGGGCACGCGAGCGACCGGCGACCCGGGGCGCGGCGCCGTTTTCCTGGCGGGCGCTACTGCGGCGATGGCTCCCCTGAACGCCCCTCTTCCGCTTCATTGATCCGCGAGCCCACGGAGCGCACGTCGCGCGCGAGACTGAGTCTCGGGGTGAGCTGCTGCCCGTTGGAGCCAGGCCCGGGCGGCACGCGCGTTGCCAGCAGCTCGATAACATCGCCCGATGGCGAGGGCCTCCTCCCGCTCGACCTCCGCGTCCGCGCTATCTAGGTTCCGCTCCTCGACTCGAGCGATACGGGCGGCGCATTCGGCGGACACGATGCGCCGTGACGCTGCCGGCGCCTCTTCGGCCATCAATCCCGCCACGGGACCTGCGGAGGCCCCCTCCGAGCTCCCCTCGTCCGCCGACGGCTTCGCACGCTGCTTCGCGCGTACGCTCGGCTCGGGACGTGCGAGCTTCGTTGGGCGGCCTACGGCACCGACCTCCGCTTCGGTCAAAGCAACCGGTGCGGAAACGGTGCCCGAGGCACTGGCCCAAGCTCCCAAGATGGGGGCGTGTTCCTCGGTGGGGGCTGGTCTGAGCTCGGCTTGGACCAGGTCGTCCGCTGCCGGCTCGCTCTGTCCGGTCTCCTCGGCGCGAGGCACGACCCAGACTCCGATGCCGACGACCAGCAGCGCCACGGCAGCCATCGCCCAAGGCGGCGCCTGCAACCAGCGCTTTTCGGCCGCACCTCGCCGCGGCTGACGGGCCGCCGCCGTCCGGAGGAGCGACGCGTCGATGGAAGCCGGCGGCTCTTCGCCAGGCAGATGCGCGGCAAGCGCCAACCCGTCCTTCATTTCGTCGAAGAGCTGGCGGCACTCTGGACACTCTTCGAGAATTGCGCGCACCCCGTCCGGATCGATCGCTTCGCGTTCGATGAGCTCGAAGATCTGATCCTGGCAATCGTTACAGCTCATGGGTCTCGGAGGTCATCCAGCTCCCGCCGCAAACGCTCCAAGGCATAGCGCATGCGGCTCTTGACGGTGTTGGCGGGCACGCCGACGATCTCGGCGATCTCGTGGAACGCCAAGGCCTGAATCTGACGTAGCAGGAACACCTCGCGCTGCTCGTCGGGGAGCGCCTGAACGGCCTGCACGATGCGATCCCCGGTCCGACGGGCCGCAGCGAGCTGCTCGGTGGAAGGGCCGGGGTTTGCGGCGCGTTCCCCGACGCTCGGGGAGGGTCCTGGATTTGGCGCCTCCAGTGATGCGTGCGCTCGAAAACGCATCTTCCGTTGGTGGTCCACGCACAGGTTCCGGGCGATCGTGTACAGCCAAGTCGAGAACTTCGAGTCTCCACGGAAATCGTCGCAGCGCTCGATCACCTTCAACCAGGTATCCTGGTACAGCTCCTCGGCCGGCCCGCGATCTCGCACGAACCTGAGGACGAAATTGAAGAGCGGATGCCGGTAGCGTGCCAGCAGCGCCTCGAAGGCGCTCGTGTCGCCCCTGCGATACGCAGCGAGCAAAGCCTCGTCGGAGAGTGCGCTCAAGCCGAGCTCCCAACTTCCAAGCAACCGCAATCGGCCGGATCACCACACATCGATCGACGTCTGAGACTCGGGGACGATCTACTCGATCGGCCCACCGCAAGTGAAGGACAATCCAGGGCTTCTCCGTCCTCGGGATCCCCTGGCGGCCAACCGGGCTCAATTGACCCACCCTCGGACGCTGCGGTATAAGCGCGGAAACCACCGGGGGGCAATTTCGCTTCAAATGGTGGTCACTTAGAGGGGAATCACGATGCGCGGGACAGTTGCGCTCCTTGTCGTGGCCGCATGGATCGGCTGCGGGGCGGTCGTCGCCGGGGCTCAAGCCCAAGAAGCGGCCGCGACCCAGCCGGAAGCCCAAAACCCGGACGCGCCGAGCGGAGCCGCGCGTCCCGCACCTGCGCCGACCATCGATGCTGGAACCTATGCGGTGCGCCTTCGGGACCTCGAGCAGCGGATCAACGAGCTGAAGGAGCAGATCTTCCGCTCGAAAGCCAGGCTGGCGTTGCTCGCCGAGACGGTTCTCGAAGGCGTGGTCGGCGGAGGCCAGGCCGTCATCGTCCACGAAAACCGCATGTCGGACTCGTACAAGCTCGTGCGTATCGTCTATGCCCTCGATGGAGCGCCGATCTTCACGAAAGCCGACGAGGAAGGAAGCCTCGACGAGCAGAAAGAGTTCGAGGTCTACAACGGAAGCATCGCCCCCGGCGAGCATACGCTGACGGTGAACCTGGAATACCGAGGTCATGGCTATGGCGTCTTTGCATATCTGAAGGGATATCGATTCAACGTGCGATCGATGTACACCTTCACCGTGCCGGAGGGCCGGGTGTCCACGGTACACGTGGTCGGCTACGAAAAGGGTGGACCAGCGACGCCGCTCGAAGAGCGTCCGGCGATCCGATACATCGAACGGGTGGAGCGCCAGACGCGGCCCGAGCTGAGCGGTGAGGGCGATCGGTAATGCGAGCTCGTGGGGCGACAACATCGCCGCCCACACCGACACTTGGCATGGGGCGAGCGCGCGGGATCTTGGCGGGGTTACTCTCCGCGTGTCTACTTGGCGGTTTTGCGATCCGGCCCGCCATGGCGCAGGGCCTCGACCAAGCCGACCGAGAGCTCGCGGACCTCGAGTCGGACGCGCAACGCCTGATGGCCACTCCGGTGCCGCCGTACGATCTCCGGAGCGACACGTTCGTAGAGGAGCGGCTCACCGATGGCGAGCTCTACCTGAGGCTGGGCGACTACATCCGAGCGGCCATTCTGTTTACTGACATCGTGGAGCACCACCGGACCCATCCCGCGTATCCGGAAGCTCTGTTTCTCCTCGGCGAGTCGCTCTTTTTCGCGGGCGACCACTTGGGCGCCCGAAAGCGGTACGCGGAGATCATCGAACGGAGCAGCGAACCGGCGTTCTCCGAATACCTTCAGACCTCCTTGCGGCGACTGATCGAAATCGCGATTCACACTCGAGATTTTCGTGACATCGACAAGTACTTCTCGCGGCTCGAGGCGCTGCCTTCCTCGACGCTCTCGATCGGCACGGCGTACTTTCGCGCGAAGTATCTCTACAACCGGGCGGTTCCCGTGGACGAGGTGCTCAATGCCCCTCCCGACCAGTCTCTTTCGAGCATCGACCAGGCTCGTCTAGAGCAGGCGCGCAAAGGGTTCTTAGCCATTCCGAGCGGCACGGAGTTTTCACTGCGAGCGAAGTACTTCGTCGGCACGATTCATACACTTCGACGGGAGCACCTCGATGCCATCGCCGCCTTTCGAGGCATCCTCGGACAAGAACCGCAGAACGACGAGGAAGGCCGAGTCGTCGACCTGACGCACCTCGCGCTAGGTCGCCTGTACTACGAAACCGAGCAACTCCCACGCGCCGTCGAGGCGTACAAGGCCATAGGAAACACCTCGCCCCACTTCGACCGCGCCCTTTACGAGCTCGCGTGGACCTACATCAGAATGGGAGATGCGGTGCAAGCCGAACGCGCGCTCGAGGTGCTGTCGGTCGCCGCCCCGGACAGTCCGCTCAATGCCGACGGCAAGGTCCTTCGTGGAGAATTGCTCGCCCGGGCCGGCCGGTATGACGAGGCCGAAATCGTGTTCGACGAAGTGCGGGACACCTTTCTGCCCATCCGAAACGACCTCGTTCAAACCCGACGGAAACATGCCGATCTTCAAGCGTACTTTCGAAACGTGGTGCGTGAAAACTTGGATCACTTCGACATCGACGACTTTCTCCCCGAATCCGCGCGTCGATGGATCGAGCTCGAGGGAGATCACGAGCGCGCCCTCGGAGTCCTCTCTGATTTGAGCGAATCGAAGCAACTAGTTCGCGAGACCGAGGACCTCGCCGCGCGGATCACCGCAGTGCTGCGCGCCCCCAACCGAGTGAGCGTGTTTTCCGACCTGCGCAGACAGCGTGAACGAACCACCGGCCTCAGAAACCGCGCTGCCCAACTACGAGGCGCATTGATCGAGAGCGAAGCGCGCGCCCTCGGAGAGCCGCAGGGAGAAGTGAGTCGGGTGCGTGCGAGGCGACGGGAGCTGCAAGCAGCGGTTTCCAACATGCCGGTCGACACGGAGGACTTCATCGACCGCGACCTCGAACGGATCGAGCAATACCGGACCGCGGAGCGTGATCTGCATGCGCTGCGCGTCGAGATCCTCGGCCTCGAAGCACGCATCGTAGCATCGCGCGCCGGCCTTCTGGCTGTCGACCCCGAGCGGGTGGACCGTCAGGAGCTGCAACGACGATTGCAGGTCCACGAGAAGGAAGCCCTGGAGTATGAAGAGCGCCTCGTCGCGCTCCGTAGGCGCCTCGAAGTCGGCCGTCTCCACGTCGGCGTCGGCGACAAGCGGTATGAGGCCGACGACCGAGAACGTTCGAAGTTCATCGATTTGGTCGAGCGAGAGAGGAAGTTGGCGGGCACCGCGGGCGCGGCCTACGACGGTGCACATCGGAGGATCGCGACGGTGGAGCGGCTGCTCGATCAGCGCGATGCCGAGATCGAGAGCGTGGTTGCGAGGCGCACGGCCGGCATGTTGGCAGTGGTGAACGAGGAGGCTGCCAATCTGGTGCGCTACCGCAAGGCGCTCGACGCGCTCGAAGGCGAGACTGTCGACGTGGTCGGCGCGATTGCCTATCTCAACTTCAACCGCATCCACGATCGCTTCTACGAGCTCGTGCTTCGAGCAGATCTCGGAAAGGTCGACCTCGCTTGGGCGAAACGCGAAGAGCGCCGTCTGCGCGTCGACACGCTCACCCGCGAGCGGGCCCGCGAGCTGCAGGCGCTCGACCAGGAGTTTCGGGACGTGATGGATGGAGGCCGCGGCCCTGGGGTCGAGCCATGAGATGGTCCCCATCGACGATCTTGGCGCTCTCGTGGCTTGCAGCACTGTTGCCGGCCCCAGTGTTCGCGCAGCGAGCCGAAGAGGCGGAAACCGAATCGGAGCCCGAGTCCGTTCCCTGGCAAGGCGCGAGCGACGTCACCTTGCCGCCGTTCCTGCAAGACACCGGCAAACGGGTCGTCGAAGAACGGCCGCCGCCCACCAAACGGCAGATCGACGCGCTCCGAGAGCTCGAGCGGGAGGTCGAGCGATACCTGCAAAGTGGAGAGACCTTCGAATCCACGGTGAGCTCGCTGGTGCGGCGCCAGTACCTGCAGCGACGGCGTGAACGGGACCGCTACTACGGGACCCGCATCGAAGCCGAGGAGCGGGCGCTCGATGAAGCGCGGGAAACCTCGATCCGAGCCTTCGAAGAGTTCGTCGAGCGATACCCAGACCACCCCACATACACGCCCGACGCGATGTTCCGTCTGGGCGAGCTCTATTTCGAGCGAAGCTCGATCGCGTTCCAGAAGCTCTACGACGAGGCGCAGGCCGCTCGTGACCGAGGCGATCCGGCTGCCGAAGATGGCTTGCCGACGTCTCCGGACTTCACGCCGACGATCACCCTCTACCGATCTCTCGCGCAACGATTTCCCAACTACGAGCGCTTGGACGGCGTCTACTACTTGGTCGGCTACACGCTCAACGAAATGGGGCGACCCGAGGAGGCCTTGGCTGCCTGGCTCGCTTTGGTTTGCGCGAACAAATACGAATACGACCCCAACTGGAGACCGCCGCCCGATGCGTCGCTCAGCGCACAGGCAAGATATCCGGCACTGACCTTGGACGGACGGCCGCTCGGCGCCTCGGTCAGAGGCACGTTCGTCGACCCCTACGCACAGTGCCGACCGGTCTCGCCGCAAGCGCGGTTCGTCAGCGAGACCTGGTTTCGCATCGGCGAGTATCACTTCGATGATTTCGGCGGCGAGAACGCGCTCGACCTTTCCATCGCTGCATACCGTCGCATTCTAGATGACCCGAACGACCGAAACTACAATCTAGCGCTCTACAAAGTCGCCTGGGCGTATTACAGGGCGAGCCGGTACCCAGAGGCGATTCGGCATTTCGGCGAGCTGGTTCAGTGGTCCGACGACACCCAGCGCGAGACGGGGAGGGCCGGATCGGAGCTACGACCCGAAGCGATCGAGTACCTCGGCATAGCCTTCGCTTATGACGACTGGAACGAGAATCAAATTCCCGATCCCACCGAAGGGCGGCCTACGGGCATTGCCCGCATCCAAGATCCCGCATTGCTTCCTCAAGGAAGGGCGTGGACACCGGAGGTCTACTTCCAGTTGGGTCAAGTCTACTTCGACGAGGCGAAATACCCGCAGGCCATCGCGGCTTGGCGACTCGCCATCGACAAGTGGCCCAATCACCATCGCACACCCGAGATACTCAACGACATCGCAGTCGCCCACCAGATGCACAACGAGTTCGAGCAGGCCATTGCTGCGCGTTCCGAGCTCACGCAGTACGTACAGGGGAGCGCGTGGTGGAACGCCAACATGGACCGGCCGGCCGAGCAACGCGAGGCCGAGCAACTGGCCGAAAACGCGCTCATCATCACTGCGATTCATCATCACCAGCGCGCCCAAGGCCTTCGCCAACGATGCGTCGAGGAGCGCAACGTGCGGCTTTGCCGCGATGCGCAAGGCGAATACGAGCTCGCAGCGACCGCGTACCGCAGCTACCTCGAGCGATATCCGAACAATCCTCAGGGTTACGAGCTTCACTACAATCTCGCCGATGCCCTGTATTGGTCGAAGAGCTACGAGCAAGCGGCAACCGAGTACGCCGAGGTTCGAGACTCGAACGTCGACGACAGCTATTTGGCCGAGTCCGCGAGACGGGTCGTCGAGTCCTTGAAGCGGATCGCCGACCGCGACGTGGAAGAAGGCCGGCTCGTCATCCGCAACACGGCCCCGCAGCCGAGCGGCGAGCCGCCGACCGTACAACCCGTCGCGATGCCAGAGACCGTGCAACGTCTCGCTCGCGCGAGGGAGATCTATCTATCTCGCGTCAGCCCCCAGCGCGATACCGAGGGCGTTCGCGCCGCCTATGATTACAACAACGCGCTTCTGCTCTATTGGTACGGCTACTGGCCGCAGGCCGAAGCACGCTTCACGCGAATCTACGAGGAGCGCTGCTCGGGCGCCGATGCCGACGCGACCGGCCAGGTAGCCTGGGAGAATCTGCGCGCAATGGCCATGGCGCGCGAGGACACCGACGAGATTCGCCGGCTCGCCACGGACGTCCGCGACCGCGGTTGCACTTTCTCGGCACGCGCGGAGCAGATCGACTGCAGCAAGCCCGCCAACCGTGACCAACCCATTTGCCGTGCAGGAGCTGATCTCAACGCGCTCGTCTACCAAGATGCGCTCGAGGTCTACAGACGAGCAGGACAGGCATCCGGCGCGGAGCAGACCGCGCTCTACGAGCAATCGGCGAGCATGCTGCTGTCCGCCGTCAACAGCAATCCCGACGACAGACAGGCGCCGCTCGCCCTCGAGTATGCGGCGTTGGCACTGGAGGCGACCAACCGCTTCGACTCGGCAGGCCAGCTATATCAGCGCATCATCGACGACGTGGGGCCTCGAGAGGCTGAAGACGCGGAGGAGCAGAAGAGCCTCGACGCGATCCTGGCGAACGCGCATTTCAAGCTGGCGTATACGGCGAGCCGTAACTTCGATTTCGATCGCGCCGTCGAAAACTATCGAGTTCTGGCCGACTCCCCGCGTTTCGCGAAGTCAGCAGACCCAGAGGTGCAGGCCAAGGTAGCCGATGGCTTGGTGAACACCGCGGTTCTGCTCGAGCAGCTTCAGCGCTACCCGGAGGCGACACGATACTACCGGCGGGTCTACGAAAGCGTCGAGGACCCCGCCACGAAGCGGAACGCCCTCTACCGCATCGCCGAGATGGCCTACAAGCAGCAGCGCTACCCACAAGCCATCAGCGGAATGCGCGAGTTCATCGCCCGGTACGGAAACGACGGAGCGGCTGGCGAGCTCGTCGTACAGGCACATTGGCGTATCGCGCAATCCTGGAAAGCTCGCGGGCGAACCCAAGATTATCGCGCGGCGCTTCGAGACGTGCTCGACGCGTACGAGCGCTCGGGCCAGCCACCGGGATCGCTCGCAGCGGGCTATGCGGCGGAGGCGCGATTCACACTCGTCGACGACCGGCTCGAAAGCTTCGAGAAGTTCCAAATCAGGCCCGGCCGACCCAACACCGTCGAGGCCTACGTCAATACGATCACCAGACAGATCACAGAAGGCTCGAAGCAGGCCCAGTCCGTTGCCGACGGCTACGAGCAGGTGTTCCCATATCGTCGGCCTCGCTGGACGATCGCGGCCTACGTCCGACAGGGACGGGCCTACGAGATTCTGGCGCGCGCCATTTTGAATACGCCGTTCGTGTTGCCCACCGAGCTCCAACGGGCGCTCCGGCAGGCCGATGAATACGAGCGCGAAGAATACCGACTCGACTTCGAAGACAAGATCCGCCAGGTGCTCGATTCGCAGGTCCGCCCGATAGAGTGCTTTGCGGTCGCACGGTACGCGCTCGCCGCGCGAGCCGGAAGGGCTGGCAGCTTCGACGATCAGTACACGCGCCTCGCGATCGACCGGCTCCAGGCATACGGCGATGAGCGCATTGCCGAGTGCATCGCCGAGGCGCAGGAACGAGACACCACGTTCGAAGGCTACGTACCGGGTGAATTTTCCCGCTCGCCGAGGGGCAAGCCGCTCGAGATTCGACCCGGCGTCGCACCGCCTGCTATCACCAAGGGGGTCGAGTGATGCGTTGGCGGACGGCGACGATGTGGATGGGAGCCGTGCTCTTCATGAGCTACGGCTGCAAGGGCACTCCCGAATCGGGCGCCGAGCAGGAGTCGACCGCCGGCGGCGAAGCGCCGGGACGACCGGGAGAGTACGGCGAAGGCGTCGCTTCCGGTGATGCGTCGAGCCCATGGGGGGCGACGCGCGCCGAACAATGCCGTCGCCCGCAGAGGCCCACAATCTCGGCAAAGGCACAAAAGCCCCTCGAGGATGGCGCTCGCGCCGCCGCCCAGGGTGAGATGGCCTCGGCGGAAGCGAGCTTTCAGCAGGCCGTGAGGAAGGACCCCGAGGCCTATCAGGCGCTCTACAATCTGGGCGTGTTGGCCGATCGGCAAGGTAACGAGAAGGTCGCGATGGACTACTACCGCCGGGCGCTCGCCATCTTGCCCGACTACGAGCTCGCTGCTCGTGGCATCTCGACCATCCTGTTGCGCCGCGGTCAGGCGCAGGAGGCCGTCGCCCTCGTCGAGCCGCTGGCCAACGCCAGCAGGTCGAATCTCGAGTTGCAGGCGCTCTATGCAGAGCTCTTGGTCGAAGCAAATCGTCTCGAAGAAGCCTGGCTTGCAGCCCGGCGGGCTCTCAAATGCGACGAGCGCTTCGTGCCGGCCCTGATCGCGCTGGTCAAGGCCAGCAGGGCCCAGGGGCGCGACGAGCTGGCCGATTCGATTCTGGAGCAGGCCATGCAAATCGACTCCGAAGTGGCCGAGCTCCATTACCTCGAAGGCGAAAGGCGAAAAGCGGAGCCCGGGCGGCTGCGTGAGGCGCTCGGGGCATACCAACGCGCCGTGCAACTCCGTCCGGACTATGCGGAAGCTCGGATGGCGCTTGGAATTCAGCTTCTCGCGGGCGGCAATTACCCCGGCGCGCTGTCGCACTTTCAGGCCGCCGAACGACTCGTGCCGACTCTTCCCGAGGTCCACGTGAACCTCGGCGATGCCTACCGCGCAACGCAGCAATGGACTGAAGCGCAGAGCGCGTATCGGAGAGCCCTCGAGTTGCGGTCCGAGCTGCCCGAAGCCCACTACGGGCTCGGCCTTCTCTTTTTGACCGCCGCCGGGGACTTCCCCGGGCTCGACGAGCTCAGCGCGTACGAAAAGGCAGTCGACGAGCTGAGGACGTATCGTGCGCAGATGGGCCCTCGGCTCTCGAGGGACGACCAGTCCGCGGAGTACTTGCGTGATCTCGAGCGCCTGATCGACCGCGCCCGGCGACGTCTCGACCGCGAAGGGGGGACCTGATGAAACGAAGTGCTTGCGCTCTGTTGCTCGGCTCGCTCTTGGTCGCGTTGCCCATGGCGACGGCAGATGCCCAAGGCGGGCCGAAGAAGCGACAACCACGAGTCATCCAGCTCGAAGAGATCGTGATCGAGGGACGCGTCCAGAAACCGAATGCGTTCTACATTCTGAACCGGTCCAACCTCGGCTACGAGGTGCTCGAGCTCCGCACCAGCTTCTTGCGGGATGTCGTCCGCAGCGTGCAAAAGGAACCTTTCTAATGGCCGAGCCGCAGACACCGAGCGACCGAGCGCGACCTGGGGCCATGACGGTCGCCATGCAGGCGGTGCCGAGCAAGTATACGGGACCCAAGGTTCTGCGAGTCGGCCTGTTCCGCGACAAGAAGATCGTGGAGGAGCGAATCGTGCGGCGTCGGGAGACCGTGTCCGTGGGCACGGCCGCCAAGAACCACCTGATCATCAAATCGGGAACGCTTCCTCCCAAGCTCGAATCGCGTTTCGAGCTCTTTCAGCTCGTCGGTGACGACTACATCTTGAATTTCACCGAGGACATGACCGGCAAGGTCGCGCTGCCAGGAGGGGTCCAGAAGCTCGAGCACCTTCGGGAGACGGGGGCCGCCAGAAACGCCGGCACGCACTATCAGATCAAGCTCGCCGACACGTCCCGTGGCAACATTCGGATGGGCGACTTCACCGTCTTCTTCGAATTCGTCTCCGCGCCGCCGATCACGCCCAAACCCCAGCTTCCAGCGGCGGTTCAACGAGGGTTCGTCAAGAACATCGACTGGACCTTCACCACCTGGGTGATCTTCTCCTACATGTTGTTCTTCGGTTTCATCATCTACATGGAGAACGCCGACTGGGAGATCGAAAAAGGGACGCAGGAAGTTCCCGAGAGCCTTGCTCGGTTGATTTTCGAGACTCCGATCGAGCCGCCGACCGTGGAGGAGGAGATCGAAGAAGGAGAGGGCGAAGCGGAGGAAGAGGCCGAAGGCAAAGCCCCCGAAAAGAAGCCGGCGAAGGCCGAGGGCAGGGAGCCCGCGGCCGGAGAAGCAGGCGGGGCGACCGCAGAGGGCCGTGCCAGGCTCGCACAGGAAGCTGCAGCGCAAGCGGAGGCGATGCTCCTCGGAGCCTTCGGAGGCGAAGATGGCGCGTTGGGCGATGTCTTGGCAGGCGGCGCCGTCACCGGGAACGCAGCCGACGTGCTCGCCCAGGCCACGGGCGTCGGCGTGGCGGAAAAGAGTGAAGCAGGAGCGCTTCGAACGCGCAGCGGCGGAGGCGGCAGCGGACAAAAAGAAGGGCTCGGCGCGCTCAAGAAGAGCGAGCGTGCCGGAAAGGCAGCCGGCGAAGGGAAAGCGGTCGAAGAGCGGGCCGTACGCGGGGACGTGGGGCTCCGCGGAGGCGGCGACATCGGCGGGAGCGGAGCGTTCGACGCCGCCCTCGTACAGCAGCAGATCAAGCTGCGGCTCAAGTCGATCACGCGGTGCTACGAGTCGGAGCTCCGGAAGAATCCGAGCTTGTCGGGCAAGGTGACGGTGATGTTCACCATCCAACAACGTGGCAACGTCACCGACGCGAAGGCCACGGAGAATACGACAGGCAGTCCCGCGGTCGCAGATTGCGTGACCCGCACCATCAGCCGGTTTCGTTTCAACCCGGGTCCGGAAGGGGGAAGCGTGACCTTCCGATATCCCTTTGTTTTTCAGCCTCAAAACTAGCTCTGCTAAACTGTATTTATCTTTCTTATGTGTAAGTTTGCATCCATTGACACGAGAATCCTGCGGCGTATAATCGCCGCAAGTAGAAGGGATCGTTGATGTTTAAACCGATGGGGACCGTGGGGCAGGCGCTGCTGGCGGCCTTGATAGCCGCGGGAGGCCTGACGTATGCGGTGGCGCAAGAGGCTTCGGAGACCACCGTCGACGTCATTCAGGTCGAGCCGATGGGCGCACCGTCCGCGGCGCAGCCATCGTCGCCTGCCGCGCAGTCCAAGGCAGCAGAGGCAGCCGTCGAGAAGGCTGCGGCTAGCTGCACCGCCCAATCGCAGGCGCTTCGGAGCGCCAAGCGCGAAACCGACATCATCCGCGCAACCTGCTTGGAAGACAAGCTCGCACAGTGCGAAGCGAATCTGCAGAACATCAAGCGTCGGCAGACCGCGCTGAACGAGGCGATCTCCGAAGGCGATGCGGGGCGTCGCAATCACGAGTTCACGGTCATCGGAGTGCTTTCGCAGAAGTTCAATGCATTGGCCCAGGCGGCCAACCAATGCGTGGGTCAGGATCTATTCGACACCGGCGAGACGCAGGTGCGGGAAGACGTCGACCTCTTCGCACCGGATGAAAATCCGGCCGTGGTCACGACCATCTCGGATTGGCCGATCCCGTATATTCCTCCCCCGGTCAGTGGAGTGAACTGACGAAGGCACGGGGAAATGCACGGGGGGAAGACGGGATCATGCGCGACTGCCGGAAGCTAGAGCTCGCTCTGGCTTTGGTGGCCAGCTTGAGCGCGCAGCTCTCGTCGCCGGAGCCCGCGCGCGCGCAGGGCTACCGAGAGGATCGTGCCGGAACCGAGGGCCCCGGTTTCAAGACCGGACGTCTCGTGCTGCATCCCGGCCTGTCGCTCGAGGGCGGCTACGATTCGAACGTCTTCCTTCAGGACGGGAACGAAGAGGACTCCTTCCTCCTCCGCCTGACTGGTTATCTCGACGTGGCGACCGAGGGCTCCATCCGCCAGGCGGAAGGCGACACCCAACAGGCCGCGCCCCAGAAGATCGAGTTCCGCGGGGGCCTGGGCTTCGCCTACTATCACTTCTCCACCGATCGGATCGGCGACAACGCCGCGGCCGACGCCCACGTCGACTTCTCGTACAACCCATCCCAGGTGTTCTCGTTGCAGTTGCGGAACGTGTTCCGACGCACCGTGCGCCCGTTCGCTGATCCGAACACCGTCGAGGGCCAGACGATTGGATATGGTGCCAACAACAACGCGGCAACACTCGACTTGGTGGGCCGAAGCAAGAGCCAGGTGCTCGAGGGACGCGTCGGCTACACCAATCAGTTCGCGTTCTTCGATGCCGACATCTACCAGTACGGAAACTCCATGACCCATCAGGTTCCGGCCTCTTTGAGCTGGTCTTTCTTTCCGGCTTCCGCGTTGGTTTGGGACTTCCGCTACTCGGGCCAACGCTTCGATGCGGAGCGTGTCGCCCAATCGCCCACGTTGCTTTCCGACAACAATCGAGCCGCGAGCGCCATCGGCTACAACGGCGCTCTCACCGAACGGTTTTCGTTGTCGGTGTTCGTCGGATACGCGGTGGGCTTCTACGACATAGGCGACGATTTCGATGGCGTCACTGCCCTCGTGGAGGCGCGATGGCGTCCGCGACCGACCGTGACGGTGACCGGGGGCTTCAATCGCGACTTCGTCCCGTCCTTCATCGGCAACTTCACCGCGATGAACCGGCTATACCTCGAGACCAGCTTCATCGTATCCGGCGCGCTCGAGCTCGGAGTCAAAGGCTGGGTATCCTTCGACAAGTCAGGCCTAGCGGTCACGCCTGACGGTGTCCTCCTCGGCAACCAGCCATATCGCGAGGACATCCGCTTGTTCACGGCGTTTTTCGCAGAATACCGGTTCAAGGCATGGCTCGCGCTGTTCGGCGAGCTGGGATACTTGGCGGACTTCACGGACTTCGAGTATCTGGGAGTCCAGCCTCTCGTCGAGCCGGCGGCGAGTTACCAGAAATTTCAAGCATGGCTCGGTCTTCGCGTCTTTTATTGATTCTGATCGCCTCGGCCGTTGGATTTGGCGCCGCAGGTTGTAGCAACCGCGGCGTGAAGACCACCGAGGTGCCGCCTCCGGCCACCGACGATACGACCCTCGGACCGGGAGACGTGTTTGCAGTCCGCGTCTACGGCGAGGAACCGATGAGTGGGAGCCACCAAGTGGCGCCGGACGGTACGATCAACTTCCCCTTGTTGGGCGCCGTTCAGGTCGAAGGCCTGGAGCCTCCCCAAGTGGCAGACCGGATCCAGACGCTTCTCAAAGAGAGGAACTTGCTGCGCAATCCGCACGTCTCCGTCTACGTCGAACAATACGCGTCCAAACGCGTCAGCGTGATGGGCGCCGTAGCCAATCCCGGCACCTTTGCCCTCGAGCCGGGGATGACCGTCGTCGAGGCGATCACCCGGGCAGGCGGCTTCTCGGCTCTCGCGGATCGTGACGGCACGGTCGTGACGCGTAGAGTCGGTAACGAAACCGTGCGCTACCGAGTACCAGTCGCCCGCGTGACCAAAGGGCAGGCCCAAGACATCGAGGTCGCCGCTGGGGACATCATCTACGTTCCCGAGCGCCTCTTCTAGCCCACCAATCGGCTCAGAGACTCCAGTAGCACAAGTCCGCGCGCATCTCGGCGGGGCGCAATACGGACTTCACGTCGATCAGCAGCCCGCCCGACCGTACGCTCGAGACGACGCGCTCGAGCTGATCGAGATATTGTTGATGAGCCACCGCCAAGATGACGCCATCGAGGTCGGTCAATGCGTCGAAAGGACGAAGGTCGATACCGTATTCGCCCAAGGCTTCTTCGTGCGCCGCCAGCGGATCATGAACGATCGGCTCAATGCCGTATTCGCGAAGCTCCATGACGATGTCCGGCACGCGGCTGTTTCTCAAGTCGGGCACGTTCTCTTTGAAGGTCAGACCGAGGACACCGAGGCGTGCGCCCTTGACTGGGTGATCTTGCTTGCGGAGGAGCTTGACGGTCTTTTCGGCCACGTAGCGGCCCATGTTGTCGTTGATGCGCCGCCCGGCGAGGATGACCTCGGGATGATATCCGAGCGCTTCGGCTTTCGCGGTCAGGTAGTACGGGTCCACGCCGATGCAATGACCTCCAACCAGGCCCGGAGTGAAGCGAAGGAAGTTCCACTTGGTGCCCGCCGCTTCGAGGACGTCTCGGGTTCGAATCCCCATCCGATCGAAGATCAGGGCGAGCTCGTTCATCAGCGCGATGTTCACGTCCCGCTGCGTGTTCTCGATGACCTTCGCCGCTTCGGCGACCTTGATCGAAGCAGCTCGGTGGACGCCTGCATCGACGACGGTTTCGTAGACCCGGGCTACCCGCTCGAGTGTTTCGGCGTCCTGTCCGGACACGACTTTGATGATCTTTTCGAAGGAGTGCTGCTTGTCTCCCGGATTGATGCGTTCGGGCGAGTATCCCAGCTTGAAATCACGCGACTGGACCAAGCCCGACGTTTCGGCGAGAAGCGGACCGCAGCGTTCTTCCGTCACGCCTGGATATACCGTGGACTCGTACACCACGACCGCCCCTGGAGCGAGCGCGTTCCCGACGGTTCGAGTTGCAGACAGAAGCGGGCCGAGATCAGGTCGGCGGTCCGTATCGATCGGCGTTGGCACGGCGACGATGAAGAAAGTGCACCCTCGTAGATCCGAGGGATCGCTGGTGAGCAGCAGACTGCTCTGAGCGAGCTCTCTTTCGGAAACCTCTCCGGTCCAATCGGAGTGGGCCCGGAGCGCATCGATGCGCGCTTGCGACACGTCGAAACCAACCGTGCCCTCAAATTTCTTCGCGAAAGACAGTGCAACGGGCAGACCCACGTAACCCAGGCCCACGACGCCGACTCGCTCAGTCATGATCGCGCTGCCTGTTGCCGAAACCACTCGGTGGTGGCGGCCAAGCCCGTGTCCATCGGGGTCGGCTCCCCGAGGATGGACACCATGATCGACGGATCGAGCACCGAACGTTCGAGGTCGCCCGGTCGGTGGTCGCCATCGCGGACGATCGCGGGCCTGTCGACCAGCGCAACCAGGCGCTCTGCGAGCGTTCTGGTCGCCATGCCGATACCCGTGGCGATGTTGATGGTTCGGCCGTCGAGTGCCCCATCGAACGCTGCGAGGTTCGCCCGTACCGAGTCGCGTACGTAGACGTAGTCACGAACGCAACCGTCATCACCGGGTTGCCGTCGCGCGTTGACCTGAATTGGCTCACCGCGAAGGAGCCGCTGAAGAAAGATCGCTACCACTCCCGCTTCTCCGTGAGGATCCTGACGCGGGCCGTACACGTTGCCGTAACGGAGGATCGTGTATCGCAGACCAGCGGTCGAGCCATAGGCGCGCAGATAGAGCTCGAAGCTCGCCTTACTGCACGCGTACGGACTGAGAGGGTAGGCAGGCCAGTCTTCGCCTGCAGTCTTGCCCTCGGGCACTTCCCCATAAAGAGCACCACCCGTGCTAGCGAATACCAGCCGACTGCCACATTCGAGGGCAGCTTGGGCCACGTTGATCGAGCCGAGGACGTTGACGTCCGCATCGAGGACGGGCTTGCGGACGCTCACCGACACGCTCGCTTGCGCAGCGTGATGGCTGATCGCGTCGGGCGCGAACCCGATCACCAAGTCCCTGAGGGAGTCGCGGTCTCGGATGTCGAGTTGCTGAAAATCCGCCTGCGCGGGAACGTTTTCGGTGCGTCCCGTGCTCAAGTCGTCGACTATCAGAACCCGATGGCCGGCTTCGATCGCCGCCTCTGCTACGTGGCTCCCGATGAAGCCGGCTCCTCCCGTGATCAGGACTTTCATAAGACCTCCAAAGGCTTCGACTCGCGCATCATGGGGTCGACGTTCGTCGGTGGCTCGCTTTCACGTTTGCCATCGGCATATTCGGGCACGATCTGCACGAGAGATTGGCGGATTGCATGAATGCTCGAGGCCTTGCAAAGATCTGCCAGCGTATCGAGCTGAGCGCGGAGCGTTGGCAGGTGCGGCGACTGATAGCTTCCATTGAAAATCTTTGGATGCGCGGTTCGCTCGATTCCTTCGCTGAGCGTCGAAAGCTCCTCGAAGAGCTTCTCGCCGGGCCGAACCCCGGTAAATCGGATTTCGATGTCCTTTTCGGGTTCGAGCCCACTCAGCCGTATCAAATCGTGCGCGAGGTCGAGAATCCGAACGGGCTGCCCCATGTCCAAAATGAACGTCTCGCCGCCCCGGCTGAGCGCGGCCGCTTGCATCACGAGCTGTACGGCCTCCGGAATGGTCATGAAATAGCGAGTCATCTCGGGGTGGGTGACCGTGATCGGACCTCCGTCTTCTATCTGTCTGCGAAAAATCGGAATCACGCTCCCTGCAGAGCCGAGCACGTTGCCGAACCGCACCGTGGCGAAGTGCGTCGCACTCTGTCCGGCGAGGCCCTGCACGTAGAGCTCGGCCGCACGCTTGGTCGCACCCATGACCGAAGTCGGGTTTACGGCTTTGTCGGTCGATATCATGACGAAGCGCTCGACCGCCAAGCTGTCGGCGAGATCCGCGACCACCTGCGTCCCGAGGACGTTGTTCTTCACCGCTTCGGCTGGGTTCCACTCCATCATGGGAACGTGTTTGTGGGCCGCGGCGTGAAAAACGACCAATGGCCGGTGATCCCGGAAGATCTGCGTCATTCGCCCGACGTCGGTGATGTCTGCAACGCAGGGCACCACGTCGAGATCCGGAAAACGGCCGGCCAGCTCCATGTGGATCTCGAAGAGGCTGTTCTCGGAGCGTTCGACCAACACGAGAGAGGAGGGCCGATACGCAGCGACTTGACGGCAGAGCTCGGACCCGATGCTCCCTCCTGCGCCCGTCACCATCACCGGCTGCCCCCGAAACACGTCCGACACCGCTTCGGTATCGAGCTTCACGGGCTCCCTGCGCAAGAGGTCCTCGATGGCGACCTGGCGTATACGCGAGAGATTCACGCGGCCGCGCACTATCTCGTACGCGCCGGGCACGATCTTCGCCGTGAGCCCCGCCTCGCCGCAGCGCTCGGTGATGCGCCGAATCGCCGTGCCTGGAGCGTTCGAGATGGTGATCAACGCCTGCTTGGCGCCAAAGCGTGCTGCGAGGTGCGCCAAGTCCGCGGTCGTGCCGAGCACCTTGATCCCGTGAATGACCGCGCCTTGCTTGACCGGATCATCATCGACGAATGCCACGGGCGCGATGCCGAGGTCGGGGCGACGCGCGATCTCCTGGGCGATCAGGACGCCTCCTTGCCCTGCGCCCACCAAAAGCGTCGGCTCGCGCGGCTTCTCTGCTCGGCGGTGGCTCCTCCAGGCTACCTGCTCACCGAGCAGCCGCCGCATCGCCCGGACACCCGCGAGGCCCAAGAACGCGAGTACGAAGTCGCCCAAGAGCACGCCGAGGGGCACGATCGCGTAGCGGGCCAGCGGGGCACGGTCGACCAGCATCGGGCTCACCAATCGGAGTCCGACCAGAAGGGCCGTGGCACTTGCAACCGCGACGAAGATTCGAACCGCATCCCGCAGACTGATGAATCGCCACGAGAACCGAGTGATTCCGAAGAGCGATAGAAACGCATATTGCAGCAAGACCACGTACGGCAGAACGATCATCAACTGCCGGAACATCGGCCTCGGCACGTCCCAATCGAATCGCACCAGCATCGCCAGCAGGAAGGCGATCATCAGTACGCCGATGTCGATCAAGAACTGAGTGGTGCGGTTCTTGAAGCGGCTCATGACGCGCCATCCTTTAGCACTGCTTTGCGGTACCACTGCCAAAATCTCGCAACGCCTTGCTCGACCGTCACCGTGGGGGAATAGCCCAGGAGCTCGCGGGCCCGGTCGATGCTGGCGTAGGTGTACTCGATGTCCGCCGCCGGCATGGGGCTGCTAGTCAAATGAGCACGGCGGCCCGCCTGTTCCTCGATGAGACCGACGAAATCGGCCAAGAGCGTAGGCTGCCCTCGTCCCAGGTTCAGGATTTCGTACCCGAGGGGCTCGTCGGCAGCGGCGATGATGCCCTGCACGATGTCGTCGACGTATGTCCAGTCACGATGCATTCGGCCGTCGTTGTAGAGAGGGACATCCATATCTCGAAAAATGTTGTCTAGAACTTTGTAGGCCATCATGTCGGGACGTCCCCGTGGTCCGTAGACGGTGAAGAAGCGGAGAGCCGTGAAGTTCTGTCCGAACAAGTGGAAGTATGAATAGCCGAGAAGCTCGGCGGCGCGCTTGCTTGCCGGATACGGAGCCAACGGTCGGTCCGCCCGATCGGTTTCGATGAACGGAATGATTTCCGTCTCGCCATAGACCGAGGAAGTGGACGCGAAAACGAAGAGTGGCTGGCCGTGACGTTGCGCAGCCAAGAGCAGATTCAACGTACCGCCGAGGTTGACGTCGAGATAGAGCTTCGGGTCCTCGATGGATGCGCGAACCCCTGCCATCGCGGCCAAGTGGATGATGACGTCGAAGCGGTGCTCGGCGCAGAGCGCATCGATGCCTGATTCGTCCCGGATATCCATCTTGTGGAAGATGAACTTGGCGGGGTCGGGAGCGGAAGCCCGAACTTCCTCCAAGTTCGCGAGCTTTCGCGCCGGGTCGTAGTAGTCGTTGAGATTGTCGACCCCGACCACGACGTCCCCGCGCAGTAGCAGCGCGGAGGCAGCATTGCTTCCAATGAATCCAGCGGCCCCGGTCAGCAGGATCTTCTTCATGGCCCCCCTTGCGCCCCAGGCATTATAGGCCCTATTCGCTCTAGATTCCCTGGTTCGTTTGCATTCAGGCGACTACGATGCCGGCGTGCAAGCCATGCTCCTAGCAGCCGGGCTCGGATCTCGCCTGCGGCCGCTCACCGATCTCCGCCCAAAGCCGATCGTGCCCGTCGCCAATAGACCACTCGGCGGCTTCGCCATGGAGCACTTGGCGCGCGCAGGGGTGCGGACCCTCGTGGCCAACACGCATCCTCGGGCTGAAGAAGTGGAATCCGCCCTAAAAGCAGCATGCCCGCCCGATGTGACGCTGCGTTTCTCGAGAGAGGAGATCCTGCTCGGCACCGGAGGCGGCTTGCGCAGGGCCCAGGGATTGTTCGATGACCCACGAGCTTCCACAATTGTCATGAATGGAGACACGCTCTTCGCGCCGGATCTCCGCACCGCCTGCAGGGAGCACCTCCGCCGCGGCGCCGTGGCAACCATGATACTTCGCCGAGCGACCGACCCCTCCCGCTTCGGGGCGATCGGCATCGACGAAAACGGCTGGGTTCGCACGCTCCTCGGAGAGCCCCGTGATCGCGTGGTCGTCGAGGAGCTCATGTTTACCGGGGTACACATCTTGGCTCCGGAGGCCTTCGAGGCGCTGCCCGAATCCGGATGCGTCATTCGCACGGCCTACCGTCAGTGGGTCGATCGCGGCGCGCCGGTGCTCGGCATCGTGGATGACACGCCTTGGGCGGATTTAGGGACAATTTCGGAATATCATCGGCTGAACCTAGAGCTTGCTTCAGGTTCTTTCCCGTGGCCGGGTATCGTTTCCGAAGAGGGCTCCATCTTGGCTCCCTCCGTCGAGCCTTCCGCGCAGTTGCAACACTGCGTCGTCGGCGAGGGCGTGCGGCTCGACGAAGGCGTGCAGCTCGACCGTTGCGTGGTCTGGGACGGGACGCGAGTGCAAGAGTCGGCTTCGAACGCGGTGCTCACCCCGCTCCACCGAATCGAGATCAGCTCAGACCCATGACCTTCGCGAGAACCACGGTGATGTTGTCCGGGCCGCCCGCTTCATTGGCGCTGTCGATCAGCTTGTTGGCAGCGGTCTGCATGTCTTGCTGGGAGGTGACGATTCGCTGGATCTCCGCGTCTGAAACCGGCCCGCAAAGCCCGTCGCTGCACAGCACGTAGATGTCGCCGATCTCGGGTCGGTCCAAGACGGTGTCGACCTTCACGGTGGATTTCATTCCCAGCGCCCGGACGATGACGTTCTTGAGCGGGAAGTTTTCGATCTCCTCGTCCGAGAGGCGCTTCATCTTGATGTAGTCGTTGAGCAGGGAATGATCGCTCGTGAGTTGCTCCATTTTTCCATCGCGGATTCGGTAGACACGGCTGTCACCGACGTGGCCGATCAGCACACCGTCTTCGACGACGAGGATGCCGACGACCGTCGTACCCATGCTGTGCATGTTGGGATTCTTCTGCGCCGCTTCGTAGATACGGAGATTCGCCAGCTTGATGCCCGTGATCAGCCGGTTCTCCTCATAGCCGCGCGCTTTGTCCATCTTGTACGGCCAGGTCGCTTCAGGGTCCGCGGCGGTCGCCCGAAAGAACTCCCGAAGTGTGTCGATCGCCATTCGGCTCGCGACCTCACCGGAGGAATGTCCGCCCATGCCATCGGCGACCACGTAGAGGTTGTCCTCGTCGGCCAGCATGAAGCTGTCCTCGTTGTGAGTACGCTTCATGCCAACGTGGGTATCCCCGATGGCCAAGACTCGAGCCCTCGACATATTCCGCTGGAAATCCCCCTCGGATTACGAGAGTAGCGACCCGAGAGCGGCCAAGTCAACGAAACCGGCCTATACTCGCGCCGACGTGGCGGCGGACCCGGAAAACGAGCTTGCATCGGTCGCAGCCAGTGCGCAGGAGCTGCTGCGGTGGGAAGAGGCGCTCGGTGGCGGGGGCTTTCCGGAGGCCCCGGCAATCATGGCGCCCGAGCGCCAGGTGGAGGGGCCAGGCCTCGGAGAGTCGAATCTCGACGTGCGTGCACGTCTCGAAGTGCTTGCTGCCGAGGCGGCCGAGTGTACGCGCTGCGAGCTGCACCGCGGCCGAACGAAGAGCGTTTTCGCACGCGGCACACCCGACACCGATTTGGTGTTCGTCGGCGAGGGGCCGGGGTATCACGAAGATCAAGAGGGCGTGCCCTTCGTGGGAAAGGCCGGCCAGCTTCTCGACCGGATGATCGGCGCGATGGGCTACGATCGCGATGGCGTCTACGTTTGCAACGTCGTGAAGTGCCGTCCGCCGGACAACCGCACGCCGCTGCCGACTGAAGCACGTGCCTGTGCTCACTTCTTGATTCCGCAGCTCGAGCTCGTTCGGCCCAAGGTCATCGTCGCGCTCGGTCGTTGCGCCGCGGAGAATCTGCAGTGCGTGCCGCCTGCAGGAAGATGGCGCGGCATTTGGAGCGAGTGGCGCGGCATCCCGGTGATGCCGACGTACCACCCGGCATTCCTCCTCCGAAGCCCGCAATTCAAGAAGCCGGTGTGGGAGGATTTGCAGGAAGTGCTCAAGGTCCTGAACCGAGAGGCTCCGAAGCGGTAGATCGGGGATCGAGGTTCGGGGTGCGTGAGCCGGGTGCCGGGGCCCGAGACCCGCGGCCCGCGTAGGGCTGACGCTGTCGCTGACGCTGACACTGGCGCTGGCGCTGACGCTGACGCTGACCCTGGCGCTGACACTGGCGCTGACGCTGACGCTGACGCTGACGCTGACGCTGACGCTGTCTCGTCCTCGCTTGTCCTTGGTTTGAGGTTTGGCCGCACGGGTGAGGCCAAACCCCAAACCAAGGAGTCGCTCATGGAAAGAATCAACGTGTACGAACGAGCCAGGGAGGTCGTGCGTGAGCTCGGTCCGGTGCTGCGGCTCGTTCGAGCCCGCGACAAGCCCCTTGCCGAGCAACTTCGAAGGGCGGCACAGAGCGTCGTCCTCAACATCGCCGAAGCACGCGGAAGTGATGCGGGAAACGCGCGCGCTCGGTTCGCCACCGCCTGCGGGTCCGCCAAAGAAGTGCGCGCGGCCCTGCACGTAGCAACCGACTGGGGCTATCTCGAGCGCACCACCGCCGCCCTCCTCGAGCAACGGCTCGATACCGTCTGCGCCATCACCTGGTCGCTGGCCAACCGCCACTGACCGTCAAGGCCCGCGGCCGGGATCGCGAGCCGCTGACGCTGACACTGTCGCAGGAACGGGCTGGTGCATCGAGGGCCGCGGCCCGGGACCCACGTGGCACCGACTCTGACGCTGCCGTTGCTTCGTCCTCCTGCGTACAAGTCGGCGTAAGGAGGCCTCGGAAAAACGCGGCATGAGGTGGAGCGGACGTGCGAAGTGCCAATCGGCATGCATGCAACCAGCTCCGATTGGCGCGCCGCCCGAGGGTCGGGTTGCGTGACCCTAGCCCACAAGTGCATCGGGTCACCTTTGCAACCCGCCCCGTTCCGTGGAACCTCGTGTCGTGTTTTTCCGAGCCCGTGGATCGGGGCTCCGGCCCAGAATTGCCGCTTTTTTGACCGAGTGCGTCGCTCCGGACGATGGTTCCGGGATGCAGGCCGCGTTCGAGCGTAGTGAGCTTCGGGGACAGCTTCTCGACGGGCGCTACCGCATCGGGAGCCCGATCGGAACGGGCGGCACCGGAATCGTCTTCGAAGCGGAGCGTCTGGCGACGCTCGAACGCGTCGTGATCAAGATGCTTCGGCCGACCTACGCGGGAAACCCGGATCTGATGAGCCGCGTGCGCCGAGAAGTCGAAGTCGCGCGGCGGGTCTTTCACCCCGGCATCGTTCCGATCATCGATCATGGAGCGCTCTATGACGGCTCGCCCTACCTCGTCATGAAGCACATGCGGTCGGAGTGCCTCGCCTCGTATCTCAAGAGGTGCGGCCCCCTCGACGCGCGCGAAATTTCCGTGATCGTGGCGCGTCTGTCGTCGATTCTGCACAGCGTCCATCGACATGGATACGTCCATCGGGACATCAAGCCCGAGCACGTGTTGCTCAACCGAGGCAGTCATGGGGAGCTCGACGTTCACCTGTTGGACTTCGGGGTTTGCGCTGCCGAAACCGCGCCCGCCGACGAACGAGCTCGTGAGCGGGGTCGCGTTTACGGAACGCCGAGCTATGCCTCGCCAGAGCAAGCCAGCGGAAATCCCTTCGTCGATGCGCGCGCCGACTTGTTCGGCGTGGGAGTCACCATGTTCGAGGCGCTGACCGGAAAGCTCCCCTTCACCGGGACGGACGTGACCGCGGTGCTGCGTCAGATCATCCGCCAGGACGCGCCGCGGACGCAGTTGTTCGCGCCCCACGTCGACGACGAGATGGACGAGCTGGTCGCCAAGCTGCTGAGCCGCGCCCCGGCCGGCCGGCATCCTTCTGCGCGCGCTCTCATGCGCTCCCTCGGGCCATGGCTCGAAGATCGGGTGCGCACCGAGAAGGCGCTCGCTGCGACGCTCGACGTGGCTTCCGAGACGAGCAGCATTCGGCCGACCGCATCGCACGAGATGGTCGCTGCCTGAGCGCCTAATCGGCTTCCAGCAGATTCATCAAGCCCTCTACGTCCGCTGGCACGGCCATCGCATGATAGCCCTTGTCGACGTAGAGAACCGTGCCCGTGATGCCGCTCGCGAGTGGGCTGCACAAAAAGGCTGCGGCGGCGCCCACTTCCTCGCCCCGCAAGGCGTCCGGCAAGGGAGCATTGAGCTCGTAGTAGCGGATCATCTTCTGGATGAACCCGATCGCCGACGCGGCGCGGGAGGCGAAGGGACCGGCGGAGATCACGTTGACCCTGTGGCCGCGCGCACGGCCGAGCTCGAAGGCCAGCATTCGTGCATCGGTTTCGAGCGCAGCCTTTGCCGAGGCCATTCCGCCGCCATAGTCCGCGACGACCCCACGGCTCGCCAAGTAGGACAACGCCAAAAACGCGCCCCCAGGGCGCATCAACGGTTGCAGGCGCTGTGCGAGAGACACGAACGAATAGGCGCTCGCACCCACCGCTGCCAGGTACCCCCGGCGGCTGGTCTCCATGAGCGGCTTGGACACCTCCGGCCCGTTGGCCAAGCTGTGCACGACGATGTCCAAGCAGCCGTCGCCGAAGTCCTCGCGAAGCCGACGGGCCACCCCATCGATGCTGAAGTCCCCACGCTCGCGATAACGCTTCTGCTCACGAACGTCTGGTGGAGCGTCGGCGAGCGTGTCGTACTCGGCGTCGAGCGGATAGATCCTTTCGATCTCGAGCTTCCCGCCATCTTGAAGCTCGAGCGATGCGTCGAGCTTTCCGCGCCGCAAGAGCGTTTCGAAGATGCCCAGCGCGGGCGGCCACGTGCCCACGCAAATCGAGGCGCCCGCCTGCGCGAGCGCCTTGGCGATCGCGAAACCGAACCCTGCATCATCCGCCACCCCTGCGACGAACGCTCGCTTCCCCGACAAGTCGATCGACAGCATTCGCCGAACCTTATCTCCTGTGCCGCCAAACCGCTACACTCCGCGCCATGAAGAAAAAGCCGAGGGGCGTTCAGTATGTGCCGGTGGCCGACCACTACTTCGGCGAGAGGGTCTTGCGGCGCTACGCGGGCGTCTGGTCGCTCTGGGCGCTCGGGGTCGGCGCGGTCATCTCGGGAGATTTTTTCGGCTGGAACTTCGGGCTTGCGTCCGGGGGATTCGGCGGCCTGCTGATCGCAACCGTTCTCATCACGCTGATGTATGCGGGGTTGTGCTTCAGCATCGCGGAGATGACGGCGGCGCTCCCCCACACCGGCGGCGCGTATTCATTTGCGCGCTCGGCAATGGGCCCCTGGGGAGCGTACATCACCGGTCTTGCGGAGAACATGGAATACATCCTGACGCCTGCCGTCATCGTCGTCGGCATCGGTGGCTACCTGGGCGCCATCTTCGGCACGCCGGCGAGCGCGGAGCCCCTTTGGTGGCTCGCGGCCTACGCCGTCTTCGTCGGGCTCAACATCGCCGGGGTCGAGGCCACGTTTCGGTTCACCGTTCTGATCACGGTGTTGGCCCTCGGCGTGCTCGTGGTGTTTTGGGTCTGCGCGTTGCCGCATTTCGATTTGAAGTGGGCCCTCGACATCGAGCCGGATCCCGGCCGCAGCCGCTGGTTGCCTCACGGACCGAGTGGCATCTTGTCGGCGCTCCCGTTCGCCATGTGGTTCTTCCTCGCCATCGAGCAGCTCCCTCTGGCCGCGGAAGAAGCACACACCCCAGCACGCGATCTGCCGCGGGGGCTGCTCTACGGTCTGCTCACGCTGGTCGTGGCCGCGTTTCTGACCCTGTTTCTGAACGCGGGAATCGCGCCCGGCGCTGCCGCGCTTGGATCGTCGGCCGAGCCGCTATTCGAGGGTTTCAAGACGATATTCGGCGAGGGACTCGGCGCAAAGCTGTTGGCGCTCGTGGCCGTCACCGGCCTCATCGCCAGCTTTCACAGCATCATCTTCGCCTACGGCCGCCAGATCTTTTCTCTTTCGCGCGCAGGGTACTTTCCCCAATGGCTCTCTCGCACCCACCGCCGTCGTCAGACGCCTCACATCGCGCTCTTGGTTGGCGCCATGCTCGGTTACGCGGTCGCCTATGGGATTCATGCGCTCGGGCCGGAGCACCCGGTCGGGGCGGTGTTGCTCAACATGGCCGTCTTCGGAGCGGTGATCGCTTATGCCCTTCAGATGCTGAGTTACGTCCTGTTGCGTCTACGGCTGCCTGACATCGAGCGGCCTTACCGAAGCCCGCTCGGCATCCCGGGCGCCATCGCCGCGTTGCTCATTGCCCTGATCACGCTGGTCACGCTGTTCGTCACGGACCCGGTCTACCGGAAGGTCGTAGTCGGCGCCGCGATTTGGTACGCCCTCGGGCTGCTCTGGTTTGCACTGTTCGCGCGCCGCAAGCTCGTGCTCGCCCCAGAAGAGTCGTTCGCACTCTCGGCCCAGTCTCCGCGCGACGTACGCTAGGAAGCGTGCCAAGCTTGCGCCCATGCGCGTCCTTCTGGTGCGACATGGGGAGGCCGTGGACATGCGGTCGGCTCCGACTGATTCCGACCGCTGGCTGACCAATGCAGGGCGCCGAGCCGTGACCAGGCTTGGCGAGACGCTGACGAAGCTCGATCTGCGATACTCGTGCATCTACACGAGCCCCCTCGTACGCGCGGTCCAGACAGCGGAGATCTTGGCCGCGGTGCATCCGGATTTCGAGGGACCGGTCGAGGTGCACCGGGCCCTCGGGAGCGAAGAGGGGACCACGGCTCAGGCTTTGGCGCCCCTCGCGCACGCACACGAAGACGACTTGATCGTCATGGTCACCCACGTGCCGAAAATCGGGGTGCTTGCGGGCCACCTGTGCGATCTCGACACGGCGCCTGCCTTTCGGACGGGGTCGGCCGGGTTGGTCGAGATCGAGGACGGGCAAGGGCGTTTTCGATGGATGCTCGACCCCGACACGCTAGCGCCCCGCACCCGCTAGCGCTCACGCGGTGCAGACTCGATTCCGGCCGCTGCGCTTTGCCTCGTAAAGCGCTTTGTCTCCTTGCGCGAAGAGCTGCTCGCCGCTCGCCGCGTGCTCTGGAAACGTAGCCACCCCGAGCGAGGCGGTGACCTTCAGCGGACCTAGATCGGTCTGCACCTCTGCATGCGCGAGCTCCTCCCGGACCCGCTCCGCGAGGAGGCGAGCGCCGCCCGCGTCGGTCTCCTCGCACAAGACGCAAAACTCCTCTCCCCCGAAGCGGGCCACCAGGTCGGTCTCTCGCTTCACGCGCGTGAGAACTCGACCGAGCTCCTGCAATACCCTGTCGCCTGCAGCGTGGCCGTAGGTATCGTTGACCGCCTTGAAGTGGTCGAGATCCGTGACGATGAGGGAGAGCTTTCGGCCGAAACGCTGGGCAGCCATGAGCTTTTGCTCCATCTGCTCGAGGAAGGCGCGCTTGTTGAGGCAACCCGTGAGACCGTCGGTGGTGGCCATCTCTTCGAGCAGCCGAACCGCGCGCGCGCTAGCCAGCGCCACCCCCACCTGGTTGGCCAACGCTCGCAGCGTTTCGCGTATGGATGCTCCGAACACGCCACGAGCCTTGGCAGCTACGATCAAAGTGCCGATGGGCTCCTCCCGCGACACCAACGGCAGCACGAGCAACGACTCCATGCCCCTGAGCTTCGCCTTCTTGGTGAAGAGCACTTGCTGCTTCGAATCGAAGTCTCCTCGGTAGGGAAGATAGTGACGGTTCTTGATGACCATCGCAGTGAGCGAGGTGTTGTCGCGGAAGCGCAGCCCCTGGAATTCGGCGGCGCGGTCACCAATGGCGCGCCGCACGCTGTGGCGGCGATCCTCGCGCTGATATTCGGTGATGGCGGCGAAGTCGTGAGGAACGATCTCGGCCGCCGTCGCGAGAGCCACCTCCATGACCGCGTCCTGCGTCCGAGCGGTGCTGAGCGCTTGGGATGCACGGTATAGGATCTCCTGCTCGCGCTTGGAGGTTTCGAGCGCCATGAAGACTCGCTCGTTCTCGAAGGCGCGCAGAATGTGAGAGGTGCTGTCACGGAGCAGCTCCTCTTCTTCCGGGCTGAAAGGACGGTCGGCTACGCGGTCTGCGCAAAGCACCGCCCGCAGGTGTCCTCGATCGAGCACGGGCACGGCGATGAACGAGCGAACCGTCGCGGGTCCACGGTAGTAACAGATTCCCTGATATCCAGGACGGATCTGCTGCAGGTTGGTGGTGACCTTGCGTCGGACCGCGGCGCCGACGGCACCGGCGCCGAGACAAAGCGGGCCGTCTGCGATGTCATCGCTCCTCGTCACCAGCTCGGCGATCTCCAGCCGCTCGGCCTCGTCGGTGGGCATCAAGAGGATGCAGGTGTGGAGGTCCAAGGTTCTGTGGAGGAGCTGCAGCGCATGATAGAGCGCTTGGCGGACCTCCTGGACACTGGTCTCGTAAAGCCGATCTTCGTCGCGGACTCCGTCCGACGACGGAGCGACTAGCCGAAAGAGACGCATGTCGTTCCGGATCTTGTCTTGCTGCGCCGCGAGCTCCAGCTCCGACTTGCGGCGCACGCGGGCGATTTCTGCTCGGGTGAATAGATGGCTCAATGAGCCGAAGCAAAGGATGAAGAAAGCGTTGGCGCCCAGGCTGAGCGGGTCGGTGATGTGCTCGGCGAAACGACCGACGCCCAGTGTGAGCACGACGGCGAAGGCAACGAGCGCGATGCCGGCCCACCCCTCGGCAAACGAGGCGACCAACGCAACGGCGACGAACATCAAAGGATGGAGCTCGCCTTCGACGCCGCCCCGGAGCTGCACCAGCGCCTGCGCACCGACGATGAGAAACACGCCGAGCTCGAACGCAGCCTTCGGGTCGGCACCGTAGAGATGTGCTTGACGCCCGCGGTACACCAGGAGCGTCGCCCAACAGCAGAGCCATGCGACGTGCCCCCAGTCGAAGACCCGGCTGCCCGGAACGAAGAATCCTGCCAGCAAGAACGCGGCGAGCACGAAACCTGCGGCCAATCCCCATGCGGACCGCGCTGTGCGTCTCACGCGGAGCGCCGCCTGGACGAGGGCCGTCATATGAGAGCGGTGTTACGCTCGCCGCGGTCCATTCAGCAAGAAAAGCGCCCGGATGTGTGTCATCCGCCTACCTAACGCCTCGGAAACTGGAGGACGATCTCCTCGTCGCGAACCATGCCGAGCTCGTCCCGCGCGATTCGCTCGACGTATGCCGGATCCGCGCGCAAGGCTTCGATCTCGCGCTTCAGCGCAGCGATCTCGCGAACGAGCTCTTCGTTCGACTCGCGCAGCTCTGCGCGTTCCGCGCGTAGATGGCGATAACGGGGCAAACCCTGCTCGTCGAGGACGAGCGTGGGCACGGTCATGATGGCCATGACCATCAAAGAGAACGGGAGAAGCGCCGCGGTGGGTCGCATGGGGCCTCAGCCTGCCCCAGACCGGTGCCGGGGTGCAATTTTCTGGAACGTTTCGCAGGCTTGACAGACGGCAGCAAGAATCTACTTTCCCCTCAGTGTGACGGTGACGTTGGACGAGCGCCATCGAAGAATTCTCTTCGCTGTGGTGACCGAGTACATCGCCACGGGTAAGCCCGTCGGATCGCGACGTATCGCCAAGCGCTATGCGATCAATTTGTCACCGGCCTCCATTCGCAACGTGCTTGCCGATCTCGAGGACGCCGACCGGATGCATCAACCCCATACCAGTGCCGGGCGCGTTCCCACCGATGCTGGGTTTCGGTGCTTCGTCGATGCGATGGCGACGGCGGGGGAAATTTCGGCCGCCCATCGGACGGCGTTGATTCAGCGTCTCCAACATCTCGCGCCCGAGGAGGACGCGGTGCGCGAGACCGGCCAGCTCCTCAGCCGACTGACCGGCACCGCCACGATCATCGCACGGCCGCCGGTGTCGGAGTCGCAGCTCGAGCAGCTTCGGTTCATTCGTCTTTCTGGCGGGCGGTCGCTCGCCGTGCTGGTGACCCGGGGCGGCACCGTCGAAAACCGCATCGTGGTGACCGAGCTCGAGTTGAATGATCGCCTGCTCGAGAGGGTCAACAACTATCTCGAAGAGCTGGTGAGCGGACAGACGCTTCGTGCCGTCCGCAACCTACTGGCCGAGCGACTCGCGACCGAGGAAGGCCAATACGAGGTCCTGCGAAGGCACGCCCAGAAGATGGTCGAGGCCACGGTGGAGGGCCATTTGGAGAAAGCGGACGTGTGGATCGAAGGGCAAGGCGCCCTCTTCCATCGTCCCGAGTTTGGCGATGCGGAAAAAATTCGCGGCTTCTTGAGCGCGTTCGAAGAGAAGCGAAAGCTCCTCGAGCTCCTCGAGCAGACGCTGGCCGCCGATGGGGTCCAGGTGTTCATCGGGTCCGAGGCGGCGCTCGACGACGTGCGCGACATCAGCGTGATCTCGAGCTCCTACCGGCGGGACGGATCCAGCGTCGGTTCCCTCGGCATCGTAGGTCCGACGCGCATCGACTACCGCAAGTACATACCGCTGGTAGGCTTTGCCGCGAACCTCATCGGCGACGTCCTCGACGGGCGTCTTCCAGGCACGTCGAAACGCTCCTAGACAAGGACAGAAAACGCATGAGTGAAGAACAGGGCGAGAAGCCTGCGGGCCGGGACGAGGACCACGGCGAGAGCACGGACGAAGAGATCATCTTTCCCGAGGATCAGGCGCCGACGGATGAAAATCCGGATGCGGGAAGTGAAGCCGAGCCGAGCGATCTGGAAAAGGCGCGCGCGGAACGCGATCGCATGCGCGAGCAACTGCTTCGCATCGCGGCCGATTTCGACAACTTTCGAAAGCGCTCACGCAAGGAAATCGAAGAAGTCCGCCGGCGTTCCATCGAAGACACGCTCCGAGAGGTCCTGCCGGTGATCGACAACCTCGAGCGAGCCGTGGGCGCCATGTCGGAGGCGAAGGATGTCGAAGCCGTGGCCCAAGGCGTTCACATGGTGCTCCGAAGCTTCGATGACATCGCGGGAAGGCTGGGGCTGAAACGCGTTCCGACGGTGGGCGAGCAATTCGATCCGACCTGCCATGACGCCATGCAGCAGCAGGAAACCGCCCAGCACCCCCCAGGCACCATCGTCGCCGAAGTGGTTCCCGGCTACTACCTCGGTGACCGCCTCCTGCGTCCTGCAATGGTCGTGGTCGCGAGGCCTCCCTCCCGCACGGATGATCAGGGCGACGGCTCGGCCCCGGACGGCGGAGGCAGCCCCGATTAATCGACGCAGAGATGCGACAAACCCGCTGCTCGGGCTATAAAGAGAGCTGGGCGAGATGGGGAAGATCATCGGGATCGATCTGGGGACCACCAATTCCTGCGTGGCGTTCGTGGACAACGGGGAGCCGTTGGTCATTCCGAACGCAGAGGGAAGCCGAACCACGCCTTCGGTGGTGTCGTTCGCCAAAGACGGCGAGCGCCGCGTGGGCAGCGTGGCCAAACGCCAGGGCGTGACACACCCCGAGAGCACGATCTTCGCGATCAAGCGGCTCATGGGGCTTCCGTTCGCGTCGGAGCAGGCGCAGAAGCATGCGCGTCTGGTCCCCTACCGCGTCGTCGAGAGCGAGCGCGGCGACGCCTGGGTACAAGTCGGCGAAGAGAAGCACTCCCCACCCGAAATCTCGGCCATGGTGCTGCAACGCATGAAAGAAGTGGCGGAATCATACCTCGGCGAAACCGTAACCGAGGCGATCATCACGGTCCCCGCCTACTTCAACGACGCGCAGCGTTCTGCGACGATCGCGGCAGGAAAGATCGCCGGCCTAGAAGTGCGGCGAATCATCAACGAGCCGACCGCTGCTGCGTTGGCGTATGGATTCGAAGAAAAGGAAGGCAAGCGTGTTGCCGTCTACGATCTGGGCGGCGGGACATTCGACATTTCGATTTTGGAGATCGCCGGAGGCGTCTTCAGCGTCAAATCGACCGCGGGCGACACCCACCTCGGTGGGGAAGACCTCGACAACGCCTTGGTCGAGGAGCTTGCACGACGCTTCGAAAAGCAGACTGGGATCGACCTGCGCACGGATCGAATCGCGTTGCAGCGCCTGAAGGAGCAGGCGGAAAAGGCCAAGCACGAGCTCTCCTCCGCGCTCGAAACCGAGATCAATCTGCCCTTCATCGCCTCGGATGCATCGGGCCCGAAGCACCTGGAAACCAAGCTCAAGCGGAGTGAGCTGGAGATTCTGGTGTCGGAAATCATCGATCAAACCCTCGGACCCTGTCAGCAGGCCCTCGATGACGCCGGCGTCAAGCCGCAGGACATCGACGAGGTGTTGCTGGTCGGCGGTCAAACCCGAATGCCGCTCGTGCAATCCAAGGTATCGGAGTTCTTCGGAAGACAACCGCACAAGGGCGTCAACCCGGACGAGGTCGTCGCCATGGGAGCGGCGCTGCAAGGTGGGGCACTCGCCGGCGAAGTCGAAGAGGTGTTGCTACTCGACGTGACACCGCTGAGCCTCGGTGTCGAAACGGGAGGCGGCGTCTTTCACAAGCTGATCTTTCGCAACACCACGGTTCCGACGCGTGCCAAGGAGATATTCACCACGAGCGTCGACAACCAGACATTCGTTCCGATCCACGTGCTTCAGGGCGAACGCGAGATGGCCGAGGACAACAAATCGCTCGCCAAGTTCGAGCTCGCGCCGATTCTGCCCGCCCCGCGAGGCGTTCCAGAGGTCGAGGTCACGTTCGACATCGACGCGGATGGCGTGGTCAACGTGAGCGCGAAGGATCTCGGCACGAGCCGGGAGCAGAACATCAGGGTGGTCGCCTCGAGCGGGCTCACCGAAGCAGACATCGAGCGAATCATCTCCGAAGCGGATGCCTACAAGACGACCGACCAGAAGCGCCGGGAGCTCGCCGAGCTGCGGAACGCCGCCGAGGCGCTGCTCTACACGAGCGAGCGGGCGGTCGCCGAGTGCAGAGAGCTGGTCGCCGAGGAGATCGTCGCCCAGGTCGAATCCGACATCGAGACGCTCCAGGGATGCATCCAGGAAGGCGACGCCATCGCGATCAAGGACGCGCTCGAAACGCTCGAGCTGAGTGCCTACAAGATCGCCGAGGCGATGTACGGAAACGTGGACCTCGAAGCTCAGTCCGACTCGTGACCGTGGAAGATCGTGCGCAATCCGCCGGGGCCGAATGGTTGGCGCGGATGCGCTGGGGAGCGCTCGCCATCGAGGTGACGTCGATCCTCGTCGCAAGCGAGGCGTTGGGCGTCGCATTGCCGATCGGTCCCATGGGGATCCTGGTCGCAATTGGCGCGATTTCGAATGCATGGCTCGCCTCCCGAAAGGAACGAGCCGGCCATCTGAGCGCATTCTTGGTGCTCGACATCGCCTTGTTGACGGGTCTGCTCTATCTATCTGGCGGTTCCACCAACCCGTTCAGCGTGTTCTACGTGGTGTACATCGCCATGTCTGCGGTGATGCTCGCGCCGCGTTGGACCTGGACCATCGCGGGCCTGTCCGTCGTTTCCTTCGCAGCCCTCTTCGTCGTTCGCGGCCCGGACGCGCATCTCGGCCACGGCGCTCATGCGGAGGGCTTTCAGACGCATCTCTACGGCATGTTCATCGCCTTCGTCCTGGCCGTTGGACTGATTACGTACTTCGTGAGCCAGCTTTCCCTCGAGCTTCGAAAAAGAGAACGGGCGCTCGCCGAGGCGGAGGAACGGACCCACCGCTGGGGCAAGCTCGCCTCGATTGCCACGCTCGCAGCGGGAGCGGCGCACGAGCTAGGCACGCCTCTCGGAACCATCGCGGTGGCCGCCAAAGAGATCGAGCGCCGAGCCGGCAGGGTTCAGGATGGTGAAGCGCTCGTTCAGGATGCGGAGCTGATTCGGGAGGAGCTCGAACGATGCCGGGCAGTGCTCGATCGGATGTCGGCGGCGGGCGGCCAGCACGTGGGAGAGACTTTGCGCGCATTGCCGGTGGAAACCTTGTTTGAAGAGGTGCGAAGCCGGCTCAGTGACGAGCAGGCCCGCCGTTGGGAGACACATAGCGAGGTCGCGAGCCTCGAAGTGCCTCGAGAAGCCTTCGTACAGATGATCGAAAACGTCGCGCGCAACGGATTCGATGCATGCGAGGAAGGACGCGTCTCGCTGCACATCGCTTCGCGCGACGGAGTGGTGGAGCTCGTTTTCGCCGACGAGGGCTGCGGGATGAGCGAGGAAACGCTGAAGCGCGCAACCGATCCCTTCTTCACCACCAAGAGCGCAGCGGATCGAATGGGCCTCGGGTTGTTCCTCGCACGTACGCTCGTAGACTCGCTGGGTGGCGATTTCGAGATCGACTCGGCAATCGGACGAGGTACCACGATCCGCATCGCCCTGCCGCAGCGATCATGACCCATCCGAATGACAACGTCGCACCGAGGCCGTCGATCCTGCTCGTCGACGACGACGAACGGTTTCGCTCGCGCATGGCGCGTGCGTTCGAGGAGAGGGGATACGAGGTACAGCAAGCCGACGCCTACGAGAGCGCCATGCAGATCGCGGCTGGCGAGAGCACCGAATACGCGGTCGTCGATCTTCGCATGCCGGGAAAGTCCGGACTGGAGGTGGTTCGGGAGCTGCACCGCGTCGACCCGTCCACCAAGATCGTCGTCCTCACCGGCTACGGCAGCATCGCGACTGCGCTCGAGGCGGTGCGGCTCGGCGCCACGCACTATTTGACCAAGCCTGCAGACGTGGACGAGGTCATCGCTTCGTTCGAGCGGGTGCCGGGTCTCGAGACGGAACCCTCGCTTCCCGAAGGGGAGGCCCCGCAAACGCCGTCCCTGGCGCGGGTGGAATGGGAGCACATCCAGCGGGTTCTGACCGACTGTGATGGTAACATCACCAAGGCCTCGGAAAGATTGGGAATTCACCGGCGCTCCCTCCAGCGCAAGCTCGCCAAGTTTCCGACGCCGCGCTGAATCGCTGCGACGATTTGCCACATGCAACGACGACGCAGGCAAACCTAAGCTCGCGGGGTGAAGGGTTACTGGATGCTCGCGGCTCTGCTGCTGCCGGCAGGGATCGCTAGGCAAGCTTCTGCGTGCGGAACCTGCTCGGTGGGTGATCCCACGCTCACCATCGTGGGCTTCGAACAGCCCCAGGCCAATCGCATTCGCACGTCGGCTACCTTGCGCCACCGAAACGACCAGCTAGGCGAGCCCGGCGTCGACGAGCTGACCCTCTCGGAGCAGCGCATGGAGCTGGCGGCGGCGTACTCGCCGATCGACAGATTCACGGTGTCGCTGATGATGCCGGTGGTTCACCGATTGGTGACCGCCGTCAATCTCGCGGAGGCGGACATCTGGGCGCCGGGGGATCTCGAGCTGCGGCTGCGAGGTGTCGTGTGGCGGGATCGCAAGTTCGCACCGCGTCACTTGCTGAGCCTCATCGGGGGCCTCGAATTTCCCACTGGCTCCGTAGAGACGGACGCGCAGGGCGTAGCACTGCCGCTCGAGTTTCAAGCTGGGACTGGCTCTTGGGATCCAATCGCGGGCGCCTCTTACACGATGTTTTTCGATCCTTGGTCGCTCTACGTATCTTCCGTCGGGATCTTTCCGACGAAGGGCATCGCAGACACGGAGCCTGGCATGAGCTTTCGCCAAACCGTGCTCGGTCAGTTTCAGCCATGGCGGTTCCTCGGTTTTCAGGCTGGCGCCGAGTTCCGCATCGATGGGCCCGGATACATCGGAGGGGTTCGTGACCCGGACACGGGCGGCCACATCACCTACGGCACGCTTGGTCTCGTAGGGCTGCCACACGAAAAGGTGCTCTTGCACGCCACCGCGGCGGTACCGCTGATCCAAAGACTGGATGGCAACCATCGCGAAGGCTTCGCGATCACTGCGGGCTTGGTCTATGAGATCTGAGCTGTTGTGGTTCATTGCGCTTTGTTGCGCCTCGTCGTTGCCGCACTGCATGCACGTCAGCGACGGCATCGAGCTCGACGTGGCCTATCAGCCCGAGGCGACGCCCACGGAGATCCGCACGGACATGGGCTACCGGGTGCGCCTGGAGCGCGCGTTCATCGCGGTCGGTCAAGTGGAGCTGGTCCCATGCGACAGCGTCGCGTCAGACCTTTGGGAGCTCATCGGGCCGGCGCGCGCGCGCGCCCACGAGCTGAGCACGCCGACGAGTCTCGGCGTGCCTCTAGTGCTCGATCTGATGGAAAGCGCGGGAACGCCGATATTCGCCGGGACACTGCGCCCGCCTCCTGGGAGCTATTGCGGCATCCGTTTCACCGGAATGCCCGCGGACGAAGACGCGGAAGGCCTGACCGAGGAGAGCCTCGACATGATGCGTCACAGCGTGCTCGTCGCCGCGCGCATCGAAGATGGGGCGAGCGGTGACGAGTGGCCGGTCACGGTGGGCATTTGGGAGATGCTGCCGTGCGAGTTGCCGTTCGATGAGCCCTTTGTTTTCGACCGTCCGGTCCTCGAAAGCGTCGCGATCACCATCGACCACACGGCGTGGTTCGATGGCATCGATTTTGCCGCAGAGGACGCCGGCACGGTCCAGCGACAGATGACCGACAACATACGATCTTCATTGACCGCCCTGCGTTCCTACGGGACGTCTGGGCTTTGACACCGGGAGAAGTGAGACCATGAGGAAAGCGACGATTCTCTTGATTGCGTTTGTTTGGGCAGGCGCTGGATGTGACAGCAGCAGCAGTGAGAGTGACACAGTAGCAATCGAGTTTGCGGCCAGGGTCGGGTCGCAAGACTTCGTCTGTGGCGAAACCTACGATGGTCTCGGCTCCGATGACAGCTCCCTCCAGATCAGCGACTTCCGGTTCTACGTGCAAGAGGTGGAGCTCCGGAACGTGGATGGCGACTACGTAGCGGTCACGCTCGACGCCAACGACTGGCAGACCGGCAACGTGGCTCTGCTCGACTTCGAGGATGGATGCACCGATCTCGGCAACGAGCCGACCAACACGGTCGTGACCGGAACCGTGCCAGCGGGCGTCTACGACGGGCTTCGTTTCAAGATGGGCGTACCGTTCGAGCTCAATCATCAAAATCCAGCCACCGCGCCAAGCCCCCTGAACCTCACCGCGATGCACTGGGACTGGCAGGGTGGCTACTAGTTCCTGCGGATCGACTCGGGAACGTTCAGCATGACCGATTGGCGCATGCATCTCGGGAGCACCGGTTGTGATGGTGACCCCGTGATGGGCGGAACGACTTCCTGCACGACCCCCAACAGGGTCGACGTGGAGCTCGCGGCGTTCGACCCGGCGGCGGACACCGTCGTGGCGGATTTCGCAGCACTGGTGGAGGGGGCGGCTGTCCAGGAAAATCAGGCGGATACGCCCGTCGGTTGCATGGCCGGTCCCATGGACAGCGATTGCGGACCGCTGTTCGAGAACCTAGGTTTGCCCTTTGGCGGCTCCGCGGCCGGTACCCAGTCCTTCTTCTCCGCGGAGTGAGCTCAGCCTAGAGCCTTCGGTCGATGAGACACTTCACTCCCGTTTTGGTCTTCGTGTTGCTCGTCGTGGGCTGCGGCGGCAGCGATGCCGCCGAGGCGTGGGTTTGGGATCTTCCGGAGACCGTTCCCGAGCCCCGGGTTCCCGAAAACAACCCGATGAGTGTCGACAAGGTCGAGCTCGGGAGATTCTTGTTCTACGACCAGAGGCTCTCCGGCAATCAGACTCAGAGCTGTGGGAGCTGCCACGTGCAGGAGCTCGATTTCACCGACGGGCTCGCCCAGGCGGTGGGATCGACGGGACAGGTCCATCCACGGAGCTCGATGAGCATCGTCAATTCGGGCTACGCTGCCTCTCTGACGTGGGCGAACGAGACTCTGGTGAGGCTCGAACGCCAGGCGCTCGTGCCCATGTTCGGAGAGGATCCCGTCGAGCTCGGCATGGCCAACCGCGAAGACGAGTTGCTCGAGCGCCTGCGTGGCGACGCGCGGTAT
>DATIUW010000165.1:0-9987 GCA_035466435.1 Polyangiales bacterium | reverse complement strand
GATTCCGAGGGCACCGGCCGTTACCAGACCTACTTGGCCGACGAGATCGTGCCCTTCGTCGACGCCGAGCTTCGGACGATCCCCGAGCGGGAGGCCCGCGCCGTGGTGGGGCGCTCGTCGGGCGGCTTCGGCGCGCTGCGGCTCGGAATGGACAGGCCCGACTTGGTCTCGGTGATCGGCAGCCATGCCGGGGATGCGGGATTCGAGGTCAGCATGCGACCGATGCTCACCTCAGCCGCAATCGCGATCGACCTCGCCGGCGGACCCGCTGCCTTCGCCGAAGAGGTACCGGCTTCGGGTCCCAAGAACGCCTCGCAGTTCGACGCGATTTTCGTGCTGGCCGCCGCCGCGGCCTACTCCCCGAGCACCGAGCAGTTTCCGTTTGCGGACCTGCCCGTGAATCCGGCCTCCGGGGAGCTCCGCGAGGATGTCTGGAAGCGCTGGCTCGCCCAGGACCCGCTCGAGCGGATCGATGCCTCGGCGGCTGCTTTGCAAAAGATGTCGATGATTTACATTGACGCAGGCAACCGGGATGAGCACGGGCTACACTTCGCAGCGCGGGTGCTCAACGACGCGCTCCTTCGGCGCGGGCTGCCCGTTCAATACGAGGAGTACGAGGGCGGGCACCGAGGCACCTCATGGCGCTACGAGGTTTCGCTTCCGAAGATCGTTGAAGCACTTCGAGGATCCGAATGACCACAAAGAAGAAGAGCACGAAATCGACCCCCGCACAGACGGGCGCTGCCGAAGGCAAGCCAGCCAAGAAGGGCGGTGGCGCGGCTGCAATTGCTCGCAAGATCCTCGCCGACGAAAACCCTCAATCGAAGATCGCGGAGCACGGCGAGACCATGATGGAAGGTCCGCGGACCGCTGCGACGCAATCGGCGAGAGTGTTGAGCGAGCTGGTGAACGAAAAGCCCGAGCTCGTCGTCCCCCTGGTGTCGAAGTTCGCGAAAGGCATCTCCTCTTCCAACAAGCGAGTCGTTCAAACCTCTGCCGAGGCGCTGCCGGCCATCGCTCGCATCGCTCCGGCCCGCGTCGCGCGCCAGCTCGACGTGCTCAAGAGCGCGTTCCAGGAGGCCAACGACGTAGGCAAAGACGGCCTGGTGAAGACTTTCGCGGCCTTGTGCACCGCGTCGGTGGCGTATCAGAAGCGGCTGGAGCCCGTGCTGACCCTCGCGTTGAGCAAAGCGGACGGCAAAACGCTGCTCGCCTGGAGCCAGATCGTGCTGCCTGCGCTCAAGGGGGAGCCGCACGCGCGTGCGCGGGCCGTCGTCGAAGGCCGACTCAATCTGATTCCGCGCTCGTACGCCCAACAGATTGCCGACTTCCTCGGCATCAAGCTTCGTCTGCGCTACCGCTGAGATCAGCGGAGGATCGACGGCTCGTAACCCTCGGGGCGCTCGTAGCCGAGAAGCTGCAACGCCGTGGCTGCGACGTTGGCGATACCGGGCTCGCGCAAGCCGTCGTCTAGGCGAAGCGTAGTGTTGCCAGGCGCGTACACGTAACAGGGTACGGGATTGAGGGTGTGGCTGGTCTTCTTTCGGAGGCGTCCCTCCGTGTCCTTCGAGAACGTCCCCGTCTTCTTGTCGACCTCGAACATCTCGTCGCAGTTGCCGTGATCGGCGGTGACGATGAGCGCGCCGTCGAGCTTTTCGATGACGGGGATGAGTCGAGCCAGGCAGAGATCGACCGCCTCCACTGCGATCACCGCGGCCTCTCGATGACCGGTGTGACCGACCATGTCGCCGTTGGCGTAGTTGATTCGCGCCTGCCGCAACCCTTCACGCTTCAACGCTGCGATCGTGGCGTCGGTAATTTCAGCGGCTTTCATCCAGGGACGCTGTTCGAACGGGACGCGATCGCTCGGCACCTCGAAGTAGTCCTCGTAGGCGGGATCGAACATGCCCGTTCGATTGCCGTTCCAAAAATAGGTGACGTGCCCGAACTTCTGGGTCTCGCTGCACGCGAACTGGCGGAGCCTGTTTCGAGCCAAGTACTCGCCCATCGTGCGGTCGATCTCGGGGGGCTGAACCAGATAGTGGCGGGGCAGCTTCAGGTCGCCGTCGTACTCCATCATGCCAGCAAACTCGACGTCGGGAATCGGCCCGCGGTCGAACTCCGTCAAGTCCGGCTCGGTGAAGGCGCGGGTGAGCTCGATCGCCCGGTCGCCCCGGAAATTGAAAAGAACGACCGATGCACCGTCGCGGATGGGCCCGACCGGGTTGCCCTGCGAGTCGACGATCACGAAGCCGAGCAGATCCTGGTCGATCATGTCCGGGTTTTCCTCGCGAATCGTCTCGATGGCCTCGGTGGCGCTCGAAAAGCCCCTGCCCTCACCACGCACGTGATGATTCCAGCCGCGCTCCACCATCGACCAGTCCGCGTTGTAGCGGTCCATGGTCATGTACATGCGACCGCCACCCGAGGCGATGCGGTAATCCCTGCCCTCTTTGGCGTCGATCTCGTGAAGCACTTTCTCGAGCGCGTCCACGTATTCGAGCGCGCTCGTCTCCGGCACGTCTCGCCCATCGAGCAAGATGTGAACGCGCGCTTTGCGCAACCCTTCTTCGTCGCAGCGCCGCAGCATCGCGAACAAATGGTGAATGTTGCTGTGGACGTTGCCATCGGAGAGAAGTCCGATGAAGTGCATCGGCTCGCCACTGTCCTGGACGCGTCGAACGAGCCTCTCCCACTCGGCCCCCTCGAAGATCTCCCCGCTCTCGATGGCCTGGTTCACGCGCTTGGCGCCTTGATCGAAGACACGTCCCGCCCCGAATGCGTTGTGCCCGACTTCGCTGTTTCCCATGTCGTCGTCGCTCGGAAGCCCAACGGCCCTGCCATGCGCTTTGAGCCGGGTCGTCAGCGACATGTCCGCGAGACGGTCGAGCGTCGGCGTTCGGGCCAGCCAGACCGCGTCGCCCTCGTTCGATGCGCCACAGCCGATCCCATCCATCACCACGATCAACACGGGCCCCGGCACGCCGGGAAAGGAGGGATGCCTTTGCAGCTTCCAATCGGTCACGGGGGGGTTCCTAGCACAGTCCTCGCGATCTTCGACGGGCCCGACGATGCTCGGATCGCGACCGCATCGGTATCAGTGCGCGCCGGTTTGGGCGGGCTTCGAAGCGCTCGCCGAAGAAGCCCCCGGTTGGGACTCGCGGGCGAGAAGCAGTGGATCCGGCGGTGGGTGGATCACCTTGGGCATGCGCTCATCGCCGGTGATGAGGCGCGCGCCCCGTCCTCCGGTGAGATAGAGCCACACCCACTCGATGAACACGACCAGCTTCCTTCGAAACCCAATCAGGAACAGGATGTGGATCAGCGCCCAGATCAGAAATGCGAGGTAGCCCCCGATGTGGAGCTTTCCGATCTGCGCGACGGCGTGGTTTCGGCCGATGATCGCCATCGAGCCCTTGTCCTTGTAGCGAAATATCTTGCGGGCGGGCGACGGGCGGCCGTGCTGAACGGCTTTGATCTCGGCGGCGATGGTTTCGCCGACGAATTGGCCGCCTTGGATGGCGCCCTGCGCGACGGCGGGCACCGGTTCCTCGGTTTCCGGATCGACGCAGTGAGCCAGATCCCCGGCGACGAACACGTTCGGATACCCGGGCACCGTGAGATCCTTGTTCACGATGACTCGTCCGCTTCGGTCGAGCTTGGCGCCGAGCTTTTCGCCCAGGGACGTGCCCTTGACGCCGGCTGCCCAAATCACGTTGTTCGCATCGATCCGAATCGGCCCTTCGGAGGTTTCCGCCGTCAAACCCTTCGCATCGACGTCGGTGACTCGGGTTTCGAGCATGACCTCGACGCCGAGCTCTTCCAGATCTTTCTTGGCCCGCTCCGAGAGATCGTCCGGGAAAGCCATCAGGGCCCGCGGGGCGAAGTCGAGTAGGATGATCCGCGCGCTCTGCGTATCGATCGAGCGAAAATCCTTACGGACGGACCTCGCAATTTCCGCGAGGGCGCCCGCCATCTCCACCCCGGTGGGTCCTGCGCCCACGATGGCAAACGTCAGCGCTGCACGCTGCGCAGTGGGATTCCGTTCGAACTCGGCTTGTTCGAACGCGAGAAGAAACCGAGCGCGGACGTCGACCGCTTCATCGATGGTCTTGAGCCCCGGAGCGTACTGCTTCCACGAATCGTTGCCGAAATAGTTCGTTTCGAACCCGGTCGCAACGACCAGGTAGTCGTACGTGTAGGGCTCGCCACCGAGCATGATGGTCTGGCCCTCGACATCCAGGTCGTCGACTGCCTTCATCAAAACACGGCAGTTTTGTTGTTCGCTGAGCATCGAGCGGATCGGCGCTGCGATCGTCCCGGGATGGAGGGCGGCCGTGGCGATTTGATAGAGGAGCGGCTGGAACAAATGATGGTTGTGCTTGTCTATGACGACGACGTCGGCATTGACCCGGCGAAGCGCACGCGCCGCGGCAATACCGGCAAAACCGCCGCCTATGATCACGACGCGGGGTTTGGGCGATTGCTCCATGCGGAGTACGTAGCGCCATCTGCTCGAAACGAAAAGCGGTGTATGCTTGGCGCATGATAGTCGTCACAAACCGCATCCCAGTAGCCGAGGGCTTCGAAATCGACTTCGAAGATCGCTTCCGGAAACGCGTCCACCTGGTGGACCAGGCAAAGGGGTTCATTCGGAACGAGGTGCACCGCCCGCGACCGATGACGCTCAATCACGAAACCGGGGAGTGGGCGCCCGGCCCAGCGGGCACCGGCTACTACGAAGTGAAGACTTGGTGGGAATCGTTCGATGATTTCGTCGCATGGACGAAAAGCCCTTCTTTCGCCGAAGCACACCGCAACCGGCCGCCCAAGGAAATGTTTCGCGGCCCGAACGAGCTGACCATTCACGAAGTGTTTCTCAGCACGGACGAAGCACACGAGGCGCGCTGAGGGGCGATGGTGAACGAGCCGAACGACCCGGTGAAGAAGCGGCTCTGGATCACCCTGGTCGTGCTGCTCGTTTTGATGCTGGCCGTGGCGGCATTCATCGCAATGTTGGGAGGTGGAGACGTGGCATACGAAAGCCCGGATTACCGAGTGGTGGAGACGATCGGCGACGTCGAAATTCGCCAATACGAGCCCTATCTAGTCGCGGAGGCCACGGTCGATGGCACCCTGGAAACCGCGGGCAACGAAGGCTTTCGCATCCTGGCGAAGTATATTTTCGGAGGGAACCAAGGCGATCGGAAGATCGCCATGACTGCGCCGGTCACCCAGGAGAAGGCGGAGGGCGCGAAGATCTCGATGACCGCTCCGGTGACTCAAGAGCGAAGTGGCAAACGATTCGTCGTCCGGTTCATGATGCCATCCGAATATTCGCTCGAAACCCTTCCCGAGCCGAACGACCCACGCGTTGGCTTCGAGGAAGTGCCAGCGCGCCGGCTGGCAGCGATTCGCTACTCGGGGCGCTGGACGAAGGAACGCTACGACGTTCATCTGCGAAAGCTGCGCGACACGCTCCGCGATCATGGATACGAAGCAGTCGGCGAGCCAGTCTGGGCACGGTACAACCCGCCCTTCATGCCTTGGTTTTTACGACGCAACGAAATCCTGACCGCATTTCGAGAGGTTGCGGCTTCCACCTGACCACTGTTGCAAAGGACCCAACGAGAGCGCAGGATGTACAGCCATGGGTGGTGTGTCATCGGACAATCTCGGATTCGTCGAGTGCTGGAACGAGATCCTGACGCCCAAGTGGATTCGGTTTCGGCATCTGCTCTCCGGAAACGGCAAGATTCACAGTGACATCGCGTATGCGGATTTTGGCATCCGCGAAGGCGACCGAGTTCTCGACATCGGCTGCGGATTTGGCGAAACGGTCCTGGAAATTGCACGAATGGTGGGCCCTTCCGGAGAGGTGGTGGGAATCGACTGCACCGACGCCTTCCTCGACATCGCCAAACGAGAACGAGACGCTGCTGGCGTGGGCAACGTGCGATACGAGATTGGCGATGCGCAGGTTTGCGATCTGCCGGAAGGCTACTTCGACGTCGCCTACTCGCGCTTCGGCGTGATGTTCTTTCAGAGCGCAGTGCGCGCGCTGCGCAACGCCAATCATGCGCTCAAGCCGGGCGGCAAGCTCTGCCTGATCGTATGGCGAAGCCTGGCCGACAATCCGTGCTGGGGCGCCGCCAAGGAAGTCGCGCTTCGCCACCTTCCGCCTCCGGGAGACGGGGCATCGACCTGCGGCCCGGGGCCGTTTTCGATGGCAAGCGAGGAAACCGACCGCGCCATGCTAGAGGCCGCCGGCTTCCCGGAGGTCGAGCTCTTCAAGCGCATCGATGCGGACGTGTGCATCGGCCGCACCATCGAAGAGGCGATCGACTATCAAATTCTGGTGGGACCCTCGGGGGAGATCATTCGCGAGGCCGGCGAGGAAGGACAACGCAAGCTTCCGGACGTTCGACGCGAGCTGCACGCGCTCCTCGAGCCCCATCTGCGCGACGGCGGCGTGTTCATGCCTTCGAGCACCTGGGCCATCATGGCCCGCAAGCCCGCATAGCGATCCTCACGCGTTTGCGGCGCGAGCGCGCTCGCGATTCGGGTGGCGCCGCGTGTCTTCTTTCGGTCATCGGCGCCGATTGCGCTTGACCCGACTAGAACCTGTTCTAAAATTAGTTAGTTTACATAGAGTAAAGTAACATCCGTGAGGCGCGGATGTGCGGAGGATCTCGTGGAAAATAAGTGCCCCGTAAAATTTCATAACGTCGACTTCTGCGACCCGAAGACCCACGACAACCCGTACGAGATGTACGACTACTTCCTCGAGCACGAGCCGATCTACTTCGACGAGAAGAACGGCGTTTGGGAAGTGTTCCGCTACGACGACATCGTCACCATCGAACGCGATACCGAGACCTTCATCAATGGCGAGGGCGTTCGTCCGAACATCCCGCCTGACCCGGCGATGATCTACCAGGACGGCGAGCAGCACAACAAGCAGCGGGCGCTGGTTTCTTCTGCATTCACGCCGCGGCAAATGCGAAAGATGGAGGACCGGGTGCGCGAAATCGTGAAGGACCTGGTCGACCAAATGCTCGCCAAGGACGAGGTGGAGATCGTCACTGATCTGGCTGCAGCGCTTCCCATGCGTCTCATCGCCGACATGCTCGACATCCCCGAAGAGAAGCGGCCTGCGGTGCAGCAATGGATCAACGGAATCATGATGGGCGGATGCGGGCCGGATTACGTGACCGACGAGGTGAACGAGGCGTTCGAGAACTTCGTCATGCACCACGAGGAGATGGTCCAGGATCGCGTCGCGGCAGGCTGTACCGGCAGCGACATCATCACCATCTGGATGAATGCCGAGATCAACGGTGAAAAGCTCGACGAGTCGCAGCTTCTGTTCGAGCACGTATTGCTGAACGTGGGCGGCGCGGAAACCACGCGAAGCGCCATCGCCGGCGGTCTCGAGCGTCTTTCGAACGATCCGAAGCAGTACGATGCCCTCTACGAGGATCCCTCGCTCATCCCGAATGCGGTCGAAGAGATCATTCGCTGGGTGTGTCCGTTCGTGAACATGTATCGAACGGCGACGCGCGACTACGAGATGCATGGGAAGGTCATCAAGGAAGGCCAGCAGGTGGGTCTCACCTATCCGGCCGCGAACCGCGATCCGCGCAAGTACAAAGATCCCCACACCTTCAACATCTTCCGCGACTTCTCCCAGGAGGCGAAGCATCTTTCGTTCGGCCTCGGTCCGCATTTTTGCCTCGGCGCTTCTCTCGCGCGTTTGGAGGTTCGATTGTCGCTCGAGGAGATGACTCGGCGGGTGAAGAGCATCCGGATCCCGGAGGGCAAGGCGCTCGAGTACGTGTCGTCCTCGTTCACGCGCGGTCTCAAGAGCTTCCCTGCGATCCTCGAGCCTCGTTGAGCCGGATCGGCCCATGCCGAAGCTTCCGAAGGGCTTGGTCTGCGGCGAGGACGGGCTCGTTCGGTGCTGGTGGTGCGCCGGCGCGCCCGACTACGCGGCGTATCACGACCGGGAATGGGGACGGCCGGTGCACGATGACCGTCGCCTGTTCGAAAAGATCTGTCTCGAAGGGTTCCAGTCGGGACTGAGCTGGTTGACCATCTTGCGAAAGCGCGAGAGCTTTCGAAAGGCCTTCGCCAACTTCGACTATCACCGCGTGGCCAGGTTCAATCGGCGCAGCGTGGAGCGTCTCCTGAAGGATGCGAGCATCGTCCGCCATCGAGGAAAAATCGAGTCGACCATCAACAACGCCAGGCGTGCGATCGAGCTCGAGGAGGAGCAGGGCTCGTTGTCGGCTTTCTTCTGGGCTCGTATCCCTCCGCCCGAAGAGCGGCCCCGAAGGATGACGCACGCAACGCTGACGCAACTGTCCAGTACTCCCACCTCGACGGCGCTGAGCAAAGAGCTGAAGCGCCGCGGATGGACTTTCGTCGGCCCGACGACCGTGTACTCGTTCATGCAGGCGATGGGCTTGGTGAACGATCATCTAGAGGGTTGCTTCGTCCGCGATCGGATCGCACAACCGTAGCGTGCCTTCACTAACCGACACGTACTACGGAAACGAGCTGCAAGCCTGGTTGATCGCCCTCGCCACGACCCTGGGCATTTTGATCGCGCTGCGGATCATCGAGCGGATCCTCATCGCACGTATCAGCAAGCTGACGACGAAAACGACGACCATCGCCGACGACCTCGTCGTCGGCGCGCTCCGCAAGACCAAGCTGACCTTTCTGACGATCGTCGCGATTTTCGCTGGCACGGTGCCGCTCAAGCTCGAGACGAACCTGCGCGGCCTTCTCTGGAAGGCCCTGGTCATCGCCACGCTGGTTCAGGCTGGCATCTGGATCAGCACCGCGCTTCAAATCTGGCTCGAGAACTACCGGAAGGAAGAGACGGACGGCGGCGCGCGAATGACGATGAATGCGCTGAGCTTCATCGGTCGGCTGGTCCTTTGGGCGACGATCGTTCTGCTGGTTCTCGACAATCTCGGTGTCGACGTCACGGCGCTCGTCGCGGGCCTCGGTATCGGAGGTGTCGCCGTCGCCCTCGCGCTCCAGAACATTCTGGGCGACCTGTTTTCATCGCTCTCGATCGTGCTCGACAAGCCGTTCGTCATCGGAGACTTCATAATGGTCGGAGATCTGCTGGGCTCGGTCGAGCACATCGGCATCAAGACGACGCGCGTTCGTAGTCTCTCGGGCGAACAGCTCGTCTTTTCCAACACCGATCTGCTCACCAGCCGCATTCGCAACTATGGGCGGATGGCAGAGAGACGGGTGGTCTTCAAGATCGGCGTCATCTATCAGACGCCGGCCGACAAGCTCGAGAAGATTCCCAGCATCATTCGCGACGCCATCGAAGCCCGGGACGATACCCGCTTCGACCGCTCCCATTTTGCATCGTACGGCGACTTTTCACTCGACTTCGAAACCGTCTATTACGTCCTGAGCGCGGACTACAACCTCTACATGGACATCCAGCAGGCGATCAATCTCGCGATCTTCCGCAAGTTTGCCGAGGAACAGATCGAGTTCGCCTACCCGACCCAGACGCTCTTCCTCGAGAAGGAATAGCGGCCCTCAGGCGCCGCGAAACCGGAAACGACGGGTCCATGCGGTTTCTTGGAAACACGCGGGGGTCATTGGCGTTGAACCAGAAGAGCCTTAGAAACATGGATGCGATGAACGACGTCTCGAAGACCATAGCGGGAGCGATTGCGCTGATCGCCGCCATCGCCGTAGCCATCGGATTGGCGTCGACGAGAGCCGATGCGCCCAAGCCCGACGAGCCGAAAACGGCGCCAGCGGCAAAGAATCGCAAGCTCGAGACGGCGATTTTCGCGGGGGGGTGCTTCTGGTGCATGGAGCCGCCCTTCGAGAAGCTCGAAGGGGTCGTGAGCGTGACGTCCGGTTATACCGGAGGACCCGAAAAGAGCCCCTCGTATCGAGAGGTCAGCTCCGGCAATACGGGGCACGTGGAGGCAGTCCGCG
>DATIUW010000164.1:0-1557 GCA_035466435.1 Polyangiales bacterium | reverse complement strand
GTGCTCGACCAGGACTTCGTCTATTTCGACGATCCCGCGTACGTCCTCGAAAACCGCGTGGTCCATACCGGGCTCGCGCCTTCCACCGTCAGCTGGGCGTTGTCGACCGACCGCATGGGTACCTGGCACCCGCTGGCGTGGTTGTCTCATGCGGCCGATTGGAGCCTCTACGGCGCCGACCCGAGCGGGCATCACCTGACGAGCGTGATGCTGCACGCCCTCAACGCGATGCTGCTGTTCATCGTGCTGCGCCGGATGACCGGCAGCCTCGGGGCGAGCGCGTTCGTCGCGTTCGTCTTTGCAGCCCATCCCCTGAACGTGGCGTCGGTGGCGTGGATCGCCTCGCGAAAGGGCGTGCTGAGCACGACGTTCTGGCTTCTGACGATGTGGGCGTATGCCAGTTACACCGAACGCGGGGGGAAGGGGCGTTACCTCATCGTGCTCGGGGCTTTTGCGCTCGGCCTGATGTCCAAACCCGTGCTGGTCACGCTGCCTTTGGCGCTTCTGCTCCTGGACTTCTGGCCGCTCCACCGCTTGAGCGCGAGCGGGCACCCCATGGGCACCGAGCGCCCGTTCTACGAAAAGCTGCCGATGATGCTCATGGCCGGAGCGGTCGCCGTGACGGTGATGATGGTCCGGCGGGTGGGAGACCCGGTCGATGCGGCCGATCGTTGGGCCCAGGTCCCGCTCGCGTACTTGGTCTATCTGAAGCGGATCTTCTGGCCGGTCGGATTGGCCACGCCTTATCCTCCGTCGGCGGTCCCCGATGTGTCAGAGGCGCTGCTGGCGGTGCTTGTGCTGCTCGCGATCACCGGCGTCGTTCTATTGCTGCGTCGTAAGAGGCCGTATCTGGCGGTGGGCTGGCTTTGGTTCCTGGTGACGCTGGCGCCCGTGATCGGCTTCGTGCAGATCGGGGCGCATCCCATGGCCGATCGATGGATGTATGTGCCGATGATCGGCATCCTGATCGCGGTGGCCTGGGGCGTGCCTGCATCGTTGAGGCGCTCGCCGGTAGGGAAGCTCGCCGTCGGCGTCTTCGGCGCCGGAGCCGTTTTTGCGCTTGTCATCGTGACGCACGCGCAGATCGGCTACTGGCAAAACACCGAGACGCTCTTCCGCCGCGCGATCGCGGTCACGGAAAACAACCGCACCGCGCACTACAATCTCGCGTGGTTCCTCGCGAAAGAGGAGCGTCGCGAAGAGGCCGCGGAAGAGTACCGCCGCGCCCTCGAGATTTCCCCCGACCACTTCCCGTCGCAACATAATCTAGCCCTGCTCTTGCTGGAAGAAGGACGCACCGACGAAGCGATCGAAGCAACATGCGCAGCGTTGCGCCTCGCGGATCCAAACGACGAAGGGCTACGGAAAAGGTTGATGGAGAAGATTGGGGAAGAGGGATGTCGAAAGCAATGAGCCCCGCGGCAGCGCCCCCCAGAACCTTCCCAGGTTGAAAAGCAGGAAACTTGCGGCGGCGGTGACCGAAAAGGAGGGCATGACGCTTCCTCGGCGGGTGCTTCCGAACACGACCTACTTGGTGACGCGTCGGTGCATGGGGCG
>DATIUW010000163.1:0-4587 GCA_035466435.1 Polyangiales bacterium | reverse complement strand
ATTGGGTTTTCGGTCGGTGAGTGCTCACGGCTCGGCGCGAACTGCAAACCGCTCGAAGTAAAAGCCGAAGCGTTCGCGCACGGTCGCGGGCTTGGAGCCAAACTGGCCTTCGAGGTCATAGCGGACCCGGCCGCCCTTGCCGCGCGGATGCGCCGCGAGGAAAACAGCCTGCTCGGCGCGGGACCGGGCGGTCCGCGGCATGCCATAGACGCGGTAGATGCGGTCGAGCTTCCCCTCCGTGTCGGTCATGAGCTCGTGGAAAAGCGAGTCGTAAGAGCGCTCGGCTGAAACGAGTGGGCGGTCGGCCACGCCCTTTCTGAGAAGCCGTTCGATGCGATCCGTCCAGTAGGCGAGAAGTCCCGGCATGTCGAGGACCTCTCGTGCCATGCGGTGGGCGTAGCCGAGCATCGTCACGGTCGATTGGATCACCGCGACCGGGTCTCGGTGCGTGAAGACGATCGTCGCATCGGGAAACGTCGCGAGTAGTGCTGGAATCTGCTCGAGGTGCTGCGGGCTCTTCAACACCCAAGGCTTTCTCGGTCCTCCATCGCGATGCTGTAAGATCTGAAGCACGCGCTTCAGGTAGGCGTAGTGCGGAGTCTGGTCCGTTGCGAGGTACTGGTCACGGTAGTTTGGCACGTGGCCGGTCCACTCGAATACGTAAGAGGAGAAGTCGGGCCCCATCAGCTCCAGCTCCTCGTGGACGTGGTCCGGGTTCATCGGATGCATGGCAGCCACGTAGGGAACCATCGTGCGCATGGCGGCCCAATTCGCGGCGCAGCGGAGATATCGCGGGTCCGCCAGGAGGTGATCGACGCCGAGCCAGTCACGTGCTTTGCGCGGAAGCGCCTCGTCGATCCAGCGAACCGCCGTGACCCTCGTCGACGAAGGCGCCCTCTCCCGCGGGTTCGGGAGTGGCTCCATCGCCTCCCAGAGCGGGAGCGAGCGAAACCGACTGTCTGCCGCAAGGAGGTTCACCAAGTGCGTGGTGCCGCTCCGCGGGAGGCCGACGACGATCAGCGGCTCGTCGATAGGCTCGTCGAGCGCCTCGGGATGACGCTGAAGGTAATCCTGAATCAGAAGACGGTTGCTCGCGTAGCGGACCAAATCTCCGAGGACCGTTCGCCGGCCGATCTCGCCCATGCCGGCATCCGCTTCGTAGTCGTCGACCAGGAGCCGGAGCCGGGCTTCGAAATCGCACGGACCGAAATCGTCCAGGCCGGTTCGGCGCTCCGCGCGTGCGAGGACTCCCTCGAACGTGATCGGCGTATGGCGCCTGGATGCGAGCCATTTGATCGAGCGCTGTCCGGGCGTGAGCACGGGCGCGTTCAAATCGTCGACGAAGAGGACCTCGGCGTTCGCGCCGTCGGCACCGCCGGGCAAAGGGCGCTTGGCCTTCTCGAAGATCTTGTCGAGGGGAATCGCCTTTTTGCGATCCCCCTCGAACTTGATCTTGCCCTGCATCGCCGCCTTGATCGGATGGAGCTCGCCGTAGCTCAGCGCGAGGAAATCAGCGTCCGTCATCGCAATCCGGCAGTCAGGACGAGGATGCGGCCCCGCCTCCACGCGGCAGGCGCCGTCCTCGACGATCACGGTCCACGTGCCGCTCTCTCGGCCCGCGAGCTCGTACTGGTAGACGGCGGTGAGCCCCTTGGCCGCCGTCGGCACGAACCGCGCGGGCATCGCTTCCATCAAAGTGCGCACCTCGCCCGCATCCACCCGCTCGACCGGCTTCGCGGACAGCTGCTCTTCGAGCGAGGCCTTTCGCGAGCGAAGCCAGCCGCCAAGCCAGAAGTTGCGTGCGTCGTCCGGATTGTCCAGCAGGAGCTGGTGCGCGTCGAGCGCCAGCCTGAGCGCGGTTTCATCGTCGGGCAAGCGTTCGAGCACTGCCTCGGCCAGGCCGAGGGCAAGTACGGGATCCTCAGCCAGCAGCTCGCGCCCCTTCGTAATCGTCGCGGGCGCTCCTGCAATGCCCGCGAGGGTGCTGGCGATCGGCGATCGAGGGTAGAGCTCGGTAGTCGAGCGCAGCTTGAACCAGCCGAGGTAGCTCTCCCAGAAGGTTCGCACCGCCCACGCGACCCGCCCGTAACCCTGCCCGACGTAGAGCTCGTCGGGCAACGTGATCCCAGCGGCGAGCTCATCGATGTCCTGGCCCGCGTTGATGCCCTCGAGGGTCTTGTCGTGCACGTAACGAACCGCCGCCTCCAGGCGGTCGAGACATTCACGGATCAGGCCCTTCCCTCGGATTGGACTTCCGTGACCAGTGATCAGAATCTCCGGCTGGAGCTCGCGCACGCGAGCGAGCGAGGCGAGGTACGCCCCAGCGAAGCGGTACTTGTCGCCCCGTATCGTGTTGAAGTTCGGAAAGTGGGGGAAGAGCGGGCCGAACAGGTTGCCCGTGAAGAGGACGTCCTCGTCTTCGAGCCAGACGACGCAGCTATCGAGCGTCTCGCCCCCGGGCGTCGAGAGCAGCACGAAGCGTCGGCCGCCGGCTTCGAAATCGTGACGATCCTCGAAGGTCACATCCGGAATCGGCGCGTCCTGTACGACGGCGTCGGGATGCTCGTTCGCTACCCGGAGCGCGTCGTCGATGACCTCGGCGAACCAAACGTAGCTCTGCGCCTGACGACGAGCGGCGATACGCTCGTCGTCAGCCTGGCACGAGGCATTCGCCGCCTGCGCTACGAAGAGGGTTTGCGAATCCCGCAGTAGACCGACACCGCCAACGTGATCCACGTGCCCCTGCGTGACGACGATGTGGGTCGTCGGCCCCGGGCAAATGGCGTCGAAGAGGCGCTTGTGCGTGTAGGCCTCGAAACCGAGGCCCGTGTTCACGATCACGCGCCCCGCGTCGGTCAACACCATGTAGGAGCTCGAGGTCCCTGGGGACATGTAGATGCGCGGGGCGACCTCCACCGCTTCGGTGGCGCTCGCCGCCTTCAGCACCTCACCCCAGGGGCGCTCGTCCACGAGCTGCCGCACGCGATCCACAGTGGTCATCACACCTCTCCGGAAGTCAAAGCACTCCCTCGAAATAGGTCAAGGCTATACTGCGCCTGGCATGACCACGATGCACACCCGCGTCACCCTCATCACCGGGCCGACGAGCGGCCTCGGCCGAGCCATCGCCCTCGAGCTCGCAAAGCACGGGCACCGGTTGGTGCTGCTGGGTCGAAACCCGACGAAGCTCGAAGAGGTCTCCAGTGAATGTGTCGGGCTCGGCGCCCCAACGCCCGTCACGCTCGTGGCGGACATGTCCTCGCAAGCGGACGTGCGGCGCGCCGCAGCCGAGTTTCTCGCGACCGGCCTTCCGCTCCACGTCCTTCTTCACAATGCCGGCATGGTGAATCAGCGTAGGCGCGTGACGGTCGATGGCATCGAGGAGACCTTCGCCGTCCACTACGTGTCGGCCTTCCTGCTCACCCGCCTTCTCGTCGATAAGCTAATCCAGTCGAAGCCGGCGATGATCATTCACACGGCCTCGGACATCTATCCTTTCGGCAAGCTGCGCTTGGACGACGTGCGCGCCGAGAATGGCTTTTTCAATCCGCTCGGTTGGTATGCCGCCTCGAAGCTCGCTCTGGTGAGCCTGACGAAGATGCTCTCGGAACGTCTCTCACCACATGGTGTCAGCGTCAATGTCTACAACCCGGGCATGAACTACACGAACCTCGGGCTCTCCAACAACGCGGGGGCAATCAAGACGGTCGCCGATTTCTTTTGGAGCCGCATCGCCGATCCGGTCGAAGCCGGCATCACCATTCCGGTCGAGCTCGCGACCATGCCCGATCTGTCGACCGCAACCGGGCAATTGTTCATGCGTGGTGAGCGCGCGGAAATGACCGAACGCGCGAAGGATTCGCGCCTTGGCTCGGCCCTCTGGGCGCTGAGCGAGAGCTTGACCGAAACTCGCTGGCCGGCGCACCTTGGACCGCCGCTGCCCACGCGGCGTCCCGGAACCGTGCGTTTCGGCGTCCTCGGTGCGGCTCGAATCGCGCCCTTTTCGCTTTTCAAGCAAGCGCGCACGGAGAGAGGCGTCGAGCTCGCTGCCATCGCCGAAGAACACCAATCGTACAAGGCGACGCTTGCCTACGCGAAAAGGCACGGCATCCCCGAGGTTCACCGTCACTTCGATGCGCTCCTCGGCGACCCCGCGATCGATGCCGTCTACCTCGCCCTGCCGATAAGCATGCACGCCGAACAGGCGCTTGCCTGCATCGCGTCGGGCAAACACCTCCTCTGCGAAAAGCCGCTCGCAAGCAATGCCGAGGAGGCTCGACGCATCGATGCGGCAGCGGCCCGGAGCGGTCTCGTCGTCGCCGAGGCAATGCACTCGCTTCATCACCCGCTCGTCGCGCGCCTGCGCTCGATCCTCGCGAGCGGGGAAATAGGCGAAGTGGAGCGAGTGAACGTTGGGTTCAGCGCCTTCATCCCCAAGAGGGATTTTCGCTTCGTCTACGAGCTCGGCGGCGGCGCCATGCTCGACATGGGCTGCTATCCCGTCGCCTTCCTTCGATCGGTTCTAGGTAGCGAACCAGCCGTAAAGAGCGCTCGAGCGAAGCTGGTCGCCCCGAAGGTAGACGGCAT
>DATIUW010000162.1:0-7548 GCA_035466435.1 Polyangiales bacterium | reverse complement strand
CCGAGCGGCTGTGCCCGCTGTTGCGAAGCTCGCGATAGACCGACTTGGCGATGATCCGAACGCTGCGACTGTCCGTCGCCGAAGCCTTCGGGATTTGTGTGCTGGATGCCCCCATCTTGCGCGAGAGTGATGCAGTTTGCGTGCCAGCTGAAGAAAACGGCAAAACACAGGCGTTTGGGTGGAGACTTTACAGCGGAATTTACAGGAAGTGGTTGCGTTTGCCACACCTGCGCCGAAAAACGGCACACCCCCCTTCGAGTGCGTAAAGCGTTTCGCGGCGGAGCCCTGACCGCGAAGCGCAGTACGCGCGCAACCCCCCGTGAACACCGCGATTTCGGCTGGGCGGCCGGTCTTTGTTCACCCCGCTTCCACCGCCGTCCGCAACTGCCGCAGGGCTTGGGTGTGCAGGCGGCTGGCCCAGGACTTGGAAATTCCGAGCTCCCGCGCCAGCGAATCGAGGGAACGCCCTTCGAAGTAATGACCTCGGACGAGGAAGCGCTGCCTCGGCGCAAGCGACGGAAGCGCTGCAAGCAGCCGGCTCAGCGCCTCGTTCTCGAGAAGCGCGGACTCCGGCGTCTGTTGTCCGTGGGACCCCTGCAACGGGGCGGCGGTCGTGAGGTTGGCGCTGATCCGCGTGAACGCCTTGTCGAGCGCCGTAGGGGCGGCGGTGGGCGTCGTTTCTGCCGCCGCCTTCAGTCGCTCGTGCGCCCGCCGGGGGAGCAAGGCCATCTTGCGAACCCCGTCCAACATGGCGCCGCGGACCCGGTGATAGGCGAAGGTCTGGAACCGAATCCCGCGGCTCGGATCGAAGCGAAGCTGCGCCTCGAGCAGGCCCCCGAAGCCGAACGCGATTAAATCGTCGAGCTCTCCCCGCAGGCAGAGCTCGCGTCGAAGGCGGTTGGCGAGCCCGATGACCATCTTTTCGTGCCGGAGGATGATCTGCTTGCCGTCCATGCCCGTTTCCGCTCCTGAACGGAGTTTCTTTAGCCAGGTGGGTTAATGAAGTCAAGTAGAATACCTTTGACTACACATGCGCCTCTGGTGAAGGGCGGCCCGATCGGGTAAGAGCAGCCGTGTGGAGGGCAGGGGTCCGGGGATCATCAGCACCAATCGGCCGCGGTCTGGCTCCTTCGCGAGCCTACTCGACCGCATCCCGCGCGATGCAGGTGCGCTCGACGCCTTCTTATTCGCGTATTCCCAGCTCTCGAAGGCCGATCGCTGGGCCTTGGTCCAAGCGGCGCTTCGGGATGCCGCGAACCCCGCCGCCACGCTCACCGTGCTCCTCGAGGCGGAGGAGGATTACACCCTTCGTCTACGCCTCGAGACCTTGCTGCGCAGCCGCGCCGAAATTCGAGCCTCGGCGGGTTGGCTGGGGACGCCGCTCGAGGGGGAGGCGTGGCTCAGTCAGACCATCGCCGATCGATCGGAGACACTCCGTGTATGTTGGAGCGCTGGTGAAATCGACCACATCGCGATTGAAGCGAATGACGCGTCGAGATTCGATGACACGGCGTCGAGCGAGCACGGGGACGCCATCGACGTGGTGACGCCGCTGCTCTGGCAGCACATCCGTCGAGGCCGCCGGCTTCCCGAAGGCGTAGAGCGCTTCGCCGGCTTCTTTTCGGCCGTCCGACGCGCTCCTACTCAGTGATAGCTCTGGCCGTTCGCCAGGAGCGCGCCTTCAAACTCGGTGGTCTCCATGAGAGAGCCATCTTCGGCATCACGACGCACGATGAAGTAATGACGCGTCACCGAGTCGTTGTCCTCGCGGGCCACCACCATGATCGTGTTGAGTCCGGGATGGACTGGAATCTCGGTGTCGAACACGAGCTCGCGCGGTGTCGTGCTGCCCTGGTTCGACTCGTAGTAAACCTTGTGGCCGCTCGTGGAGATGTAGAGGTCGCGGACGCGCTGCTCGTCGGTGGCCTTGCCTCGAATCTGGATGGTGTCGGCGCGCGTGACGTAGTCACCCAAGCCGGCGAGCTCGATCACCGGCGGGGCGTTTCGAACGGCCCACTCGATCGGCGGCTCCTTGGTGACAGGACCTGAGGCAGGCTCCGCGTCGGTCGCGCGGACCCAGCCCGGACGGCCGCCACCGAGATCCAGGCGCGAGAATCCGCCACTGGTCGCAGTGTGCAGCAAGCGCGTTGCGCCCGCGATGCGGCCCACGATTGGTGCGGTCTCGGCCGGATGTCCGAGGATTTCCGTGCCCGGCCTTAGGCTCACCACCCGCTTCGAGGACAGGACCTCGACAGGCGTCTTCTCCCGATGCACCGGAACCGTGAGCTGCTGGCCAACCCCCACACCGAACTCGGGGTCGCTCACTGCCAGCACCAAGGTGGCCTCCTCTTCGGAGAACTTCGGAAGCACCTGGAAAGTGAAGGGCACGACCCACTGCTTTCCAGCCTCGAGGGAGTCGCGCTCGAAGCGGCCGTCGTTCAGCAACACGCCGCTCCCGCTCTTGTTTTGCAGGTTCGCCTGCACGTCTACGCTCTCGGCTCGTCCGACGTTCTCGACGGTGAAGTAGATCGTCGCGTGCTCACCGGGTTGTACGAGGCCGTCGCCGTTGCCTTGGACGTCGTCCGAGACCTGCAGTCCGTACGCAAAGCGAGGCTGGGGAAGGGCGCGGATCAAAGTGCGGACCTCGACCGGCTCGGGCGCATGCCCGTGTGCCTCCTCGAACTCGACCTTGATTCCATCGGCGCGATCGACCATTCCTCGCGGTATTCGGCAAACGCGCTCCTCTTTTTCGGTCACGCATACGCCGAGCGTCGTCGTCCAACGGCGCGTTTCGCCGGGATTGAGCTTGCCGAAGACGAGCTCGCGCCCGTCGAACAAACGGTTGTCGCTGACGGTCGTCGCCCGAAGCTGATATAGCGGATTGTCACCCTGGTTGGTGACCTCGACGCGCAGCGTGAGGGGCTCTCCCGCCTTGGTGGGTTCGTCGCCCGAGCTCGTCGTCGCCGTGACGCGCACTTTGCTCGGTCCCTCGTCGGGGCCGACGCTCCAATCGATCCCGAGCTTCTTCAGGTCGCGCACGACCTTTTCGGTCTCCTGCTTCTCGACGCGCTCGATGATGGGCGCGGACTCTCGAAGCATCTGCGGACGCTTCGATGATTTTGCGTTGGCCACCAAGGTGCGCGAGAAGCGGATCAGGAAATTCTCCTGCGCTTCGTTTTCCTGGTCTTCGGGAGCAGCCTCGAGAAGCTGCTGCCGGAGCTGAGGATTCAGGTAGTACCCGATCACGACCGACGGCCGTTGCACCTCGCTTGCGCTTTCGTGGGTGAGGTGAGCTTCCAAATCCGCCTCGCGCGGGAAGATGTCGTCGACTTTGAGGTCCATGTTGTCCTCGTCGACGGTCATCGGGCTGATCGCGATGTCGGGCACGATGCCCACACCTTGAATGGAAACATCACCCGGTGTCAGGTACTGCGCGACGGTGAGCTTCAGCGCCGATTCGTCCTGCAAAGGGTAGAGAACCTGCACGGAACCCTTGCCGAAGCTCTGCTCGCCGATGATCACGGCGCGATCGTGGTTCTTGAGCGCGCCCGCGACGATTTCGCTCGCCGAGGCGCTTTGCCCATTGATCAGGACGACCATCGGGTAGCGAGGCTCGGTTCCGGGCGCCCTGGCGAACTTCTCTTCGCGTTGACGCGGGTCCTGCGAAGAGGTCGTCACGATCGAGCCGATTTCGAGGAACGTGTCCGCGACCTCCACGGCTTGATCCAGAAGCCCACCCGGATTGGTGCGAAGGTCGAGCACCAGGCCGGTCATGTTCTTCTTGTGCAGGTCTCGGAGCGCACGCTTGAGATCCTGATTGGTATTGCCTTGGAAGTTGTTGATTTTGATGTAGCCGACGCCATCGCGCATCATCCGGGACTCGACCGATTCGATTTTTATGACTTCGCGCGTGAGCTCGACCTCGCGCGGCGGACTCCATTTCCCGGCAGCGGTCTCCCGTCGGATGAAGATCTTCACTTTCGATCCAGGCTTGCCCCGAAGCCGATCGACCGCCTCTTGCAGCGGCATGTTCAGCGTCGACTCGTCCTGGATCTTGACGATGCGATCGCCGCGCTGTAGCCCTGCCTTGAAAGCCGGGGTTCCTTCGATCGGCTTGATCACCGTGAGGTGCCCGTCCCGGATCGAGATGACGATGCCGAGGCCGCCGAATTCTCCGCGGGTGCTGGTGCGCATCTCTTTGTAGAGCTCCGGGGGGAGCAAGACCGTGTGGGGATCGAGCGTTCTGAGCATGCCATTGATGGCCACGTACTCGACGTCGCGCAGCTCGATGTCGACCTCGTCTTTGAGCTCTTCCTGCAGGAAGGCGAACACCTCTCGGAAGCGGCCGGTCAGGTCCCACGGGCTCGCCACGTCGCCGATGGAGAACTCGCTCTGCGCGCTGTTGACCTGGACCTTGAGGCTCTCCGCGCCGTCCTCGTAGTGGACGAGAACGGGGGCTACGTCCTGCTGAATCGCGTCCAGTCCTGCCAGCATCATCCGCCGGTAGTCGACGCGCGTCGGATCGACGTAATCCGTGTTCACCTCGTGGATGACCCGGTTCATGACCTGTAGCTTGGTCAGATCCCAGGGCGTCTTCTGCCGCGCCGCCAGGGCCCTCGGCGAGGTGTCGATGTCGATTTGCAGGCCGTTTTCAACGGGCCAGCCGAAAGAAACGGTGAACGCCGCAAGGACGACCACCAAACCAAGCACGGGCTTCCAGAGTCTTCTCATTCGATTGTCGGGGGCAAGGGGGAGATTTAGGAGTGTAGCCTCGTTGGGGCTCCGGGCCAATTGCGTCTAGACATACCTAAGGTTATCGAACCCGCGTGCCACACCGCATTCTTCGGCAACAGATCGCCAGGCCGGTGCTCGAGATTTGTAAGGAGCTCCGCAATGCCGGAGAACGCGCTTGGGTCGTGGGCGGATGCGTCCGCGACACGCTTCGCGGCGAAAGGGTCAATGACTGGGACGTAGCCACGACTGCCCGCCCTGACAAGGTACAGCAGGTGTTTCGCAGGGTGGTGCCGACCGGCGTGGACCATGGCACCGTCACGGTGCTGTGGAAGGGGGGCGCGTACGAGGTGACCACCTTGCGCGGTGAGGGAGCCTACAGTGACGGCCGCCGACCCGACCACGTCGTATTCGTCGAGGACATCGAGAGCGACCTGGCGCGTCGTGACTTCACGGTGAACGCCATCGCGTACGACCCGGTAGACGGCCGCTTGGTGGATCCCTTTGACGGCCTCACGGACATGCGAGACAGGGTGCTACGCGCCGTTGGAAATCCGCGCGAGCGCTTTCAGGAAGACGGGCTTCGCATTTTGCGAGGTGCGCGATTCGTGGCGACGTTGGAGTTCGAGCTCGAGCACGACACGGAGGCGGCGTTTCGGGGGGCGCTCGACACGTTTCGCAAAGTCAGCCCGGAGCGCGTCCGCGAAGAATGGCTGAAATCCATGAAGGCGAGGGCGCCGTCGCGCGCATTCGAGGTCATGCGCCGAACCGGGATTTTGGAGGTTACGTACCCGGAGCTTCTGGAACAGGTGGGTTGCGCCCAGAATCAATGGCATGCCTACGACGTCTGGGATCACACGATGCGCGTGGTCGACGAATCGGAAGGCGGGCCCATCGAACGGGTGGCGGCCTTGCTTCACGACGTCGCGAAGCCTCGTACGCGGGCCTGGTCGGACAAGACCGGCGACTGGACCTTCTACCATCACGAGAAAGTGGGCGCCGACATGGCCGACCGTTGGTTGCGAGACTACCGCTTCTCCAACCAGGAGCGCGAGCTGATCGTCAGCCTCATCCGCCATCACCTGATCTGTTACAGCAGCGAGTGGACCGATGCGGCCGTGCGGCGCTTCATCAAGCGCGTGGGGGCCGAAAACGTCGAGCCGCTGTTGCGGCTCGGGGAAGCGGACGCGCTCGGCAAGGGCAGAGACGTCGACCCCGAGCTCCGGGCCTTGCGAGAGCTCCGCAGCCGGATCGACAAAGCGATCGAAGAGGGCAACGCGCTGACTACGCAGGATCTCGCCGTCAGCGGCGCTGACGTCCTCGAATACGTGGAAAGCCCCGGCCCCATCGTGGGCCAAATCCTTCGTACCCTCCTCGATCGAGTCCTCGACGACCCCTCCCTCAACACACGCGACAAGCTTCTCCCCCTCATCGAGCAGCTTTCCAAAGGGGACACGCAGCCCCTCCAAAAGTAACCTGCTTTCCGACGGTTACGAGGCATACCGCGACAATCGCGCGCTGTTTCGTTTTTCGCGGTGCCGTGTAGAAACGCTCGTAACTGTGCGTGTTTTAGACGGCTTGCGTGTCCCCTTTTTTGACTGGGGAAGGGCGGTGGGTAGCGTGCGGGGGATGAAGCGCTTGGCTGCCATGTTGGTGCTCGCTGCCCTCCTCGTACCGGCCACGGGCCGTGCGAAGAAGACGGAGGACTTTCGACACAGCTACGCACAGGTGTGGGGGGCCGCCATTCGGCTCATCCGGGTGGACCAGGGCTATCCGATCAAGGATCGAGACGAGGGCGTGGGCTACTTTCTCTTCGACTATCGGGACGACGGCAGGACCTATCCGGGTAGCGTCGAGCTGGTTCGCGTCGAAGATAAGACTGGTACGATTCGCGTCGTCATCCAGATCCCTGCCATGCCGAGCTACATCGAGCGCATGCTGCTCGACAAGCTCGAAAAGAAGCTCATCGACGAGTACGGAGAGCCTGCCCCGACCCCCAATAGGCCGGACGACCCGGCCGCGGACGAGTAGAGCGCAGGCGCGGAACGTCCTCCGGCCTCGCGATCACTGATTCGATGCGGGCTGCTCGAAGCAGTAGAGGGCCTGCAGGTCCTGCCCGCAGTCTTTGGTCTGCCACGCGGTCCAGCCGAGCCCGAACCTGGTCCATTGCCCGCTGAGGGCCGGTACGTCGGTCGAGATCTCGGAAGTGAGACCCCTGCAGCCATTGTTGAAGTGAACGAACCCTTGAACCGTGGTGTTGGTCCACACGAAACAGAAGTCGTTTTCACCTGGGATGACGCAGTTCGTCGTGAGGTTCACGCCGTTTTCGTCGATGCGAATCTCGCGGTCGAGCTCGCTGTCGATCAGGTCATTCCAGTCCGCCGCGACCTGGTCTCCGTTGATCAGTCGGTATTCGATTTCCGATCGATGGAATCGCTTCTGGGGCGACGTGCACTCGTCCGAGGTCCACGACATCCAGTAACCGCCGAGCCCGGCCTCCCGAGCGAGCTGCGCGCAGATCCGGTCCGCACCACGGGGCCCTTCGAGCGCCGCAGTGTACAGCTCGCTGCTCACGAACACGAGCGCTGCCTCTTCGCAGGCGCCGTCGACACAGACCTCGAGCTCGCCGCAACCGTCGGTGCCTGCGCATTCACGATTCGCCGGACCGGCATACTGCGCGCCCTTGTCGGAGATGCAGCCGCCGCCACCGCCTTGGCCGCCCATGCCGCCCATGCCGCCTTCGCCGCCAGCGCCGCCCATGCCGCCTTCGCCGCCAGCGCCGCCCATGCCGCCTTCGCCACCTGCGCCGCCCATGCC
>DATIUW010000161.1:0-15321 GCA_035466435.1 Polyangiales bacterium | reverse complement strand
GTCCATGCCGCCACCAGTCCCACCGGTGCCGCCCTGGTCATCGACACAGGTCACCTGGACCGTCCAGTTGCAATCACAGTACCGGAAACCATCATCCGACACCGTGATGGTGATCGTCTGATCGCCCAGCGACTCGCATGTGAATGTCGTGATCGCTGCGGTTGGATCGGCAAAGGAGCCACCGGTCCCGGTCCATTGGTACTCGATTGGGTCTCCCTCCAGGTCGACGGCCATCGCCAGGACGTCGATCTCGTTGCCGATGGACGTCTGAAGTGGAGAAACGACCACCTTGAGAAGGTCCGCGCAGAAGTTGAACTTCCCGTTCACGCGGACGCCGCCATACTGATTGTTCGGCTGGCAGTTGAGCATGACCATCACATCGGTCACTTCTCCGACGACGACGTCGAACTCGGCCGAGCCCGAGCAGGATGTCTGACCGTCCGTGGAGGTAGCCGTGAGCATGACCTCGTAGTCTTCGCCTGCGGGAATCCCATAGATTTCGACCGATGCCGTGGCACCCGGGCTGCTCGTATGGATGGTGCCCACGATCGGCTCGATTCCGTTTCCGGAGACCGCGTAGCTGACCTCGTCGATCTGCGTCCCATCGGACAATGCGAGGTCGATGGTGAGGTCGCCGGTCGTGCTCGGATCGGCGGCGCAACCTGCAAAGGCAAGCACGCCAAACAGCCAGCCAAATAGCCAGCGCAAACGAATCGAATGCGGCATCGGGGGGTCTCCTACGGGGCCGCCGACGATAACACAGGTGCCGGTGAGACAATCGACGTTTTTTTGACGCTCCGCGCGCTTTGTGAGCCGCCTCACACACAGTCACCGACACTGCGCGGCGAAGCTACTTCTCTTGCGCCTTCCCCGTCATCGGAACGAACCGAACCGGGATCACCGACTCCTCGCGAAAGCCATCCTCGGTGCGCGTCACGCGCAAGAGGCTCTGGAAGTGCTTGCCGACCGGAATGATCAATCGACCTCCGACCTCGAGCTGCTGCTTCAAGGGCTCCGGAATCTTCGGCGGCGCCGCGGTCACGATCACCGCGTCGAACGGAGCCCGCTCCGGCCATCCGGCGTAACCGTCGCCGTGGCGCACCTCGACGCGCTTGCCATAGCCGAGCTCGTCGAGAATGGCCTTGGCGCGTTTTGCGAGCGGCTCGACGATTTCGATCGAGTAGACCTTCACTCCCATCTCGGCCAGCACGGCAGCCTGATAGCCGGAGCCCGTCCCGACCTCGAGCACCTCGTCCCCCGGCTCGAGGTCGGCGAGCTCGCTCATCAGCGCCACGATGTAGGGCTGACTGATCGTCTGTCCCTCCCCGATGGGCAGGGGACGGTCGTCGTAGGCGGCACTCCGCTGGGATTCGGGCATGAAGCGGTGCCGCGGCACCGTCCGCATCGCGTCGAGCACCCGCGGATCCCTGACGCCGCGAGCCTCGATCTGCTTGCGCACCATGTGCAGCCGTTCCTGGGCGCGGTCCTCCGCGTCTGAAGGCCCGGCGCTGGCCGACCCCGAGGTCTGTGTACAGGCGCCGATGACGAGCAGCGCCACCACTGCGGCTCGAAGCATCGAAGAGAACCTAGCACAGAAAACAGACCGTGCGTGCGACGGTGGTTGCTCGCGTCGAGGTCGCGGCTATCTTTCGCGCCCCAATGAGCTTGGTAGTTCAAAAATACGGCGGCACCAGCGTGGGTTCTCTGGACCGGATACGCGTGGTCGCCGAGCGCGTGGCAGACACGTATCGTCAGGGCCATCAGGTCGTCGTCGTGGTCAGCGCAATGGCCGGAGAAACCGATCGGCTGCTCAAGATGGGCCGGGAGCTTTCGCCGCGACCGGCCGAGCGCGAGATGGACGTGCTCGTCGCGAGTGGAGAGCAGGTGAGCGCCGCGCTCCTCGCGATCCAGCTCAACGAGATCGGCGTGCCCACGCGATCGCTGCTGGGCCATCAGGCACGGATCGTCACCGATGCGGTCCACCAGAAGGCGCGCATACGCACGATCGACGGCCCTGCGCTGCGCTCGGTGCTCGAGACGGGGCAAGTCCTCGTCGTCGCGGGATTTCAAGGAACCGACGCGTACGGAAACATCACGACGCTCGGGCGGGGAGGCTCGGACACGTCCGCGGTCGCCATCGCTGCGGCGGTGCAGGCCGACGTGTGCGAGATCTGCACTGACGTCGACGGGGTCTACACGACCGATCCGAGCATCTGCCCGAACGCGCGAAAGATTCCCCGCATCAGTTACGAGGAAATGCTGGAGCTTTCCTCGCTCGGCGCCAAGGTTTTGCAGATACGTTCGGTGGAGCTCGCCATGAAGCACCGAATGCCGCTGCACGTGCGCTCGAGCTTTTCGAACGCGGAGGGAACGATCGTGACGGACGAAGAACATTTGCTGGAAAAAGTCGTCGTCGCTGGTGTCGCAGCCGACAAGAAGACGGTGAAGCTGACTCTGAGAGCGCTTCCCGATCACCCCGGCGTGGTCGCGAGCGTGTTCGAGCCGCTTGCCGACGCGAACATCTCGGTCGACATGATCATTCAAAACGTCTCGAAGCAGGGGCATACCGACCTCACCTTCACGGTGAGCCGGGAAGACGCGGACCGCGCCGAAACCCTCGTCAAAGACCTCGCGGCGAGCGTGAACGCGCAAGGCGTCACGCGTGACGACGACGTCGCCAAAGTTTCCATCGTAGGCGTGGGAATGCGCAATCACGCCGGCATCGCGGCGAGGATGTTTCGACTGCTGGCCGACAACGACATCAACATCGAGGCGATCAGCACCAGCGAAATCAAGACCTCGTGTTTGATCGAAGCCGAGCATGCGGACCGCGCGGTGGTGGTGCTGCACGACGGCTTCGCGCTCGCCAATCCCCGCCAAGACTAGAGCTGCACGCAACGGCGGCGACGAGCGTCCGATGGCGTGACGTGGAATCTCGCTTTCGGGCCCGTTCCGTTCGTGCTTGCGGATACGTCCTCTTACTCCTCGCCGGACGCGCCATCGCATCCGGGGAGCCCTCGTCCATTCGGCTGCGTCCGTACGACGGAGCGACTTCGATTGCCTCAGCGAACGTCGAAGCGGACGCCGACGCGCACGCCCGCGGTCAGGATGAATGCGTCGAGGGGGCTCTTGGCGTGGGTTGCCACCCAATATCCCCGAACGTCCGCTCCGACGAGCCACCGGGGGTTGATGAGAAAGTCGACGCCCACCAGGGCGTGCAGGGCGAAATCACCCCAGACGTCGCGGTCTCGTACGGTCAACAACCCGTCGAGCCCCACTCCAAAAAGCGGCACGAATCGCACGATGTCGAGCGCATACACGGTCTCGAGCCCTGCCATCGAGATGTGCAGCGCTCGGTCGTCCGGCAAGACCCCGTAGCCCAGCATTCCTTGGATGCTCCAGGCGTCTCCAATGCCGCCGCCCGCGCTGAGCGCGACGTCGACGCCATGGCGGGGCGACGCATCGGCGCGGGGCATGCCTGCGTATCCCACCGCCACGCCGAACGTCGCCTGGTCTTCGTAGGCCCGAGCCGACGAGGGGAGCAACGACAGCCACGCGAGGCTCCCACAGATGCAGGCGACACAACGCACAGCGGCCCGTCTAGCATGCCGGTCACGCCGGGTGCGAGGCTACGTTGACTGCAAGGGGCCCCCGTGTATAGTGCCGACCCGATTTGTCGGGTTTTCCCGGCTTTTTTGGAGGACGCTTTGGCCAACGACTCTGCCGAGAACGAAAAATCAGCGCCATTGACGGCGGGCGAGCGACTCGCAGCGCAGCAGGCGGCCAAGGCGGCCCGCAAGGCAGCGCAGCGCGGTCGTGATGCCGAGCTCGTCGAAGAGAAGGCTCTTGCTCAGGCTGCCGTGGCGAAAGATTGGCTGCAGGATCACCTCAAGCCGCTCGGACTGGCTGCCGGCGCAATCTTGGTGATCGCCGCCGTCGGGATTGGTTGGTCCACCTACTCGCGCAGCCAGAGCGCCAAAGCCGGCAACGAGCTCGCGGCCGTGCTCGAGCTCGAAAGCGAAGATCCCGAGAAGCTGGCGAGCCAATACGCCGCAGCGGCCGACGCACACCCAGGGACGCTGGCAGCGGCGTGGGCACGCGTGGGCGAGGGCAGGGTGCGCTTCGAGCAGGGTCTCTTCGAGCAAGCCCGTACGGCCTATCAGGCCGCGCTCGATACCAGCGACGACGAGGCGGTCCGATGGGCGGCGCTCGAGGGGCTCGCCTATGCGCTCGAAGCAGAGCAATCGTACGATCGAGCCCTCGAGCAGCTCGAGGAGCTTCGCGCCGTGGATCAGACCCTCGCTCCCATCGCGGGCTACCACCAGGGACGCATTCTGCTCGCACGAGGCAAGCTCGAAGAGGCCAAGATCAAATTCGAAGGCGTGCTGAACGACCTCAAGAATCCCGAAGCCCCGCTGCTTCCCTACACACGAGAGCAGACCGAGGCACGATTGGCGCTGATCGACCCGAGCCTCGCACCCGCAGCAGGCAGCGATCCACGCCGGGCCGAGGAGTTCATTCGTCAGATGAACCAGCTTCTACAGCGGCAGCCTCCGCAGGAGTGAGCGCTCGCGATGAACCTCCGCTGCGCCTCGGTGTGGTCATTGCTGCTCACGGCCGTGTACGGCTGCGGGGCGGCGGGCACGACGAGCACCAATTCCGACAACTTCGGTTGGGTGCAGCGCGGCGATGACTACGCGAGGCCGGGCGAGGGCGCGTTCAACGTGCGTTGGTCACGACAGCTCACCGATCGCTTCGAGGCGCGTTTTCTGCCCGTTCAGCTCAGCTCGGCTGAATTCGACGTGCCACGGAATCGCGTATACATCGGCACGACGGAAGGCGATCTATACGCCTTCACGGACAAAGGGCAACGCGTGTACTTCTACGATGCAGGCGCCCAGATCGAATCGAAGCCCGCGGTCCACCCCAGAACGGGCGAGGTCTATTTCGCATCGGTCGACGGTACGGTGCATGCGCTCACGCTTGCCGGCGAGCCCAAATGGACGACGAAGCTCATCGGTGCGGTTCGCACCCAGCCACTAGTGACCGAGGATGCCATCTATATCGTCGCCGAAAACGATGCCATCAGCGCGCTCGCTCGGGACGACGGACGCGTCCTTTGGACTTACGGAAAGGAGCCGGTCAACGAGATCACGATCGCGGGACATGCCGGGCTCCTGATCGAGGATGGGAGGTTGTTCGCTGCGTTCACCGATGGCGCCGTCGCAGCGCTCGACCCGAGCGATGGGCGTTTGTTCTGGGAGACTGAAACCGCGCTCGACGTGGAGCGCCGCCCGGGGAACGTGCCGCAGTTCCTAGACGTCGACACGACGCCGCTGATCGTCCGCGGCACGCTGTACGTCGCTTCGTTTACCGCAGGCCTCTACGCGCTCGATCCGGCCAATGGCTCCGTCGTGTGGCGAGACGGCGACTTTCGAGGCGTCACTGGAATCGCGGCGGCGGGGCGAATGCTCGTCATCTCCTCGGCGCCTCGCGGAATATCGCTCTTCGACCTTCGCACACGCGAGGTGCAATGGGAGCGGGCGCCCGAGCGTGGCGCGCCGACCCCACCCATCGTCACCGCGCGCGGCACCGTCATCTACGGCGAGACCCAAGGGTCTCTCTTTGCGCTCTCGCTCTCGGATGGACGCGAGATCGCCCGGGCCGAAGGCGGCTCCGGGTTCTCGGCGACGCCCGCGGTGGCCGGGGAGATCGGCGGCGCGCTCTCGAACGGCGGCCGCTTTTTGTGCCTCCGCGTCAACTGAGCGGTCGGCCGCTCGGCGTTCAGAAGCGTTCGCGAAGAAAGGCGAGCTGAGCCTCGACACTCCGCTCGAACCACGCACCCGTGTACGGAGCGAAGTGGGGGCAATCGAGCTCGACCAAGCGGCCTTTGGGAATGCGCGAGGCGGCGCGGCGGACTGAATCGATCGGAATCAGCGAGTCGCGCACCGCGCCGACGAGGAGCGTGGGCACCTGGATGGCGGAGACTTCACGAATGGGGCGATAGAAGGGAAAGGTGAGCGCAACGCGGGCCGCGCAGCGATTGTCGAACGGGGCCCCAGGCGGGACGAGCGCCATGACGCCTTCCCAAGCATCCTCGGTCGTCATGATGGCAGCCTCGCCCGGGCGACCGACGGTCGCCACGTAATACGGCTCGCGATGTGTAGCCGCTCGGATCCCGTCGCGAAGACCAGCCCAAACCAGCCTGAGCACCTGGGAGGGCTTGCTGGCGCCTCCGGCGAGCGAGGCGAGCGCATCCACGTGCGGCACGTGCGCGATGACGGCAGCGCAGCGGACGCCGCGAGAGGCCATGGTCAGCGCGTGGCCGCCACCGAGTGACGTTCCCCAAATCACGAGCTCTTCCGGGTTGATATCCGCAAAAGCTCGAACGTGCTCGACCGCAGCTTCGAAGTCTTGGATGTGCCGCCGCGGGCTCACGACGCGACGCGGCGAGCCGCCGCTATCTCCGAATCCGCGATAGTCGAACAAGAAGGCCGCAACGCCTGCCTCCGAAAATCTCTCCGCAAAGGCGGGCAATCCCCACGCGCGTTCGGCGCCGAATCCATGACCCATGACGACGACTGGCGGACGAAAGACACCGTCGGGCAGGTACAGGGTCCCTGCGCAACGCACGCCGCGGCTCGAGAAATCCCGGTCGATTCGAGTCGTCATCTGTCTAGAACGAAGCCTTCACGGCGATGTTGACGCCAAATTCGTTCGCCCGGATGCCGACGCGATTGATCTCAGCAGGCTGGGCCGGCGGATCCGTGAACGAATTCTGCAAGAGCAACCCTCCCAACTGTCCCTTCCCATGCGCGTATCGAAACGCCACCGCAAAAGCGAGGTAGAAACCTTCCTCTCCGCGTTCCGGCGCCTCTTCCCGGTTCGCGAAGTCGAACCCGAATGTGAGGCCGTAGAAGTCGATCTGTGTCTCGCTGAATCTGTCGGGAATCGAGTCGGGGCTGAAGTCCGTGAAGAAGCCGGCACCGAGCTTGAGACGGTCGGTGAGCTTGAAGATCCCACCCACGCGCACGTCGGCGGTAGTCCGCCAATCGATTTCGAAGGCTTCGCTCTTCAATGGAAAGCCGACGACGAGATCCGCTTCCAACCACCCCCACCAGCTCACATACGCTACGCCGAGCCGCGTCAGACCTCGTTCTACGCCGGTCCACGTGCCGTTGAGCTCGTCGACTTGGTTCCCATCGAACTGAGGGGGCGCTCCCGGCGGAGAGATCTGCCGAGTCTCCGTGCTCGCATCGTTGAGGTACACCAGGTAGCTCGGCGTGGCGGCCATCCACCCGATTCGGACCTGGGGGATCGGCTCCCATTGAAGCCCTCCCTTGATCTGCAGACCGCCGCCCGAAAGGGCGCGGTTGAAATTCTGGCTGAACGTTCCACCTGCTCCGCCGGCGTACCCGCCGGAAATGATCTCCGTGGTTCTCTGCGTGGCAATCACGACGTCGAAGCCTCCTCCCAGGAGAAATTTGTCGCTCTTCTTCCACGCCACCGCCGAGCTCACGTGGTAGAGCGCTTTGCTCCCGTCCGCCGTGAAAAAGACCTCGGCTGGCTCGGCGGCTCCGTCGGCCGTCGTCACCGAATCCTGAAAAAACGCCGAGCGAGACCGGGAAAAGAAGAAACCAATGCCCCAACGAAGCTGCGGACGCGGCGACGCGACGAACGTGAGCGCCCGCGGGATCGCCTGAACCGTCGAGAAGTCGCCCGCACTTTGGTCGCCGGATTCGAGCGAGAGCGCGCCCGGAGCATTGATCGTGCTGTAGCTCAGGACAGCTCCGGTGAAGTCGACCGAGCGAGCATCGAGGCGTGCGACCCCAGCGGGGTTGAACCACATCGCGCCGCCGGTCTGCACGTTTGCGACGACCGCGCCTCCGGTGAGGGCGACGTCGCTTCCTGCAAGGACGTCTTCGCTGTTCCCGGCGCGCGCGACGTTGGCGATCCCGAAGCACACGAAGAGCAGGACCCCAAAAACGCTAGGCATGGGTGGGAGACTAGCGGGAAACGGGGCCATTTGAATTTCTCGGTTAATTTCGCAGAAGCTATATTATGTAAACTTTTGTGCCGCGCTGTCTCGGAATCAGTCCTGCGGGGCAAATACGAACGGGAACGTGAACCGGAGGCTCTTGCCCGTCCGGCGGCTTGGAAAGCGAATGGCCCCGACCACCCGCGCTACGCATCGCTCGACCGCGGGGTTGCCCGTGGTGTTCTCGATGACCTGCACCGCCTGCACGTGTCCTTTGCGAACGACGGCGAAGCGCACCGACACCTTGCCGGCGAGCTCGGGCTCGTCCCGGAGCGCCGACTCGTAGCAGCGATGGATCCGCGGCAAGTCCTTTCGAATCGTCTGGCGCACGACGAACGCGTCGAGCTGCCCGCTCGACCCGGCATCGACCGGGCCGGCCGTACCGAGCGCCAAGAGCGCCACCGCCATCGCGGCGCCTGCTCGCACGATTCCGCCATCCATCAGCTCAGGCCATACGCCCAGGCGAAGCCTGGGTGCAAAAAAGACGCGCCTTGCCCGGCGCCCGCCGGAACGCGTTCTCTGCTGCTCGGGCGTGGTATCATCTCAGAATGCCACGCAAGCCTTCCGAGATGTCTTGTCTTCAACGCGCGCGCAAACAGCTTCGCCGCCAGGTCAATACGGTGGTCGGCGAAGGTTTCTTCGGGAGCTTGTCCCGCCTCGGCCGGCTCCATCCGATGGCGAACCCGGTCAAACATGGTGTTCAGGTGATCAGGAACGTCGATTACCTGCCGACCGGCAATCCACGCCACACGCTCGACATCTACCGTCCCACGCGGCGGGCCGAAGCCCTGCCCGTGGTGATCTACATCCACGGCGGCGGGTTTCATCTCCTTTCGAAGGATACGCATTGGCTCATGGGTCTCGCGTTCGCCCGCGCCGGCTATCTGGTCTTCAACGTGGACTACCGTCTGGCGCCCGAAAATCCCTATCCCGCGGCTGTCTCCGACGTCTGCGCCGCGCTCGAATGGGTTTCCGAAAACGCCGAAGCGTATGGAGGTGACCTCAGCCGTTTGGTTTTTGCCGGCGAGTCGGCGGGAGGCAATCTCGCAACCGCGCTCACCATCTGCTGCTGCTATCGCCGACCCGAGCCGTTCGCCCAACGCGCGTTTGCGACCGGCCTCGTTCCGACCGCCGTGGTGCCGGCCTGCGCGCCGCTTCAAGTCACGAACCCCGCGCGGCTGAACCGCAAACGCAAGCTACCACGATGGGTCAACGACATTTTGGAGGGCATCAACGACGCCTACGTCGGCACGCTCCACGACCCCACGCCCGGAGAGCTCGATCTGGCCGACCCGTTGCACGTCTTCGAACGGCGCGAACGGCCCGACCGCGCCCTTCCCGCGTTTTTCGTCCCCATCGGCACGCGCGATCCACTGCTCGACGACACGAGGCGCTTGGACCGGGCGCTCAAAGCGATGGGCGTCGAGTGCGAGGCTCGGTACTACGAAGGCGAGCTACACGCGTTCCACGCATTGGTGTGGCGACGTCAAGCGCGCCGGTGCTGGCGCGAGCAGCACTCGTTCCTGGCGCGCGCGCTTCAACACCCACGCGAGCCACGCCACGAGTTCGTCGCGCAAGCCTGACTAGCCGCCGGTCTTGGCGGTATCCGCCGGTAAGAGCCTGGCGCGCCGTTTGAAGCTCCGCCGACGCACCAAGCCGAGCTCCGTCTTGTAGTGCGCCAAGAGCGCAGCCCAGACGCCGAGGCTCAGGTCGGGCTCGCGCCCCTCGCTCAGCGCGATGATTTGACGATAGAACCACGCTACCTCCGCGGCGCCGTTGAGTGTCCGCAACGTTTTGATCGAGCTCGCGCGATCGAAGATCCCAGGGCCGAGGCGCATGCTGCGCTCGGGCGCCGGCAGCGACTCTGACTCGCCCGCAATGAGCGCATGGGCGAGCTCCGGTTCGACGCAAAAAGGACGCGCGATTCCGATGACGTCGACCTCGCCCGAAGCGACCACCTCACGCATCAGACGCGGTGTGCGAAAGCCGCCGGTGACCATCAGGGGCATGTCTCCGATCGAGGCGCGCATGTCGCGCGCGTACTCCAAGAAGTACGCCTCTCGCTTGCGCGTGCGAGCTGCTTTTCGTTCTCCGGCCGGATCGTCGTGTCCGAACAGCGCCATTTGCTCGTACGTTCCCCCGGAAATCTCGAGCAGGTCGAGGCCGAGCTCCGCGAGCCAGCCCGCCACACGCGATGATTCCTCCTTGGTGAATCCGCCCTTTTGAAAGTCGGCGGAGTTGAGCTTGACCGAGATGGGAAAGCCGGGACCGACGGCGGCTCGCACCGCGCGATACGTTTCCAGGAGAAATCGCGCTCTGTTCTCGAGCGACCCTCCCCACTCGTCGGTGCGACGATTGGCACGCGGCGAGAGGAACTGGCTCGACAGGTAGCCGTGCGCGGAGTGAATCTCCACGCCGGTGAAGCCACACGCTTTGGCCGTCTGGGCGACGTCCGCAAAGCGCCGGATGATGTCGTGAATCTCGTCGACCTCGAGCGCGCGTGGCGGTGCGATCAGCCCCATCATGCCTTGCATCTTCTCGGACGACGGAGAGACCGGGTGGTTGCTCGACATGCGAGTGCATTGGCGGCCGGGATGATTGATCTGCATCCAGAGCTGATTTTCGCCGCACGTGCCGGCAGCGCTCCATGCCCGCAACGCATCGTGGCCGCCGTTGGCGTCGATCACGACGTTGCCCGGGCGTTCGAGGTATCGGCGATCGACCATGACGTTGCCGGTGACAAGCAGCCCCGCGCCGCCTTCGGACCAACGACGGTACAACGCGACGAGGCGCTCCGAAGCCCGATCGTCCGGGTCGGCTAGGCCTTCGGTCATGGCCGCCTTGGCGATGCGATTGCGCAAGACGACGCCGCAAGGCAGCGTGAGTGGTTGATTCAGAGGGTCCATGGCCGCCGAAGCATAAGGCGATTCGCTTCGAAGGCGACCCCTTTCAGCGCTTGTCGGAGCCTCCCAACAAAACGTTCATCAGCGGGCTTCCGTCGACCTTGGCGTCTTTGACCAGCGTGTCGAGAAGCTGCTTGCCGAGCCGCGCCAAATCGAGCAGCTCGCGCACCCTCTCCTCTTGAAATCGCGCCCTACTCCGCGCTCCCGGCTCTTCGGCCTTGCGCTTCAGGAACTGAATCGCGTCTTCCATGACGTCGATCGCGTCGAGCACCTCGACTCGTTCCCGCTCGTTGAACACGCGCGAGATCATCTTCCAGAAGTTGCCCTCGGCTGCGTAGTGATCGCGGCGCTCGCCTTGGAGCCACACCTTCTTGACCACGCCCCAGCGCATCAGCTCGTTCAGGGTCATCGAAACCGCACCGCTGCTGAGCTGCAGCCTTTCTTGCAGCTCCGGTGCGCTGAGCGGACGATCGGAGAGGTACAAGATCGACCACAAGCGCCCCATGTTGCGCTTGAAGCCCCAAAACTCGATCAGGCGCCCGATCGAATCGCTGACTAGGACCTCGCTTTGCCAGAGCTCCTCCTCGTCGGTTCCCACCCGATCGACCTAGCGTGAAGGGCGACACTTGACCAGTCGCCCAGCGACATGAAAGCTCCCGCGCATGGAACGACCTACGCTCGAGGCCATGCTCGACGCTGCGATCGGCGTCGAGCGCGACGGCGACTCTTATGCGGTAGCCGAAGACCACGGCTTGTCGCTGTACATCGGCGAGCCCGGCCAGGCGATGGAAGTCTCCGAGGTGGTCTCGCTCGAGCTTCACCCGAGCTTTTGCGAGGCGACGTCGAGAGAGCACAATGCGGTCTACCTCTTGGAGTACAGCAGCCTACACGGCCTGTGCGTCCGTCCCCCGAGCGGGGGCGGAGGCCGCCGGGCCGGCTTCGGCTGAGCCTGTCGGTCTCGTGGCCGGGCCGGGGTTTTGACGTAGGATGTATGCGGGGGTGTACGGATCATGTCCGCGCGCATTCTTGTCTGTGACGACGAAGCCAGCCTCAGGGAAATGCTGCAGATCCTGCTTCGGCGCGAGGGTTATCGGGTCGACGTCGTGGACGGGGTTCGTGCGGCATGCGAACGGCTCGCCAGCGTCGACCCGTACGACGTGGTCATCACCGATTTGGTCATGCCCGACGGCACCGGCATGGAGGTGCTCGACGCGGTTCGAGCGCGATCCAAAGACACGCAGATCTTGATGATCACCGCATATGCGACGACCGAGCAAGCCGTCGAAGCGATGCGCAAGGGCGCATACGACTACGTGCAAAAGCCGTTCAAGAATCACGAGCTCTTGGCAACGCTCGAAAAGGCGCTCGAGAAACACGACATCGTCGCCGAGAACGAGACGCTTCGCGCCGAGGTGAAGTCGCGTTGGACCGAGGGACAGCTCATCGGCAAGAGCGAGGCCATGAACCGACTGCGTGATTTGATCAAGCGCGTGGCAAGCGCGACGACCAGCGTGCTGATCACCGGCGAGAGCGGGACTGGCAAGGAGATGGTCGCCCGGGCGCTGCACTTCCAAAGCCCGCGCGCCGACCAGCCGTTCGTCGTCCTCAACTGCGGTGCGGTGCCCGAAAACCTCATCGAGAGCGAGCTCTTCGGCCACTTGAAGGGCGCGTTCACCGGCGCCACAGGGCAAAAGGAGGGGCTCTTTCGCGCCGCCAATGGGGGCACGCTGTTTTTGGACGAGGTCGGTGAGCTTCCGCCACCGTTGCAGGTGACGCTCTTGCGCGTGCTTCAGGATCGCAAGGTGCGGCCGGTCGGAGGCAGCAGCGAAGTGGAAGTCGACGTGCGCGTGCTCGCCGCAACCAACCGGAACGTCGAAGCCGAGGTCGAAGCAGGCACGTTCCGCGAGGACTTGTTCTACCGGCTGAACGTGATTCGAATCGAGGTCCCTCCCCTACGCGATCGCGTCGAGGACATCCCGGTCCTGGCGGAGTATTTCCTCCAGAAACACGCCGCCCTGCAAGGCCGCCGGCTCGAGCTCTCCGCCGACGCCATGCGATGGCTCGCCCAGCAATCCTATGCGGGCAACGTACGGGAGCTCGAGAACATCATCGAACGTGGCGTCACGTTGGCGCGCGGCAACACGGTGCACCGCGAGGACCTCGGCGACACGCATCCTTCGAAAAAGGCCGCACACGTCTCTCACATTCCGGAAGGACGCTTCGACCTCGACGAGTATCTCACCCAGGTCGAGCGGGAGCTCTTGTTCCGTGCGCTCGATCAAGCGGGCGGCGTTCGCAAAAAGGCCGCGGAGCTCCTCGGCATGAGCTTCCGGCAGTTCCGATACCGTTTGGCAAAACACATCTCGCCCGAAGTGGGCGATGCGGCCGGCGATTGATATAGTGGGCGTTGGAGGATCACCGTTGGCACGTCATCCACGAAGCACCGGCTTCACCACCATCGAGCTGCTCATCGGCGTGGCCATCGTCGGAATCCTGGCGGCGCTCGCCATCCCGACGTTCAAGGGCTACGTGTATCGCAGCCGCATGAACGAAGCGGTTCGTATCCTCGGTGAGATCAAGACCCGCCAGGAAGCCTATCGAAGCCGCTTTGGTAACTACGCCGCGGTCAGCGGCTCCGGCGACTGGAGCTCGGCGAACTACACGCCGGCCACGGTGCCCGGCGTCCAAGCGGTCAGCTGGCCGAGCTCGGCCGGGTGGGAGGAGCTCGGGCTCAGCGCGCCCGGCCCCGTGAGATTTCGCTACGCGACCGTGGCGGGCTTGCCTGGGAGCACACCGCCGACGAATAGCAATCTCGACCCGACGACGTTTTGGTACGCGGCACAGGCCGAAGGCGACCTCGACGGCGATGGCGAGACCTTCATTTTGGAGGTCTATTCGGACTCGCGGGTCATGTACAACAGCGCTGCCGGACGAGGAGGCTGGGAATGAAGAGCAAGCAAGGCTTTACCGTCACGGAGCTGATGATCGCCGTGGTGATCATCGGCGTTCTCGCCACCATCGCGATCCCGAGCTTCACCTCGTACATCTACAAGGCGCGCGTCACCGAGGCGTCGAACTTCCTCGGAGAGATCAAGCAGCGCCAGGAATCGTACCGCAACGAGTTCGGTCAGTACTGCGCGGTCAACGGCACCGACTGGGGCAACTACAACCCGTCGAGCATTCCCGGCATCGACCCGGTGATGTGGGAGTCGACACCCGAGTGGGAGCAGCTCGGTGCAGCCCCGGACGGCCCCACTCGCTTCCAGTACGCCACGGTCGCGGGCTTCCCAGGAGTGAGCCCGCCGACGGGCACGAACCTCAACGACGACGATCACTGGTTTGCCGCCCGAGCCCAGGGTGATCTCGACGAAGACGGCGAAAGGTTCTTCCTCGAAATCTACTCGCAGTCGACGCACATTTATAACAGTGCCACTGCAAAAGGTGGCTGGGAGTGACGATTTCTGTCACCTGCGGGTGACGAGATTTGTCCCCCGAGGCCGAGTCTGGGCGGGGGTCAGAGCCGATTCGTCAATAATTTCCGCTTCGCCCTGCCTTCCCGGACAATGGCACGCCAGTTGCAGATAACTACGGCAACTCTGGATTAATGCGGGCACTGGGCCCGGGGGAAGGTAAACAAGAATGAACAAGCTATTCTCGAAGAAAGAGGGTTTCACCCTCATCGAGCTGATGATCGTCGTCGCCATCATCGGCATCCTCGCCGCGATCGCGATCCCGGCATTCATCAACTACGTGAAGCGCTCCAAGACCTCGGAAGCGGGTGCGAACCTCAAGTCGCTCTTCCAGGGCGCAGCGGCGTACTACGAGCAGGAGAACTGGCAGCAAGGCATGGTGAGCGCGGGTGGCTCGGCCGCGGCTTCGACGCACTGCGTGGTGCCGAGCGCAGCGCCGACCTGGACCGCGAGCGATGCGAAGTACGTCGCGAACTGGGACAACGAGGCCGACGCCTACACCGCCCTCAACTTCGCGCCGGCCGATCCACTCTACTTCGAGTATCATATCATTGCCGATAACAGCGACACGACCGCCAACGACTGCGGCAACATCGCCGGGGACCAGGAGGTCTATACATTCAACGCACACGGTGACCTTGATGGCGACGGCGCGCAGTCGACCTTCAGCCTCGCAGCGGGCACGAACCCGGACAACGCGCTCTATCGCGCGCCCGGCATCTTCACGGTCGAACCGCTCGAGTAATCGAGGCAAAGACGAACGACTGCAAGGGCCGCGACAGCCGTCGCGGCCTTTTGCATTTAAGGGCTCTTCGGTGAATTTCGATATACTCGTCGGGTGACTTCTTCGATGCGCGCCGTGGCGCTCGTGGTGCTGCTTTCGCTCGTGGGGGGAATCTGGTCCCTTCGC
>DATIUW010000160.1:0-31314 GCA_035466435.1 Polyangiales bacterium | reverse complement strand
GGTTTGCGCACCGATGCAGCCCAACGGCGATTCATCGCCGCCCTGATTCCCCTCTTCGGCCTGGGCGTGCTCACCACTGCTCTGAACGCCTGCAACAGCACCGAGAGTCACGCTGCCACCGAGCCTTCCCCACTGCCCGTCGAGACGATGCTGGCGCAAGAGCTCGACCACTACGAAGTCCGGCGCGTCTTCAGCGGCACCGTGCGAAGCCGCAGGGCGAGTCAGCTCGGATTCGAGCTCCCAGGCCTCGTCGACAAGGTGTACGTCGATGAAGGCGACGCCGTGAAGGAAGGCCAGCTGATCGCCGAGGTCGATACGGCGCAACTCCGTGCGGCGAGGCGGCGCGTATTGGCGAGCCTCAAAGAGGCCCAAGCCGGCGTCGGCATCTCGACCCTCACCGCCGACCGGCTCGAAAAGCTCGCCCAAGATCAGTACATCTCGAAGCAGTCCGCCGACGAGGCGCGGTTCAGCCTGCAGGCGGCGGAGGCCAAGCGCATGGAGCTTCGCGCCGCCCTTGCACAAATCGACGTCGACCTCGAGAAGTCGAGGCTCGTGGCGCCCTTCTCGGGCATCGTGTCGACGCGCCTCGTCGACGAGGGAACGGTCGTCGCGGCCGGCGCACCCGTCGTGCGATTTCGCGAAAGCGACGAGCGCGAAGCGCTGATCGGCTTGCCGCGCTCCATTCCCATCGAGACGGGCAGCACGCAGGAGCTCATCCTCGACGGTCGGTCGGTCGAGGCGCAGGTCGCCGCGCTCGTCAACGACGTCGACGCCCGCACCCGCACGGTCACGGCGATTCTCGAGCTTCCCAAAGACATCGAGGCGGCGGACGGGCAGGTGATCGATCTGGTGCACCGTCGAAGGGTCGTCGACTCGGGCTTTTGGGTACCCACGACGGCGCTCACCGAGGGGCTGCGTGGCACGTGGACCGTGTACTCCGTGAAAGCAGACGGTGACGCAGGGATCGTGCGGCGCGAAGCCGTCGAAGTGCTTCACGCGGAAACCGACCGCGCGTTCGTGCGGGGCACGCTCGAGGCTTCGGACCAAATCATCGCCACCGGGCTTCACCGCGTCGTCCCCGGTCAGCGCGTGATTGTCTCCGCGAGGCACGCGGAAGCCGTCGAGGAGCCTTCGCTGTGAGCCTCTTCTTTCGCAATCCCCGGTTGCTCGCGACCGCCCTCGTGTTGGTCGTCGTGTCCGGCATGTCGGCCCTTGCGACCATCGTCCGGCAGGAGGACCCGACCATCACCAATGGTGTCGCCGTCATCGTCTCGCCGTTCCCGGGCGCCAGTGCCGAGCGCGTCGAAGCGCTCGTCACCGAGAAAATCGAAGCCGAGCTTCGTGAGCTCGCCGAGATCGAAACCATCAGCTCGATCTCGCGCAACGGTGTGGCCGTGATCGCCGTCGAGATTGACGAACGAATCAAAGGAAAGGACGCCGAGGAAGCGTTTTCCAAGGTGCGGGACTCGCTGAACGACGCGTACGCGAAGTATCCGCCCGGCCTCCCGCCGCCCATCTTCGATGACGAGCGCTTCGGTTCATACACTCTGATCAAGGCGATCACCTGGGACATGCCCGGGCCTCCGCGAAGGGGACTTCTGAAGCGCTACGCGGAAGAGCTGCAAGCCGTGCTCCGCGACGTGTACGGCACCGATACCGTGCGCGTCTACGGGGCGCCTGAGGAAGAGATCACGGTCACCTTCGACCCGCAGGCGATGGCCGCCGCGGGCCTCGGCACCGGCCAGGTCGCGGAGGCAATCCGCGCAGGCGATGCCAAGGTCTCCGCAGGCGTTCTTCGGGGCGACCGCAACGACATCCTCATCGAGGTCACAGGCGAGCTCGACTCGCTCGAGCGCATTCGGCGCATCCCTCTGAGCCGCGGGCAAAGCGGCTCCGTGCTGAGCCTCGGCGACATCGCCGACGTACGCCGCCAGGTTCAATCTCCTGCCGACGATCTCGCCGTGGCCGATGGCAAGCCGGCCGTGATCGTCGCCGCCCAGCTCGCCACGGGGCAGCGTTACGACGTGTGGGCGGAGCGCGCATACGCCGCCGTGGCAGCGTTTGAGGCGGAGCTCCCCGATGGCCTCGGTCTCGAAACCGTGTTCGATCAGACCACCTATACCGAGGCGCGCCTTTCCACGCTTGGCGGTAATCTGCTCACCGGCTTTGCGATTGTCGTCGCCGTGCTCTTCATCACTCTTGGCGTTCGCTCGGCGCTGATCGTGAGCCTCACGCTGCCGCTCGTCAGCCTCGCAGCGATCTTCGTTCTTCGCTTGCTGGGCGTGCCGATCCATCAGATGTCGGTGACCGGGCTCATCGTCGCGCTCGGTCTCCTGGTCGACAACGCCATCGTGATGACCGATGCGATTCGCGCGAAGCGTCTCCAGGGCGTGCCCGCAGCCGAAGCGGTTCGCGCCTCGCTTGCACATCTATGGTCGCCGCTCTTGAGCTCGACGGCCACCACGATCATGGCCTTCATGCCGATTCTTCTCCTCGCGGGTCGCGCGGGGGAGTTCGTCGGTGCCATCGGTCTCAGCGTCATCGTCTCTCTGGCGATCTCCTACCTGTTTGCCATGACGATCGTTCCGGCGATCGCGGGCCGCTATCTGAAGGGCGCGGACTCGGCCAGCGACCCGAGCTTCTGGACCACCGGACTCCGTCTGCCGCGCCTCACGAGGCGGTTCGAGCAGAGCCTCGACTGGAGCCTCGCGCACCCCAAGAAGTCGATGCTGTTTGCCTCGGTGCTTCCGCTCGCCGGGTTCTTCGCAGCCACCGCGCTGCCGCAGCAGTTCTTTCCCCCTGCAGATCGGGATCAATTCCACATCGAGATGCGCCTGCCGCAGCAGGCTTCGATCGAAGAGACGGCTCGGGCCACCGAGCGGGTCGACGCCGTGCTTCGACAGAGCGATGCGATTGTCGGCACCACCTGGTTCATCGGAAGAAGCGCTCCGCCTTTTTATTACAACCTCAAGCAGGACCAGGACGGGAACCGGAGCTACGCCCAAGCGCAGGTGCAGACCACGTCGGTGACGGCCGTCGAGGAGCTGATGCCGAAGCTCCAACGCAAGCTCGACGAGGCCGTGCCGAGTGCACAGATCCTCCTGCGGGAGCTGCTCCAAGGGCCGCCCGTCGACGCGCCCGTCGAGCTTCGAATCTACGGTCCGCAGCTTTCGACCCTTCGCGAGCTCGGCCTTCAGCTGCGAGAGCGGATGTCACGCGTCCCGACGATCATTCATTCGATCTCGACGCTCACGGCCACATCGCCGAAGATTTGGCTCGAGGCGGACGAGAACGAAGCGAGCATCGCGGGCCTCGGACTGGTCGACCTGGCCGGGCAGCTCAACTACCGCCTGGAGGGCGTCCCCGGTGGTTCCATCCTCGAAGGCAACCAGGAGATTCCCGTCAAGGTACGGGTGTCGGACGAGACGCGTTCGACGCTCGAGCGAATCGGCTCGACGCCGCTCCTCGCTCGTAACGGAGGCAATTCGATGGTTCAGCCGGAAGGGTTTCCCGGCATCCCTCTCGAAACGCTCGTGGACGTCGAGCTGCGACCGACGCTCGACGGGATTCCGCATCGCAACGGTCGGCGCGTCAACGTCGTGCGCGGCTACACGACGAGCGGCGTCTACCCGGAGACGGCGTTCAACGGGCTGATGAAGGTGCTCGACGAAGACCCGCTCGTCCTGCCTCCTGGATACCGGCTCGAAGTCGGTGGCGACGCGGCCGAGCGAAGCGACGCAATGGCCAATCTCTTTGCGTACGTGCCCGTCCTCGTGTTGCTCATGGTGGCCTTCGTCTCACTGAGCCTCGACAGCTTTCGGCTCGGTGGTGTCGTGTTTGCCGTTGCGATTCAATCGATGGGACTCGGGCTCTTGAGCATTGCGCTCTTCGGGTACCCGCTCGGTTTCCAAGGCATGATCGGCCTGATTGGCCTCGTCGGCGTCGCCATCAACGCGGCCATCGTCATCAACTCGTCGCTTCGCACCGACCAGGCCTCCGTCGCCGGGTTGCCGAGCGCCATCCGAAACGTCGTCTTGGGGGAAACGAGCCGCCACATCGTCTCGACCACGATCACCACGTTTGGCGGCTTCCTTCCCCTGATCCTGTCCCCCGGCGGGTTCTGGCCGCCCTTCGCGACCGGCATCGCCGGGGGCGTTCTCTTGTCGACCGTCATCTCGTTCTACTTCGTCCCCGCCGCGTTCCTGCTCGTCACGAGGCGCCGTCCGGTGAGCCAGTGGGCGGACGAGCGGAGAAAAAACATAAATCGAGCCGGCGGTTTGGCTCCGGAGGCAGCAGAATGATTAAGAAAAGCGCGATAGCTTTCTTGTTGATGTTCCCCGGCAGTATGGCTGGCGCGCAGGAGGAGTCTCAGGCGCCCGTCTCGAGCGAGGCGCTTGCGGCCGATGCGGTGGTGGAGCGGCTAGACCTCGACCGCGTGCTCGAAGAGCCCGGCGTTCCGTGGTCGATCGCGCGAATTGCGCAGCGCGCCGTGCAGACCGTCCACTTGGTCGGGGCTGCCGATGCGCGAGTCGATCAGGCAATCGCGACGACCCAAGAAGCGCGTGCGGCTGTGATTCCCCGGTTCGATCTCATCGCCCGCTACACCCGCTTGAGCCAGATCGACAACGCGTCAATTGCGCCCATTCCCGTGGACTTCGATGCCGCCCGCGACGTGCTCGCGCAGGTGCAAGATCCAGCCGCGCAGCAGTTGCTCGGCGGTCAGCTCGATGTCCTCGAGGGCATTGCGGACAGCTCCATTCAGGTGCCTCGGAACAACTACAACCTCCGCGCGGTCGCTCGCTACCCGCTGCTCCAGTTGTTCGTGCAGATCCTTCCAGGGATTCGCGCCGCCCAACAAGGCGAGCTTGCAAGCCGGTTCGAGGCGAACGTCGTGCGCAACGACGTCGCGCTCGATCTGATCGAGATCTACATGAACCACGCGCGAGCGCGGGGCGCACTGGCGGTTGCCGAGCTGGCGCTCCAGCAAGCAGAAGAAAACCGGCAGCAAGCCGATGCGCTCTTGCGGGGTGGCGTCGGGAACCTTCCGGACGTGGCGCGCTTCGAGGCCCGCGTCGCTGCAGCCGAGCGGGGCCGAGCGGAGGCGCGCGCCGACGTCGAGGCGACCGCCAACGCTCTGCGAACCTTGCTCGATCTTCCCGGTGAAGGGCCCCTTGCATTCGAAGAGCGGCTCACCATCGTCCCGGAGCCCGAGCTCCGAGAAGAACGAGAGAATCTCGTGGAAACCGCGTGGGAGCTTCGCGACGAGATGCAGGCCGCCTCTGCGCTCGTCCGCGCTCGGGAGCACGCGGCGCGCGCAGCCAAGGGCTCGATGGCGCCGACGGTGGGGGTCGAGGCGGGCGTCGACTACGGCAGGCCGAATCCATTGTTCATTCCACCTATCGACGACTTTCGAACGAGCTGGGACGTGAGCGCGGTCGTCGGCTGGTCGCCCGATGGAACCTGGTCTGCGTCGAGGGCCAAGGAACGTGCGGTGGCCGCCGCCGCGGAGGCCGAGCAGCAACGAAAGCAGCTTCGGGACCTCATTCGAATCGAGGTAGTTCGTGCCCATGCGGCCTACGAGGCTTCGTTCGAGTCGGTCCGTGCCGCCAAACGCCAGGTCGATGCAGCCGAGGAAGCCTATGCCGCGAAGCGTCGTGGCTTCGAGGTCGGCGTCTTCGATGCCACCGAGGTCATCGACGCCGAGGTCGACGTCAACCGCGCGCGCTTGGCCTTGATCGATGCGGCGGCCCGGCTTCGGGTTCGGGAGAGCGCGTTACGCACCGCCATTGGAGAGCATCTGTGGGAGTGAATGCCCCACGGGTCCATCAACCCAGTCTGTGATACATGAGGAGCAAACATGCCGAGACACAAACCACGTTACATGCACGTGCTCGTGGTGACCGCATTTGGTCTCACCGCGTCGGCTGCGGCCGACAGTGACACGTCCACTCCAGCACTCGTCGTCGATATTTCGAACGTCCAGACCGACGAGGGGAAGGTCGGCTGCTCCTTGTATTCGAAGAAGGATGGTTTCCCCTCCGACCCCAAAAAAGCAAAGAAGAGCATCTTCGTCACTCCGAGGAACGGAAAGGCGACCTGCACCTTCGAAGGCGTCGCGCCCGGGAAGTACGCCGTCTCGGTCATGCACGACGAAAACGAGGATGGCGAGCTCGAGACCAGCATGGTGGGCCGGCCCAAAGAATGGTGGGGCGTCTCGAACAACGTCCCTCCAGAACGATTCGGCCCGCCGAAGTACGAAGCCGCCACGTTCGACTTTTCAGGCAAGCCGAAGACCATCCAGGTCAAGCTTCGTCTTTGACCGTCTCGAGGACCTCGTCGACGGCCTCACGTAGCGCGACCCGAAGGGGGGTGTATTGCATCCCGAGCTCGCGCTGGGCCCGGGTTCCGTCGAAGACCAAAGAGCCCGCCCTGGTCGTTTTCAGGATGTCGACGGGTAGGGCCGGGCGCCTTCCCGTGCACGACGCCACCTTCTCGAGCGCGTGCGCGACCGGAACCAGAAGCCGTTCGGGCACGTTCAGACGGGGCACCGGGACGCCGGCGAGCTCGCCGATGAGATCGAAGTACGCACGCGTCGTGGCACGTTCGATGCCGATCAGGTAACGGCGCCCCACGCTCTCAGGGCGCAACGAGGCACGGACGATCGCTTCGGCGGCATCCCGCACGTGAACGTAGGTGTACACCGTGTCGGCGCCGACGAGGACCGGGAGTCGCCGCTCGACTGCTCGACGCACTTCCATGGTCGGTCGCGGGTCTCCCGCGCCGATCACCGCGGCGAGGTGCACCACGGTGAGTGGCAAGCCGAGCTCCCTGTGCATTCGCCACCCGATCTCGTCGGCGAGGTGCTTGCTTCGCGCGTAGTCGCTCGGGTGCGGCCCCGGCGTGCTCTCTTCGTCGAACGGGATCTCGTCGGGCACGCCGAACGCGAGCGGCGTGCTGACCTGGACGACCTTCTCGACGCGCGCCTCGAGCGCTGCGCGGAAGACGTTCTCGGCCCCGCGCGTGTTGAGCTCGTAATAGAGCGACCGATCGCGGCTCCAGAAATCCCTGTACCCTGCGAGATGGATGACGCCCCACACGTCTTCGAGCAGCGCCGGGAGCGTCGACGGCTCGCACACGTCACCTCGGACGAGCGTCACGCGCTCGCCCCAAGCCTGCAGTCGACCCGTGTCGCTCTTCGGCCGCACGAGGCACCGCAACCTGACATCGGGCTCAGTCATCAGCCGCTCCACCACGTGACGGCCGACGAAGCCGGTCGCCCCCGTGAGCGCCACCGTACGATTGAGCTGCGCCATGGGACCTGCTCTTAGTGCATTGGTGTCATTCGCCAAGCCTTGCTCGTGCCTCTTGCCGGTCACGGCGCCCGCTCTATCTTTGCTCCAGCCGTGAAGGAGAAGCGCCGTTGATTGGGCTCGTCGCACGAGGCGCCGAAGCGGGGCTATTTCCCGATCCGCTGGTTCGCTTTGCCATTCGCCGTCTCCTCGAGGGCCGGCTGCGACAAAGCGTGTGGGGAGACCAGCTCGCACGGGACCGGGAGGAGGCGGCGCTACTAGCGAAGCTTCACACGGGGCCAATCGCGATTTCGGTCGAGGCCGCCAACGAGCAACACTACGAGGTACCCGCGGCATTTTTCGAGCAGGTGCTCGGTCCGCAGCTCAAGTACAGCTGCTGCTACTGGAGCCCCGAGACGCCGGACCTCGCGGCTGCAGAGGAGGCCATGCTCGAGCTGACCGCCTCGCGCGCCCGCATCGAGGATGGAATGCGCATCCTCGACCTCGGTTGCGGCTGGGGGTCCTTTTCTCTCTGGGCCGCCAATCGTTTTCCGGATGCCCGAATCCTCGCCGTCTCGAACTCTCGCCTGCAGCGCGAGCTCATCATGCGCCGTGCGGCAGAACGCGGCTTGCACAACATCCGAGTGGAGACCCGTGACATCAACGATTTCGATCCGTCCGATCGTTTCGATCGCATCGTATCGATCGAAATGATGGAGCACGTACGCAACCATCCGGCGCTCTTCGAGCGCATGGCACGTTGGCTGGCGCCGGATGGCGTGGCATTTGCGCACATCTTCTGCCATCGCGCCCGCGCGTACACCTACGAAGTAGCGGGCTCCACCGATTGGATGGCCGAGCATTTCTTCACCGGAGGGATGATGCCGTCCGAGTCGCTGTTCAGCCGGTACCAGGAGCATCTCGTGCTGCGCGAACAGTGGCGCGTCGGCGGGACGCACTACGAAAAGACGTGCAATGCGTGGCTCGAAAATCTCGATCGCCACCGCGAACGCGTGATGCCGATCTTGCGCGACGGCTACGGCCGAGACGCGAGCCGTTGGTTTCACCGTTGGCGGCTCTTCTTCATGGCCTGCGCCGAGCTCTTTGCCTATCGAGGCGGCTCGGAATGGTTCGTCTCCCACTATCGGTGGGAACGTCGTTAGCTCACCAGCCTCCCGTGCCAGGCTCTCCTTTGAAAGGACCCAAGACCTCCGCGGTTATCCAGCCACCATAGAACCCACCAGGCTGAGGGCGTACGCGTTCACTGTCTACGTAGCAGGCGACCTTGCTCGGATAAAAGCTCAGGCCGCCGCGAATCGCTTCGAATTCCGGGTAGGGCTGCTCGTAGCTCCATCCGACGTTTTCAATCGAGCCTGTCCCAAGCACCAGCGACCAGTACGTCGCGCGCCCCTTCCATTCGCAATGTGAGCTCCCTTTGCCCGGTCGGAGCAGCGCCATCTGAACATCTTCCCGTGGCACGTAGAAGGTCGGTGGGCTGGCCGTCTCGAGCACCCGGATCGCGCGCCGCGACTCGGCGAGGACTTCGTTTGCATGGACGACGCGTACGAGTCTGGCGTCGTGCTCGAGACGTGGGGGTCTAGGGTAGTCCCAGACGGACTCTTGCCCGGGACCCGGCTCCTCGGCCCATTCGGGACGGCGAGCGCCGCGGTGCGTCCAATGCGCCCGCGCGCGTGCGAGATCTTCGTCGTTCCTGGCAGTCACCGTTCCGCGCAGCTTCGCATGAACGCGGCCCGCACGTCGAAGGCGAGGTCGAGCGATCCGAGGAGCTCGTGAAGAGACATGAGGCACAGCCCGAATGCGATGAAGTTGCGATGCAGCGTTTCATGCGCGGGAGGCCGCACGCTCGCCATGGCCTGCAACGTCGAGTCGAGCTTCGCCCGGCCGAATCGCACGCTTCGCTGGTTCCCTTCGCCGAGATGCGCCAGCAGAGGCTCGGCCGAGCGTCCGAGTCCCAGTTGACGAAGCCCTTGATCGAGACGCTCCTGTTTCTCGAGAAAGAAGCCTGCGTAGACGTTTTGTAAACCCGCTCGGAATGTCGGATCCCAGCGCAGATAGAGCGGCCGTGGGCTCCACACTGCATCCCCCGCGCCGTCTGCGCCGAAGTGCGAAGGCCACAAGTCCAAGATGGCCGTGTCGCTTCGAAAGAGTTGTGTGAAGTACAGCTCTAGCGCGACCTGACCCAACCAGCGCCGCTGGGGGCGGGAAAGCGCGTCGTGCTGGACCAACACCGGTGCTCCTCTGCTCTCGTCGATCAAGACGGGCACGCTCGCGTCCCGGAGCAGCGCTTGCATGCCGGTCATGACGGATTCGAAGCGGCGCGCGTTCGCCGCGTTCGACAAGAGCTCGAGCCCTTGGTGCGCGAGCTTGCCGGGTGACACGAGGTCGACCGCGGCTGGCGCCATGTTGAGCAGGCTGTTCCACTCCGTATTCGGATGAAAGAAAGGAAGGTGGACGCGCGGCGAGTGCATGTGATTCGTAGCCATCTTTCGACCTCAAGCGCGTTCCGGCTGCGGATGTTCAGGGATGCCGCCCGTCGCGGCATAGTCTTCGTACGAATCGACGGGGGTCTCGTTGGCTCGATGCCGGATGGCGACGTAGGCGCCGGCGGCGGCCAGGAATGTGACCATCGCGCCGAAGATCAAGAGCTCGAGGTCAGTCATGGCGACCCCCGGTGAGCAGGAGATTTCCGGCTGCCAAAATCGACGGGACCCATAAGCCGACGAACAGCCCGCGCTCTCGGTCGCCTGAAAACCAGAGCCAAATCGAAAGAGCAAAGGAGAGGCCCGCAGCGATGAAGAACAAGGCTTTGGACGTGGCGAGCCGCTTGGTCCCACCTCGCGACTCGAGCCGGGCAGGGGAAGATGCGGTGGATAGTTGACTCATGAATGCCTCCTCATCCAGTTCTAGGGGTTGTCCATGTTTAGTCAAGAGTTATATAGACAAAATATGGACAAGATAGCCGATAACGCGACTGCAAAGTCTTCAAAAAACCTCGCTGCACGGGAGAAGCGATGACGCGCCTTGCTTTCGTTCAAGGCGCCAGCCGCGGGCTCGGCTTGGCGCTGACTCGGCAGCTCCTCGAGGTGGCCGATGGGTACGAGGTGTTCGCCTCTTGCCGAGCGCCTACCCGCGCCGCCGAGCTCGGCTCGTTGGCTGCCGAGCATCCCGAGAAGCTCCGCCTCGTCGAGCTCGATGTGACGCACGAGGAGTCCATCTCGGCCGCGGCGCAGGAAGTGGCTCGACAAACGCATCGGCTTCACCTCGTGATCAACGTTGCAGGCGTCCTGCACGGCGCCGGTTTCATGCCGGAAAAGAAGCTCGACCACGTCGATCCACAGGCGCTTCGCGCCGTCTTCGAGGTCAATGCGTTCGGCCCGCTTCTCGTGGCCAAGCATTTTCACCGCTTCTTGCGCCACGGTGAACGCTCGATCTTCGCGAGCCTGTCGGCACGCATCGGCAGCATCTCGGACAACCGGCTCGGCGGCTGGTATGCGTATCGAGGCTCGAAGGCGGCGCAGAACATGTTCACCAAGACGCTTTCGATCGAGCTCGGCCGGTTGGCCCCTCGAGCGATCGTGGTCGGCTTGCACCCGGGCACCGTCGACACCGATCTCTCCAAGCCGTTTCAAAGCAACGTCCCGAAAGCTCGATTGCTCTCGCCGGATCGGTCGGCCGCCTCGCTTCTCGCCGTGCTCGACGGATTGAGCAGCGACGATACCGGCAAGGTATTCGACTTCCGGGGCGAAGAGATCGGCCCCTAGTCGGAGCGCCTGCCAGTGCTAGATTCACCCCGATGAGCCTGCGTTCGCTCCAGCCGCTTCGGGCCCTTCGTGCGCTCCGGAAGCTCTTCGCCAACCCGGACGAGACACACTACGTGTTCGAGATCATCGATGCGCTTCAGGGGCCCGCGCTCGACCGCATGCTCGTGCGGCTCCGCGAGAGCGAACGAGGTCGCCGGCTGTTGTTCGAGCGTCCGGACCTGCTTCCCCTCCTCACCGACCGTGCGCGCTTGCGCGCCTTGCCCGAGGGCAGCTTGGGTCGGGCCTATCTCGCTTTCGTCGAAGCCGAAGGGATCAGCGCCGAAGGGCTGGTCGACGCTTCCGACCGGGCGCGTCGTGTGGGTGAAACGGCAGAACGCACTTGGCTGCGCAACTGGCTCCGAGACACGCATGACCTGTGGCACACCGTCTTGGGATACCGAGGCGATCTAATCGGGGAAGCCGCCATCCTCGCATTCAGTCACTACCAGACCGGCAACTGGGGTGTCGGCATGATCGCGAGCCTCGCGTGGTACAAGCTCGGACGTGTGACGGATCCCGCTCTCGGCGCTCGCGCCATCGTGGTCGACGGCCGTCGCCGCGCAAAGCAGGCGCCGTGGTTCGTGGAGATCCCGTGGCAGCGATGGCTGGACCGCCCGTTGGCGGAAGTGCGGCAGGAGTTGCGCGTCGAGGAGCTTCCAGCGTACCAACCGGTACGCTCGCACGAGGTCGACGTCGCGCTCGCGGCGTAGCACGAGCACTCGCTCAGGATTCGGATCGCGCGGCGCGCCGAAGCCGTCGGCGTTCGGCCGCCTCCTCGGCGATCCGGTGGTCTTCGGGGGTCTCGGCGAGAAGCGGCGGAATCGGGTGCGGCTTGCCGTCTTCGCCGATGTTGACGAAGGTTGCGCGGGCGTCCGCGCACAAGGCCCGGCCGGTGGCGGCGCTTTCGCGCTCCACACGGACGGCGATCTCCATCGACGTGTTGAACGCCGCGTTGAGCCGCGCGGTGAGACGCACGATGTCGCCCACCTTGATCGGCGCGCGAAATTCGAGCGCATCGACCTGCGCGGTCACACAGACACGGCCGCAATGCCGCCTGGCTGCGATCGAGCAGCAGATGTCGATCCAACTCATGATCACGCCGCCGAACGCAGTGCCGATCGCATTCGCGTGTTGTGGCAAAACGAGCTCGGTCATTTCCGTGAACGACTCGGAAGGGGGCTTTGCATCCATCGGCCGCAGCATAGGGTGTGCCAAATCTGGATTAAAGGCATAATCCAACCGTGCATTCGCTTTTCACAAGGGAGGAGTCGCGCGACGTCGATCGTGCGGCGATCGAGGAGCTCGGCATCGTCAGCCTGGTGCTGATGGAGAACGCAGGACGCGGGGCGGCGGATGCGATTTCCGAAGTGTTTCCGGACAGGCTACGGCGTGTCGTGTTGGTCGGTGGGCCCGGTCAAAACGGCGGTGACGCCTGGGTCGTCGCGCGGCGGCTGAAGATACTCGGCCATCGGCCGCTCGCAGTGCTGGTTGGTGACCCGTCGAAGCTGCGGGGTGACGCGAAGGCGAATTGGTCGCTCCTCGACAAGCTCGACATCGAAGCCGTTGCGGCGAAGCCGGACGAGGCCGAATCGATCGCGGCGCGCTTCGTCGAAGCGACGCTGATCGTCGACGGTCTATTCGGCACGGGGCTCGATCGTCCGATTACCGGAGGCTACGCGGCGGTCGTCGAGGCCATGGACGAGGCTTCGGCTCCAATCGTCGCCTTGGATCTGCCAAGCGGTCTCGACGCGAACACTGGGACGGTTTTCGGCGTCGCGCCTCATGCCACGCTGACCGTGACCTTCGCGGGGCACAAGCGAGGCCTCCACCAGTACCCGGGAGCCGAGCATGCCGGCGAGGTGCGCGTCGCCGACATCGGAATTCCGATCCAAGGCTCGCCCGCGGCAAGCCTTTGGACGAGAGCAGACCTACCCGCGTTGATCGCCCCTCGCGCGCCCGACGCGCACAAGGGAACCAACGGGCACCTGCTCGTGATCGGTGGCGCCCCGGGAAAGACCGGCGCGGCAGTGCTGGCCGGGCATGCGGCCTTTCGCGCCGGAGCAGGTCTAGTGACGATCGGCGCCAGAGCCGACTCGCGTGCAGCCCTCGAGGAAAAGGTGATCGAGCTGATGACCACTGCGTTGCCCGCCGAGGCCCATCGTGAGGCGGTGGAGTCGCTTTGCGAGGGCAAGCGTGCGGTCGTGCTCGGCCCTGGACTGGGATTGGACGAGGTGGGCGCAGCGTGGGCGCACGCTTTCAGCCGCTACGCACCGGTGCCGACGGTGATCGACGCCGACGCGCTCACCCACCTGGCAAACGAAGGTCTCGAGTCATTGCGAGATGCAGAGGCGCCGCGGATCCTGACGCCGCATCCCGGCGAAGCAGCACGCCTGCTCGACACGTCGAGCGGGGAGGTACAGCGCGATCGGTTCGCAGCCGCGTCGGCGCTCGCGGCGAACTCGGCTCAGGTCGTCATTCTCAAGGGAGCGCGGACCATCGTGGCCGCACACGGAGAGCTTCGCGTCTGCGGCGAGGGGACTCCGGCCCTCGGCGTGGCGGGCACAGGCGACGTGCTCAGCGGCGTCGTCGCCGCTTTGGCAATGAGTCTCGGACCGTTCGACGCCGCGATTGCAGGAGCGTTACTACACGCGGTCGCCGGGATCGAAGCTTCGGTCGGGGACCGGGGGTTGATCGCATCCGAGGTCGCCGATCAGGTGCCCGCGGTCTTGGCGCGTTACCGCGGAGACTGAGCGCACGCTCAGGACAGCTTGACACGACAGCGTGTCAGCGGGGGGACAAGCTGACGCCGGCAGCAGACGCGGAGCCACGAAATGTTTGCGTTTTCTCGATGGCATCGGCGTTGCAAAGGAGCTTTGGCGGAGAAGCCCCGATGCAACAACACGACCCGTATCATCGAGAGATCTTGCCTTGCCTGCCCGAGCTTTCACGGACCGCCGCACGCCTCACCCGGGGCGCTTCGCTCGCCGACGACCTGGTGCAGGAAACGCTGACGCGCGCGTGGCAAGCGCGAGCGAGCTTTCAGCCCGGAACCAACGCCCGCGCCTGGACGCATCGCATTCTTTTCAACACCTACATCAATCACTACCGCAAGAAGAAACGCGAACGGCAAGTCCTCGAAGAGTTGCGCGACATGGGCCGCACCGGCACCCGGCCCGCCCACGATGGGCTTGGGGACGAGGTGCTGGCTGCGCTCGAGACGCTCCAACCCGAGTTCCGGGAGGCGGTCGAGCTGGTGGACCTCGGCGAGCTTTCCTATCAGGACGCAGCCGAACGGCTGGCCTGCCCCGTAGGCACTGTCATGTCGCGGCTCCATCGCGGCCGAAAGCGCCTCCGAATCGTGCTAGAGGGCTACGCGGTCGAGCAGGGTGTCGTCCGGTCCGCGGCCTAGCCGGCGACCACTGAAAAATATACCCGACAAAACCGATGTGAAAACCAGCACATATCCTCTAAGGGCCCGGGAGCCTTGACGAAACGCGGCAAAGTTACATAGTGGCGGGCATGGCAAAGACATACGCTGACATGCTCCAAGAGGTGAAGGCCGCCATTCGGCAGGTCTCCCTCGAGGACTTGAAGGATCGGCTCGATGCGGGTGAGAGCTTGATCCTCCTCGACGTCCGCGAGAAGGACGAGTGGAGGCAAGGCCACGTTCCGGGTGCCGTGCACATCCCGCGCGGTTTTCTCGAGATGCAGTCGGGCTCGCGGCTCCCCGACAAGGACGCGAAGATCGTCACCATGTGCGCCGCCGGAATCCGTTCAGCGTTCGCCGCCAAGGTGCTTCAAGATCTGGGTTACACCAACGTCGAGTCGGCCAACCCCGGTTTCAACCAGTGGAAGGATCAAGGCTACCCGACGACGCAGCCGTTTGCGTTCACCGATGCGCAACTCAATCGCTACTCGCGACATCTGTTGCTGCCCGAGGTTGGCGAGCAGGGGCAAGCCAAGCTGCTTCAAGGGCGCGTTTTACTTCTCGGCGCGGGCGGGCTCGGCTCCCCCGCTGCGCTCTATCTCGCCGCGGCCGGCGTCGGCACGATCGGCGTCGTCGATGGTGACACGGTCGACGAGTCCAACCTGCAGCGCCAGGTTCTTCACGGTCTCGATCGCGTGGGCCAGTCGAAGGTCGAAAGCGGCAAGCGGACGATCGAGAACCTCAACCCGGACGTCCACGTCATTGCGTTCAACGAGCGCCTCACACGACAGAACGTCGATCGCATCTTCGATCAAGACTGGGACGTGATCGTCGACGGGCTGGACAATTTTGCCACACGCTACCTCGTGAACGACGCGAGCGTCTGGAAGGACATACCGGTCGTTCACGGCTCGATTTTCCGCTTCGACGGACAGGTCACGACCTTTTGGCCGCGTCACGGCCCATGCTATCGCTGCTTGTACCCGGAGCCTCCACCGCCGCACCTCGCGCCATCCTGCGCGGAGGCTGGCGTGCTCGGCGTGCTGCCGGGCGCCATCGGCGTTTTGCAAGCGACGGAGGCGGTGAAGATCGTGCTCGAGCGCGGCGACCCTCTCGTCGGGCGGCTGCTGCAGTACGACTCGCTTCAGATGCAGTTCCGCACGTTCAAGCTGCGTCGCAACAAAGACTGCCCGGTGTGCGGCGACCATCCCACCATCACCGACTACATCGACTACGAGCACTTCTGCTCGGGCGGTTGAGACGTACGAAACGCCTCACTCAGTCTCGCGAAGCGAGCTGGAATGGCGCGACCGGTCCTTCCATGAGGAACGGGTAGAGGTGCTGTTGCTGCCTTCGGGTCAGGCCCACGCGTCCGATGCCTAGATATAGCCCGGGACCGGCCTTGCGCACCTCGTCGAACATCGTGTGCACGAGCGCGCCTCCGAATCCTCCGCGCGCGAAGTCGTTGAAGTCCGCGTACTCGAGATGAAAGGCGTCGTTCGTGTCGCCGAGCAACTTCGAGCGTCCGACGTGGGTGCGCATCCTCACCGACCTTCGCACTCCGCGCGGCGTCATGAAGCTGTTGTAACCGTGGCCCTGATTGGGGCCCGTCGGCTCGAACGCTTTGCAGAGCCAGCGGCCCTTCATGTTCACGGCGAATGCAGCACGCAGGTAGGCGGAAGCACTGGTCTGATCGAGCAAGGTCGCGGCGAATTCGCCATGCATCTCTTCGAACCGCGGCGCAGGCAGCTCGTGATAGAGCGCAACCAGACGCTTGAATGGCATCATCCGGAGCTCGAGCGGCGTGAGCGGCGACGAGGCTCTGAGAGAAGTAATTTCCCGGATTGGCTCGGACATGACCTTTTCTCCTCGACGAACGCGTACCGCGGCGCTCACCCGCTGTCGACCTAAGGAGCTGCGGGGTCCGTGGGGGCGCGCGCGGCGAGCTCGGGCGGCAATGGCTGCGGAACGACGTTGGCGATGGGTGGCAACGTGCGCAAGAAGGCGAAGATCGCCCTCAGATCCTGATCGGTCATCTGCGAGTAGGCCGGCCAGGGCATCGGTGGCAAGACGGGGCGTCCGACCCCGAGATGCAGTCCGGTTCGTATCGTTCGGACGAACTGCTCTTCGGTCCACAAACCCAATCCGTCCGGATGCGGGGTGAGATTGGTTGCAAAGCTCGTGCCCCAGGGGCCGACCCAGACCGTCATGTCGTTGCTGGTGAGCGCGCCCCATCGATTGGGGCCGAGCGCTTGCGGCGGCACCGCTGCGATTTCGGCGCCGCCGTGATGGCCGGAGAGCCGAAGTGCCAAGTCCGGCTCCGGCCCTCTGTCGGTGAAGACCTTGGGCGAATGACAATCATCGCAACCTGCGATCCTGACTAGATACTCACCCCTCTTCGCGAGCGCCTGCTCGTCCGGAGGTGGCGGCGAGGTGCACGAGAGCGACAAACAAAATGCTGCGCCCGTCAACGATGATGCGACGGCGCGCCACGAAACGAAACGGTATGAGCCCATATCGATTCTCCCGGTGTGTAACCCCAAGCCGCCGCATTTTACATCCAGCCGTAGAGCGCCGGGAAGAGCGATTCGTCATTGGAAGCAGAAGAGAGAGCGTCCAAGTTTTGCTTCACTTTCGAGGACCGTCCTTTTAGAACCCGAGCATGCATCGTCTTTCGGGCATGATTGCCCTCGCAGCAGCGGCTTCGATCGTTTGTTCCAGCGCGCAGGGCCAAGACAGCGACCAAGCGTTCCAAGGGTTCCTCGACGCATTACAATCCTCGCGCGAGCTGGTGCTCCGCCGAACGTCCGAGGATGGGACCGAGCGGGCCGAAGGTCTTCGGCACATCATTCGGCTGATCGAGATGCAAAATGCGCCGGCGACCGATGATCACGACCCCGCCAATCCGCACGTGTCGCGTTGTCCGAGCGTCGTGTGCAAGCTCGGATTCGACAACCCCGATTTCACCTACATCAACGTCGCGCCCATCAGCCCGGAGTACACGTATCGCATCTACGGCAAGCGTGGGACCGTGCCTTACATCAGCATGCAGGTCTTCGACAACCCGTTGGGCGGCGAGGTCTTCATGACCTCCGAAGAGCTCATCGTGGAGCCGGACGGCAGCTACGAGATCATCCTCAGTGCGACTCCCCACGAGGGCAACTGGATGGAGCTCTTGCCGGGCACCCAACGGTTCATTCTCCGAAACGGCTTCTACGACTGGAACGACGAAATCGAAGCGAGCGTGCAGGTCGAGGTGCTGGAGGGCCCGACGAGCGGTCCGGTGGCCAATCTGACGCCGGTCGAGCTCACCTCGGACCTGGGCGTGCTGTCTCTCCGCTTGGCCACCATTCCGGCAACCATCCAGAACGCGCGCGACGGGTGGCCGCTCAATGACCTCAACGAGCCTGATCCGCTGGCCTTCGGAATTCCCGGCGCCGGGGTCCCGAGCGCCGTCAGCAGCGCCGGACGCTACGAGGTCGCCGTCGGCGAAGCGTTGATCATCGAGACGCCCGTTCCCGACGTGATTCACGGAGGCATCCAGCTCGGCAACGTGTGGGTGGAATCGCTCGACTATCAGACCAGGCAGACTTCGCTCAACTGGTTTCAATCGACGGCCGATACCGACGGCGTCATTCGATACGTCCTCGCGCACGAAGATCCAGGCGTGCCCAACTGGCTCGACATCTCGGGCCATCCGAGGGGCAGCCTCTTCATGCGCTGGCAGAGCCCCCCGGACGATGCCTATCCGGAAAAGCCGACGGTTACGCTCGTACCGTTCGATCAGGTCCGCGCACGGCTTCCCGCCGATCACCCGACGGTCACACCCGAGGCGCGCGCCGCGACGCTGGCGGACCGGTATCGAGCGGTCAACAAGCGAAGAAATCCGACCGCGCAATTCGACGCGCAAGCGGTGGCCTCGAATGACGGCGGCGGGTGTTCGGCTGCCCATGTTCCCGATGGCGACGGGGCTCTTTGGGTGCTCGGGGCGCTCTGGGGAGCGGCGCTTGCACGTCGCCGCCTCTGACGGGAGCAGCCGGATAACTGCTACACTGATCCCATGCGTGGGGAAGCATTTCTGTTGGCCGTCGCGCTCCTCTGCGGCTGCGAGAGCCGGGCGGCCGTCGAACGGACGAAGACGCGCCTCCGCGAAGCCGACTTGCCGCGGGTGCAGGCGCTCATCGAGCAGGACCTACAAAACCACCAGCGCGGCGTCGTGAAAGCGGCGGACAAGCTCGCGCCCGGGTTCGCGGTCAGTGACCCCTCTGCACGCGAGTCACAAGTGCGCGCAGCTCTGAAGATTCTTCAGCAACCCAAGAAAGGGATTGATGAATTCGTGGCGTCTCCGATGTCGTTCCTCGCCGCCATCGGACGAGACGGCGTCGTGATTGCCCGGGACCGAGAGCCTGATCGAATGGCGGGGCAGGACTACGGATCGCGCTTCGAGGTGCTGCGCCAGGCCCTCGGCGGCACCGCTGCGACTGGTCTTGGGGAGTTCTATGCGAAGGACCCGCAAGCCCCTTCGTCGTGGTCGATTCTGTTCGCGGCGCCCTCCTTGCGCGAAGGAGAAGTCGTGGGCGCCGCTCTCGCGGGCATTCCGCTTTCGCGGCTGGCGCAGCGACTGAGCCGCCAGTTTCGCGTGGAGCAGACCGAAGGCGCGCCCGTCTGGGTGTACCTCTACAAGGGAGAGCGCCTCTTTCACTGGGACACCCCCCCGGAGGTCGATGCGCTGATTCGCGACCCAGCGGCCAGGGCACGAGGCCTCGCTGCCTCTCCTTCGGGATACACGGAGACGGCGCGGCTTCAGGGCGAGCTCCAGGTCTATGGGGTGTTTCCGATCGCGCTCCTCGGGCCCGATGTCGGCACGATCATCGTCCGCTCGCCTGAGTGAAGTTTGACCCCTTGCAACGGCCTGACCAACACTAGCGCCGTGTCGCGGTCCTGGAGCGCCGGAATCTGTGCGGCCGCCTTCTTCGTGGTGGGCGCGTTTCCGCTCTACAGCGTCGATGCGTACGGCCATCTCGCCCAGGGGCGTCAGATCGACGAGCTCGGGCGCGTTCCAAAGGTCGACCTCTTTTCGTTTTGGAAGCCCGAGCCTCAGCCGTGGAGCAACTACGAGTGGGGTTACGACCTCGTGACCTGGCTGATGTACGACGCCTGGGGACCGAACGCGCTCATCGCAGCCAAGTGCCTTCTGCTGGCCTTGCTCGGAGCCATGCTGGTCCTCCTCGGGGACCGGCTCGCACGAGGGCGGGAGACAGCCGCGGTGCTCACTGCGGCCGTCGCGATTTTCTTTGCCCCGCTTGCGCGCATTCGGTTCACGGTCCGGCCGCAGATCGTCGGTCTGGTGTTCCCCGCGGTGTTGCTGTTGGGCATTGCCACGCTGTTTTCGGAGCGGACGTCGACCCGCGCGAAGCGTTGGGTGGTGGTGGGCCTAGGGCTCATGCAGGTGATTTGGGTCAACTCCCACGGATCGCATCTACTGGGTCTTTTGGTGGGCCTTCTGTTCCTCGCGTTTTCCGTTCGTACCGCCGCATTCGCCTCCATGGCGCTCCTGGTCGTCTTGCAGCTCGGGGCCATGGCGCTCACCCCTTTCGGGCTCGATATCGTCACCGACGCCATCGCACACGTTTGGCGGCCCGAGTACCGCGACGTGGTCATCGAGTGGGGCCCCTGGTCGCCGGCACATCCGCTCTATCTCTTGTGGGGACCGGTGGTGGCGTCCGTGCTGGTGCTCGTCGCCATGCGGCCGGTGACCCGATCCAGCCGGTACGGGCTCGCGTATGGGGTGCTCTGCGTGATCCTCAGCGTCATGGCCTTTCGGTCGATACGCTTCATCGCCCACCAGCTCCTCTTCACGGCACCCTTCATCGCAGCGGGACTCGCGCAGCTCGAGTGGCTTCGAGGTTTGCGGCGTGCGGCGCGGGCGGTCTTGGGCTTTTCCATCGTATGGGGGGTGCTCATGTCGCCGCGGCTGGAGCCTTTCGTGCCCTTCGGCTTCGGGGAGCCGCGGCTCGGGCATGCGTTCGCCGCTGCCGATGTCGTCAACCACCACGTTCGGGAGCCCCGCATCCTGGCGCCGATTCAGGACAGTTGGCCGCTGATGTTTGCCGTGCCCGAGGGACGATTTCTCGTGGACGGGAGGGTGCCTTTCTATGGCCCCGAGTTCGTGCGCCAGGTGACCAACAGCTTCAGCGACCCGGCCGCCTTCGCTCGATTGTTGGAACGCTTCGACGTCAACACGGTGGTGGTCGACCACATCCGGAGCGGGCAAGCGCCCGCAGTCGACTACTTGTGGCGCGCCCCGGCCTGGGAGCTCGGACAAGTACAGGATCGTCATTCGCTGTTCGTGCGTGTCGGAAGCGCGCCCTCGATGGCGGCGCTCGAGATCGTGGGCCCAGGGTTCCGGGTAGGGCGCCTTCTCGATCCAGACGTGCCGGAGACCGACATCGAGGACGAGATCGAGCGGATCGGCGATCACGCGAACGCGAGAGCGATCCGGGGTTGGCTGCGGGGGCTGCAACTGCTGCGGCCGCTGGCGCGCGAGAGCGACCGGGCTGGGCTTCGAAGGTACGCGACAGCGGCGGAGCGCCTCCAGGCGCGGAAAGCCTACGACGCGCTTTCCACGGCGGCGGAAGTCTATCCCGGCTTCACGACGATCGAGCTCTATCGTGCGATGGCGGCAATGGCGGCCTGCGATCTTCCCCAAGCACGCGAGGCCCTCGGCCGTGCTCAGTACTCCGGCGAGACCCGCGAGACCTCGCTCGTCGCCCTCGAGCTCGCGTTGCGTGCTCCGAACGAGGCACAGCGCCGCGAGGCCGAAGCCCACCTCGACAGGCTTCTCGGGCACCCGAAAGGAGCGCGGGATCCCTGGGTGCTTGCGATCGCAGGCGACCGCGACACTCGCTGCGATTGAGCCTCATCCGCCTGGCGTCAGCCGATCGAGCGCTTCGGTGGGCGTCATGTTGAGGCGCCAGGGTGCGAAGAAAGTCGGCTCAGCCACGGCCGCGCGCCAGACACCCAAAAAGCGGTCGCGGGGCCACATGGTCGCTCCGAAGCGGGAGAGATGCTCGGTATGCACCTGGCAGTCGACGATCCGGAAGCCCCAGGTCCGCAGGTGACCGAGAAGCGTGGTAAACGCGATCTTCGAGGCATCGGGCTCGGACGCGAACATCGACTCACCGGAGAACGTGGTTCCGAGCGCCACGCCGTAGAGCCCGCCCACGAGCTGATCGCCTCGCCACGCCTCGATGCTGTGCGCGTAGCCGAGCTCGTGCAGCCCGAGGTAGCCTTCCCTGAGCTCGTGCGTGATCCACGTGCCTCGCTGACGCGGTCGCGGAACCGCGGCGCAGGCGGCAATCACTTTCGCAAAGGCCGTGTCGGCGGTCACATGGAGCTCGCCCTTGCGGATCGCCTTTCGCAGCGAGCGCGAGACGTGCGCGTGCGACGGCTGGAGCGCGAAGCGTGGGTCGGGCGAGAACCATAGGAGCGGATAGCCTCGTGCAGGCCAGGGGAAAATGCCGTGCCGGTAGGCGACCAGTAGTCGTTCCGGACAAAGATCGCCCCCGACCGCGACGATGCCTTCTTCGTTGGCATCCTCGGGTGCAGGAAACGAAAGCTCCTTGTCGAGTAGGTACACGGGCATCGGCGAGGGCGAAGCCTAGCGCAAGGCGGGCGGCGGGCGAGAAGGGTCGCTCCCGCTCAGGCTTGCGCGGGGGGTGCGTTGGTTTCGTAGAAAGACAACGAGATGTCGTCGCCTGCGACGTCCGCGAATGCCGCGCCGCCTTCCTTGAGGTCCCCGAACACCATCGCTTCGGCCAACGGCTTCTTGAGCTTTTGCTCGACGAGACGCGCCATGGGCCGCGCGCCCATTTGCGGATCGTAACCGTGTGCGGCGAGCCAGTCGCGCGCCGCATCGCTGAGCTCGAGGCGCACGTGCTTCTCGGCGAGCATGTCGCGAAGTAGATCGACCTCTTTGTCGACCACCTTGCGAATGATCTGCTTCGGCAAGCCGCTGAAATAAACCACGGCGTCGAGCCGGTTACGGAACTCGGGCGTGAAGATGCGCTCGATCGCCTGACGGGCGCGTCCGGTCGCGAAGTCCTTGGGCGCATCGGCGCCGCCGAAGCCGACGACCTTCTCGGTCGCCTCGAAGGCTCCCGCATTGGTGGTCATCACGAGCACGATGTTGCGGAAATCCGCCTCGCGGCCGTTGTTGTCCGTCAGCTTGGCGTGATCCATCACCTGCAAGAGGATGTTGAACAGCTCGGGGTGCGCTTTTTCGATCTCGTCGAGAATCACGACGGCGTGCGGATGCTTGCGGACGGCATCGGTGAGCAGGCCGCCCTGGTCGAAACCGACGTATCCCGGAGGCGCGCCGATCAGCCGCGATACCGAGTGCCGCTCGCTGTACTCGCTCATGTCGAAACGGATGAGCTCGACGCCCATGACCCGTGCGAGCTGACGGGCGAGCTCGGTCTTGCCGACGCCGGTCGGGCCGGCGAACAAGAAAGAGCCGATTGGCTTGTTGTCCGCGCGCAGGCCGGCGCGCGCGAGCGTGATCGCGCTGACGACCTTTTCGACCGCCTCGTCTTGGCCGAAGATGACCTTTCGGAGCTCCGGGCCGAGCTCCTTGAGCTGATCGCGCTCCTTCGCGCTCACGGATTCGACCGGTACCCTGGCCATCTTGCTGACGACCTTCTCGATCTCCCGGACGGTGATGCGATGGGTGCGCTCTCCTTCAGGGCGCATCCGCTCGAGGGAGCCGGCTTCGTCGATCACGTCGATGGCTTTGTCCGGTAGGAAGCGCTCCACGATGTGCTTGTGGGCGAGGTGCGCGGCGGCCTCGAGCGCCTCGTCGTCGTACTTCACGTCGTGGTGCTCTTCGTAGTACTGACGGAGCCCCTTGAGGATCTCGATGGTGTCCTCGAGACTCGGCTCGTGCACCTCGATCTTTTGGAAGCGCCGGGCCAGAGCACGGTCGCGCTCCAAATGCTTGAAGTCCGTGTACGTGGTCGACCCGAGGCAGCGAAGCTTGCCCGAGGCGAGGGCCGGCTTGAGAATGTTGGAGGCATCCATCGAGCTGCCCGTGGTCGCGCCCGCGCCGACGATGGTGTGGATCTCGTCGATGAACAGAATCGCGTTGTCGAGCTCTTGCAGCCGCTTCATCACGGCCTTGAGCCGCTCCTCGAACTGCCCACGGAACTTCGTGCCCGCGAGGAGCGCGCCCATGTCGAGCGAGTAAATCTGAGCGTCCTCGAGGATCTCGGGCACGCGACCTTCGTAGACCCGTCTCGCAAGCCCTTCGGCGATGGCCGTCTTGCCGACGCCCGGCTCGCCCACGAACACCGGGTTGTTTTTTCTGCGCCGGCACAGGACCTGCACGGTGCGGTCGAGCTCGTCCTGGCGCCCAATCAGCGGATCGATACGTCCCTCGGCGGCCTCGGCGACCAAGTCGGTGGCAAACGCTTCCAGCGGGTCGCGTCCGAACGCCGCGTCGCCATCGTCCTCGTCGAAGTCCGCCTCGGTGTAGTCGTCGCTTTCGCCGGGAACGATGTCCGTTCCCACGCCGTGCGAGATGAAGCGCTTGAGGTCGAGCGGGCTGAGCCCTTCGTCCTGCAGCAGGAACGCCGCATAAGACTCCTCCTCTTTGAGGAGCTGCACGAGCACGTTACCCCCATCGATGGTCTTCATCTCGGAGGAAATCGCATGGATGGCGGCGCGCTGAAGCACTCGTTCGACGGCCAGCGTCTGCCGCGGCTCCACGGTGACGCTCTCCGGCACCCGCGTCAGCCGATCCTGAATGAACTGCTCGAGGCGCCTTCGCAGCCTCCGGAGGTCGGCGCCGCAGGCCCGCAGCGCCTTGGACGCCTTCGGATCCTCGGTCAGCGCGAGCAGCAGATGCTCTAGCGTCACGTACTCGTGTCGCATCAACCCCGCGCGGTCGAATGCCTTCCGCAGGGTCGCTTGGAGCTCTTTGTCGATGACGGGGCCGGCCATGGTCTACGCGTCTTCTTCCTGTTCCTCGGGCTCCATCGTCAGACGGAGCGGAAATTCGTGCTCTCGGGCCATCTGCTCGACCCGCTGGATTTTGGTTTCGGCGACTTCGCGTGTGAACACGCCGGCCACGCCGACCCCATTGTGATGGACGTGGAGCATGATGCGAATGGCGTCCTGCTCTCCGAGGTGAAAGACCGCTTGCAGGACGTGGACGACGAATTCTCTTGTTGTGTAATCATCATTGTGCAGGAGGACGCGATAAAGTCGCGGCTGCTTGAGCTTCTTCTGGGGCTTGATTTCGGTGATCGTCCCAGCGTCGTTCTCGAACCTTTCCGGCATATCCCATTTTAGCGCGCGACCCCGCTCAGCCCAGCGCTGGCGGCCCCGCGGTTCGAGTCAATCTAAAGCCGGAATCCGTGATGCGCTAGGGGGTTACTGAAGCACCAGCCGGAGGAAGAAAACCTGATTCTGGGCATTGCGAAGGGTGACCGTCGTATCGGTCGCTTCGTCGACGACGAAGCTGTTTCCCGAGCCCACCGTGGAAAAAGTCCCGTCGGGGTCGAAGGATGTATAGCCCAAGACCACGGTCGGCACCGTGCCGAGCGGATGCTCGATCTCGTACCTGCTGCACCCGCGGAATTCGAGCCAGTAGCACTGCTCGTCGGCGATCGGGGGCCAGGGGTGTGACTCCCATACACCATCGGCATCGACCATGCTGCAGGGCAGCTCGCTCGCTGGAACCAGCCGGTCCTCGGAATCCCCGCAGGGATCGCCGCATCCGGTGCCAGCGGCGACCACCAGGAGCCCCGCCGAAAGCCCTGTAAGCCTAATCATCCGCATTCGTGCTTTTCGCATAGTATGTGCGCGCCGTCGCGACCAGTGATTCGATCGACTGGTCAGCCGACGTGGCTGTCACGCGTAGGCCCAGACGTTCTGCCGTGCGAGTCGTGACGGGGCCGATGGAGAATAGATCCAGTGCGTTCAGACGTGCCGGGCCATCATCGCCCAAAACGTCGCACAGGTTCTCCACGGTGGATGAGGAGGTGAACAGAACGATGTCTATCTCCTCGGGGTCTACCAGGCTCCGGATCCGCTCGATATCCCGCGGCTCGGGCGGCAGGTTGCGATACGCCACGACGACGTCGACCACCGCACCGGCTGCCCGGAGCGATTCCGGGAGGACCTCTCGGGCGACCTCGGCGCGTGGCAGCAGCACGCGTGTCCCTGCGCTCATCTGCGGCCGGAGGGCGGCCACGACTCCTTCGGCGCGCGCTTCGTCTGGCAGCAGGTCGGCTCTCACGCCGTGGGCTCGAAGCGCGGCCTGCGTTTTGGACCCGATGGCGCAGATTTTCGCCGGACCGAGCGCCCTCGCGTCGAGATCGGCTTCCTGCATCGAGGCGAACAGCGCATCGACTGCGTTCGCGCTCGTGAGCAGGACCCAGTCGTAGCGGCCGAGGTCCGCGACGGCTCGTCGCATCGGCCCTCGGTCGGCCGGCGGCACGATGCGAATGGTGGGAGCCAGAATCGGCTGGGCGCCCTCGTCCCGCAAGAGCCCGGAGAGCGATCCCGCTTGGCGCACGGCGCGTGTCACCAGCACCCGCTTGCCAAACAGAGGTTTCGTATCGAACCAACGCAGGTTCTCGCGCAAGCGCACGACGTCGCCGATGATGGTGAGCGCGGGCAGCCCCATCTCGGCCTCTGAAGCGAGATGGTGAATGTTGGCGAGCGTGCCCACCACCGTGCGCTGCGTCGGAAGCGACGCCCATTGCACCACGGCTGCGGGAGTGTCGGCGGGTCTTCCGTGGTCGATCAGAAGCTTCGTGAGTGATTCGAGCTTTCGCATGCCCATGAAGATCACCAGTGTCTGCGTCGCGGTGGCGAGCTTGGACCAGTCGTGACCCGTGCGGTCCTTTTCGACGGATTCGGTCGCAGTCACGTAGGCGACGCTCGACGAAAGCTCTCGATGGGTCAGAGACAAGCCCGCATAGGCGGTCGCGGCGAGCGGAGAGGGCACCCCGGGGACGACCTCGAACGGAATGCCCTCGGACGCCAAGAGCTCGGCTTCTTCCGAGCCGCGTCCGAAAAGGTACGGGTCGCCTCCCTTGAGACGCACCACGGTCTTTCCCTCGCGAGCAGCCCGAACGAGCTTGCGATTGATCTCCGCCTGCCGTTGGCTGACCCGGCCGGCGCGCTTTCCCACGAATACGAGCTCGCACCCCGGTCTGGCTGCCTCGAGCTGGTCGGGATGTACGAGCGCGTCGTACAAGATCAGATCGGCCTCGCGCACTCTTCGGAGCCCACGCGCGGTGATCAGCTCTGGATCGCCAGGCCCGGCACCCACCAAGTAGACTCTACCGGTCGCGGCCATGTCGCTCAGGTCTCGCCTGAATCCTTGGGCGGGATGATCGGCTCGGTCTCGACTCCGCTGCCGCGCCGCTTGCGCTTCTGGACCGCACGCGCCCGGACTTGGGGTCGGACGCCGCCCGCGTCATTCGGGATGAAGCGAATTTCCGTCTTCACCTCGAAGGAAAGCGAGGTGAGCGCGCGGTAGAATTCATTCGCGATATCGGTGGCCTCGAGGAAATCACGTACCTCTTTGGCGACGCCGCGAACCAACGCATTCTTCGTTTCGTCGACGGATGCGAAGATGTACCCGATCAGCTCTTTTGGAAGCCTTCCATCTTGCGTGACGCCGCGCAGCGCGCTGTCTGCGCTGCGAAGCGTGCCGACACCGGCTTCGATGCCCTTTTCGACGGCCTTGCGAAGCGCGTCACGAAGGACACCTTCGGACCAACGTCGGTCCCGATCCTTCTGTTCGCTGTCCGAAGACATCGCTTCATCGAATTCGTCAGGCATCATGCTTGCACCATTCACGGACCCTCGATGGACCCGTGGAACGAAGCATACCTCATGACCGTCCGGAGTGCAGTCTCGACGACGATCGACCGGTTGCTTGGTCGCTTTCGATGCGTTGCCTGTCTTGCTTTCAAAAATCCGAACGGCTATACGAATGCAAATGGGTCGAACGGCACGTACGGTCGAAGAAGTTTGGGCGCAGGCGGAAGACGCGCTCGAAACCTCGTCCAAGCGCGCCGAAGCTCTGCTGACGGAGCTCGTCACCATGGCCGAGGAGGGCAGTGAAGCCTCGCTCTTCGCGCATCGGCACCTGGCCGAGCTCGAGCTCGAAAGAAACCCTTGGAAGAGCGCGTTGCATCTGCGGAAGCTTCTGACGTACTCGGATGACGACGACATCGTGCACGCCCTGATGGGCCTTTGTCATGCGCTTCTCGGCAACTACCGAGTCGCCGTGCGGTCGTATCGAGAGGCTTCGCACCTCGCGCCGCAGACGCCCTGGTACCATCACAACCTCGGTCATTTGATGGACGTCGCGCTCGACGATCCGGCCGGCGCGGAGCGGCATCTGCGGCGCGCCTACGAGCTCGAGCCGGAGCACGACGAGATCATCGGATCGCTCGCGCATTGCGTGGCGCGCCTGGGCGACCTCGAGCAAGCGGAATGGCTCGCCGAGCTCGCGTACGAAAAGGGGCCGTGCAATCCGGACCACCGCGCGCTCCTCGATTGGATTCGTAGCGGCGCCACCGACGCACCGGCTGCCGCTGCGCACGTTCGCCGTCCGCCCGTCGATCGAGTCGCCGAGACGGTGCAACGCAAGATGGGCGAGGCGGGTTTTTCGCGCGCACAGATCGAGCGCGCCACTCAGCTCTGGTCCGACATGCAGGCGCATTGCGAGCTTCGCGTGACCAAGCCGGAAGTTTTGGCGGCGGCGCTGGAGTACGCCATCGCCGTGGTCGATCGGCGTCCTGGGTGCACACAAGCGGAGGTCGCTCGCAGATACGGTGTGGCGCCGACCTCGGTGTCGGCCCGCTTCGCGCAAATCCGGAACGCTCTGGCACTGCGTCCCGGCGATCCGCGCTACGCGGCCTCGCGCTGAAAACTGGCCACGCTCGACCGAATTGCATATCGGTCGATCATGCGTGCGCTCACTAGCGCGATCACCGTCTGTCGGGTCCTGCTGGGGCTCGACCGCGCCGGGGCGAGCGGCACGCTTCGGGTGCGAGGCGAGGGTCGATGCGCGACTCTTTCGCTCGAGGCAGGCGAAGTCGTCTCCGCGAACGTCGATCGGCGCATCGCCACCTCGAAGGAACAAGTGTTCGAGCGCATGCGGCAAGTCTGTCAATGGGACGGGCTGGTGCTCGAGCTCGCGCAGGGTGCGGGTGCCACGGCTTGGTGGAAGCTCGAGGAGCCGTTGCCCGCGCGCTCGGTGGCCCTCGACGCGCTGCGCGCTGCGGTGCAATCCGCGGAGCTTCCCAGCATCGAGGGCGACCTCGGGGGCGGGGTCTACGAGTTGACCCCGACCGGCGAGATGCTGCTCGTCGATGCATGCCTCCGGCCCGCAGAAGCAGCGATCCTCCCGTGGATTCGCTGCGGCGTTCGGGCCGCCGACGTTCAGGCGCTGCCCGGCTGTGGGCCGACTGCCTATCGCTTTTTGTGGTTGCTCAAGCTCTTGCGAGCGGCGGCGCCCAAGGCGGGCGGCTCGTCCTATCCGCTGCTCCTCCGCAAACGGCGTGAAATCCGCCGCCATGCCTCGCCCCATACGCTGCTCGACCTGCCGGAGGACGCCGACGGGCGGGAGGCCCGCCTCGCGCTGCGCAGGCTCGTTCGCGATCTTCACCCGGACCGCTACGGTGACGGAGCTCCGGTCGAGCTCCGGCGCGCCTCCGGTGAGATCGTGACGGCGTTGCTCGCGGCCGAGACCAGCATCGCCACACGAGCACGAAAATAGCGGCCGCGCTCACTCGACCCGTTGGTGTACGTGCAAGACGTCAGCCTGGAGCCAGCCGTCGGGTCCGAGCGTTGCGCGCCGCTCAAAGGTCGAGCGCACGCCGTCTCCGTCCAGATCCCCTTCGGCGCGAAATGACACGGTGCCGAGACCTTCCCGGCCGATGAGGTCACAGCCGTGCTGGCTCGGCACGTAGGTGTAGCTGTAGCGGATGGGACGATCGGGTTGAAAGCCGAGCGCTTGCCAGGTCTCGTGACCCTCGGCCTCGGCTGACAAGAAGTCGACCGACTCCGCCTCGACGCTCGGAACGGCCGGCATGGGACCGGCGCCCGGCGGAAGGCAGTGGCGTCTTTCGTCGTCCCAAGAGGTCGCGTAGTACGCGGCCGTGCGCGCGCTGAGATCCTGCAAGAGCTCGGACGCCTCGTTGATCTTGTTGGCGCGCACACGACGGGTAAACGTCGGGACGAAAATCGCGAGCACGATGCCGACGAGACAAAGCAGCAGTGCTGCCTCGATCAAGCTCAATCTAGGACGACCGCGAGCCAAAGCCCGGGCAATGTGCGAGTCGCGTCATGATTTGGCAAGAGCCCCTAGCTCGCGTCTTCGAGGCCCCGGGTGACCTCGATGGGGTCGGCGACGAAGAAATAGAGAGTCGGAGGCAGATAGGGAAACTCCTCGCGCCGCCGCTGCTCGAATTCCTCGTTCGCGCGTCGGAACGCTTCTGCATACGCTTCGTCACGAAGCTGCGAAAGACGGGCTTCGATCTGCGCCTTGACTCTCGGATCTCGCACGATGGCGTACATCTCTTCGAGGTGTCGGAGCTCCCGCTCTTTCTCGCCGAGCTTGCGAAGCGAGGTGGCGTTCGTCAGCACCAGCCACGAGGGTCCCGCCCCGAGTCGCGCAGCGGCCAGCATGTGCTCGTTTCCCTCGGCTTCGAGACGCGCACGGCTCGGGTCGTCTTTCGGCAGGTTCGGCAGGAGCTCGTAGATGATCGTGGCGCCGGCGTCCCAGGCGAGCTCGCCGTCGTCGGGGAAACGCTCGACTCCGCGTCGAAGCACGTCTACTGCGCGCCCGATGAATTCCGGTGGGCTCCCCGTTGGCGTGTAAACGCCTGCGACGCCGACCCAGCGGTACACGCGGCGGAAGTCCGGGTCGAGCGCCAGCATCGAGTCTCCGTAGTTGAATACGTGTTTGACTGCGCCACGGTTTTCGAACTCGTCGCCGAAGTAGATCAGGGCGCGAAGCCAGATCAAATCCGCGAGGGCACGTCGGTAGCCGAGGCTCATCACCTCTAGCCAGTCCGGGGGAGGCAGGTAGTAGATGTCCTCGTAGGTCTGGGTGTCGAGGTAGTGCTCCATCGCTCGCGTGCGAAGGGACCAGATTCCCCCCACGAGCGAAAGCAGCACCACGAGCGCCACGGCGCGCATCGAAGAAGTCACCCGACGAGTATATCGGAATTCACCGAAGAGCCCTTAAATGCAAAAGGCCGCGACGGCTGTCGCGGCCCCTGCAGTCGATCGTCTTTGCCTCGATTACTCGAGCGGTTCGACGGTGAAGATGCCGGGCGCGCGGTAGAGCGCGTTGTCCGGGTTCGAGCCCGCTGCGAGGCTGAACGTCGACTCCACGAGGTCGCCATCGAGGTTACCGTTGGCGGTGAAGGTATAGACGTCCTGATTCGCGGCCTTGCCGCAGTCGTTCGTCGTGCCGGTGTTGTCACTCACGATGTGGTACTCGAAGTAGAGTGGATCGGCCGGCGCGAAGTTGAGGGCGGTGTAGGCATCGGCCTCGTTGTCCCAGTTCACGACGTACTTGGCATCACTCGCGGTCCAACTCGGCGTTGCGCTCGGCACCACGCAATGGGTCGAGGCCGCGGCCGAGGCGCCGGCGGTGACCATGCCTTGCTGCCAGTTCTCCTGCTCGTAGTACGCCGCTGCGCCCTGGAAGAGCGACTTGAGGTTCGCACCCGCTTCCGAGGTC